>JAZLHW010000134.1:0-42660 GCA_045617105.1 Selenomonadaceae bacterium | reverse complement strand
TTTGGGTCAGAGGATAAGCAGGGATAAAAAGGTACGAAATTGTTCTTTGTCATATTACGATATGATATTTGGAGATAAGTATAGGAGGTATGGATGTATGAATGCGTTTGAAAAGGTCAGTGAAGAAGATTTTCGTGATGTTGATATGGGGGAATATGCCAAGGAATACTCCGATGACGGGCTGTGGGATAAGATAAAAGGCAACGTGGCATCTATTGGAATCACGCTCGTCTACAAGGCATTGCAGTTGTATTACGTTGCCCAATCGCCGGATTGCCCTATGAAGGTCAAGGCTGGTATCTATGGCGCTTTGGGATATTTGATTTCGCCCATTGATTTCATTCCTGATTTAGCGCCTGTTGTTGGTTATACTGACGATGCTGCGGCAATCGGTGTGGCGCTTCTCTTGGCACAGATGTACATTACAGAGGATATCAAGGCACAGGCACGAGGAAGAATCAAGGCTCTGTTTGGCGTGAAGGCTCTGGCGAAGCTTGAGAGCGATGAGGAATCGTGCTGAATGGCGTGAAGTCTTGAAGTGCATGAGGTCAAATTTTCTCATATTGGCGATAAAAAAGAATCCGGTGCGGTGGAGATGATTGCCGTATCGGATTCTTGGCTATGTGGTAGAGGATAATTTCTGGATGGACTGTGAACGGAGAAGGTTACTGTGGATAACCTGCATGGCTGTATATCAAGGTCGGATGCCAAGTTTTTTCAAGAGCTCGGCATCTTTTATTTTTTCGGTATCCTTAAAAAGTGCCGCTTGCAAATACGCATTTGCTCGTGAACAGCCAACATAGAAAATACGTCTGCTAAGTTCGCTGTCTATTTCGCTAAAGCGGAAATCCACAATGAGAACAGCCTGAGCCTCCAATCCCTTGAATTTGCGAATAGAAGTAAACCATACCTTGTTAGGTTCTCTTTTTTCGGAAAGGGGGATTCCAGCCAAGGCAGCAATTTCATGGAGCGGATTTGTCTCTGTGCGATGTATGCTGAGAATGGCAATATCCTCAACTTTAAGACCGTTTTTCATCATATCTTTGACGAAGTTGGCGGCAATGGATTGAAGTTCTTTTCCGTTCTTGTATACAAAGCTTTTTGGTTTGTTCCCGTGAATATCGTTGATATAGCTATCCTCCCTCACTGGCACTAAGCCACTGATAAGTTGCGCAATTTCTGAAGTATTGCGGCAGTTGCGGTAAAGCACCAGTCGGCAGTCGGCGTGTTCATCGATCCACTTAGACGGTTCTTTCTTCATAATGGCTTGGTTGCGGTCATAGAAGGTATAGAAAACACCGCCGGAAATGTCCATGAGATAAGACAGGTGTTCAAGGAGCGTATCGGAGAGGTCTTGCGCCTCGTCTATAATGATATTGGGATAAGGCCATAGGCTGTCATCGTATTCCGTGTCAAGGTATTCTTCAAATGCGGCTACGATTTTATCAATGGGAATATCCTCTCGTCCAAGAATTTCCTGCCCAAGGGTGCGGACATTGTGAAAGGTGATGCATTTGTCGTTGGGATGGGCTTTTCGCAGGGATTCCAACAGAAATTCATTGAAGCAAAGGTACAGCGTTTTCTTTCCCAAGCGTGATAGGCTTCGAGCCTTTTCTACGGCGAGAAGGGTTTTTCCTGTACCTGCCGGACCATGTATGGCGGCAGTGGGTTGTTCTCCTAAAAATTCCAAAATGGCCGCTTGCTGGTTTGTCATGCGGACATAATGCTCGCTGTTCTCCCTGATGATGCTGCTGATTGCCGGAGCTATACGGAAACTGGGCATGAGGGCATCTGTTACTTGAGCAAACTGAGCGGGAGATAGTTCCGTCTTTCCGGCATTCAGGTTTTTCTTCCAAAAAGCAAATGCCGTTTTGATCCCTTCTTCCGGATGATCCAAGTTGGTTTCATCAAGCAAAATGGCAGGTGCTGCGGAAGGAGGCAGGGGAAGCTTCCTGTCCAATACTACGGATGTGAACCAAGCCGCACGGCCGACGATGGGGTACATAGGCAGGTTTGGCAGCCGCTTGCGGAGCAGATTGATGATGTGGTGCTGGCTTTCTGCCGCTTGCCCCAAGGGGTCAATTACTTTTTCCTCTTTCGTGTAACGGTTGATCTGTATCCAGTTGCCTTCACGGTAGGCAATTCCTCCTGCTTTGACTTCGATGGAAAGGATACCAAGTGATGGATGCAGGATAACAAAATCTGCTTCGCCTTCGCTGCGCCGTTGCTTTTCGTTTCCAAGCCAAACGAAGGAATGAAATACTGTGTACTGGTCAGAAAGCCCTTTCTGCAAGGCAGTATAGACCAGCTGTTCTCCATCACTGCTGTGAAAATTCTTGTCAATGGTAGGATAAAACTTTGCCATATAGCACCCTCCTTAAATGTTATTGATTTTTCTTCAAATTTCCCATCATTACCGTTTCCCCAAGACCGTCCAAAAGGTTTCCGTCTTCCATATTCTTCAGGCATGCATTCTTCTTCCTTGTTTCTGATAGAATGTTAGTATATCTCATAGAGAAAGGCAAGAGGAAGATGCATGCATAGAGTGGTGCCATCCCTCCCAGTGCAGGTTATGAGCGGTACATCGAACTCCGTTCTTGTTGCAAATTCATTTTTTCCATTTGCTGATGCAGCCAATCTTCCGCTAACTGATAAACCTCAGAATCTGCTTTTGCACCAATCACAATAACGAAGCTAAAGATGTCCCCTTCTTCAACAGCTTGTTGTAAGTGGGGGAAATCAAATTTTAACAAGCGGTGAGCATATCTCCCGCTTCGTTGAAATGCTATTATGTGAAAAACTTGCGTCAGCAAGTTTTTTCCTTTGTCAGCGTCTCAATGAAAAGGGAGATATGCCTCCTCTTGTTTACTCCATAAAGAATCCGCCATTATCTATGAGGAACAGAATTTAAAAGTTTGCAAATAAAAGTGCATGGCTGCGGCTTTGCACTTTTTTGCGTTGCAAAAGCAATGGGAATAATGATAAAATGTACGAAATTCTAAGTGAATAGGGAAGATGTTTTTCATAAATATCGTTGTTTTTGTATCATTTTGGATACGGCAATGAGCACAGGGAACGGGAGTGTTGGTTTTGAAGCTATTTATGCTTATTGTATTGGCTTGGCTGCTTTTGCTGGCTTTTTTGAGCTATCGAGGGCTGGCTTATTTTATGGAGGAGAGAAGGCGCAAGTATGTTGGCAAAGGAATTTTGCTGGCGAATGCACTGGAGGGTGTATTTCTTTTAGGCGGCTGGTTTTTGTTTCATGAATTTTCTTGGCTTGGATATTTGATGCATGTGGTGGTCTTTCTTTTGGTAAGCCAGATACTTTTTGTGGGTATCGTTTATGCTGCGGTACTGCTTCGATGGATCTGGCGGCAGTTTGCAGGTTCATCTGTCCCATTTGACATGAGCAGGAGAAAGCTTTTGAAGTGTGCGGCAGCTTATCCGATAGCGGCTGCAGGGGCGGCAGGCTATGGGAGCTTTTATGAAAAGGATGAAACAGTGGAACGGGAATATCAGATTCCTGTGAAAAATCTTCCTGCCGGCTTGAAAGGATTTCGTGTGGCACAGCTCAGCGATATTCATTTGGGTATGTTTTTTACTGTGGAAAAGCTAGGATCCTTGCTCAAGAAAACGGCAGCGGGAAAGCCGGATATGCTTGTGATTACGGGCGACCTTTTCGATGATGTTTTGATGAACCAAGAGGCGGCAATGCTTTTGGACAGCTTCGTTGGTTCGTTTCCGTATGGGATCTGGTATTGCTATGGCAATCATGAACACATGCGGGGAATAGAAAAGATTCGTGCTATGCTGAAGGAAACGCGGATCCATGTTTTGGCAAATGAGGCGGCTGTTGCTGTGGAGGGGAAATGCCCATTGGTCGTTTTGGGGGCGGATTATCCTATGCGGAGGGATCATTTTCAAGAGGATGAAAGGGCTTTTATGCGAGAGACCTTGCGAGATGTGCCGGCGGATTCGGTGAAGATCCTTTTGGCACATCACCCCGATTTCATAGATGATGCGGCGGCAGCAGGAATCGAACTGACACTTTCCGGACATACGCATGGGGCGCAGTTCGGCATATTTGGAATGCCGCTGTTTCCGGCTTTCAAGTATACGAGGGGCATGGTGAGGATCGGGGATTCCTATGGATATGTCCATAGCGGCAATGGGAGCTGGTTCCCGTGCAGGATCGGGTGTCCGCCGGAAATTGCATACTTTACGCTGCGGAATGGCTGAGAAGGACAGAGGGAGTGAACTTCCATGAAGGAAGATGAAAAAGAGACACTGGAGCATATACAAGAGCTTTTGGCATCTGGCAAGACGGAGAAGGCATTTGACTCTTTGAAGGAATTTAAGGAGCGTGCCTCGGAGCAGTTTTTGGAGCAGGACGCATGGAGGATGCATGAGCTTTTTGGGGCATGTTTCCATGATCTTGGCGATGCGGAAGGAGCTGCACAGGCATATTTTCAGGCGGCACAGTGTGATAGATTCCTGCGAAGCCAGAGGCAGCACTTTTCTAATTATTTATTTGCACTTCATTACTTGGAGGGCATTGCGGACGCTGTGCTTTATCAAGAGCATCTCAACTGCGGAATGCTTTATCAAGACACGGAGCAGCTTCTGCCTGTGGGGAAGGTCTCGCATGAGAAAATTCGTGTCGGTTATTTAGCAGTAAATTTTTTGGAGCAATCTGTGGCAAGGTTTACAGATGCCATGCTTCTGCACTATGATAGGGAGAGGTTTGAAGTTTTTTGCTACAGCATGGAGCAGGGCATGGATACTCGTTCCCAGAGAATAGCGGAGTTTGTGGACGGCTGGCGTGCATTTGATGGATTGAATTTTGAGGAAGTAGCAGGCAGAATACAGGAGGATGGAATTGACATTCTTGTGGATCTTTGCGGTCATGCATCTGGCGGCATGACATTATCTGTGCTTGCGTATCGTCCTGCAAAGGTGCAGGTTTGTGCTGTTGGCTGGTTTGATACGGTAGGGATTTCTAAGGTGGACTATTTGTTTTCAGATTCTGTGTTGGCTCCGCAGGGCGCAAAGGATAGGTTTGTGGAGCAAATGCTGGAACTGCCGCATGCTTTTTGCTGGCAGCCAACGGAGGAGATGAAGGCATTTCGCCGTTTGCCAAGGCTTTCAGGGCAGTCTGTTTATTTTGGCTGCTTCTGCAATTTCATGAAGATTACGGACAGTATGCTTCAGGCATGGAAACGAATCGTGGAACGTGTTCCGAAAAGCAGGCTTGTTTTGCAGGATACGATGTGCCTGCCAGCGAGAATCCAGGCGATAGAAAAGAGAGTGGAAGCTGCGGGACTGGGAGCTGCTGTGCAGGTACGGATGGCATCGAAGGATTACATGAATGACCTTGGGCTTGTGGATATCTTGTTGGACACATCGCCTTATCCCGGCGGAGGCATGACGGCGGCGGCTCTTTACGCAGGAACGCCTGTTGTGACACTGTGCGGCAGCCGCTATGGTTCTCGATTTGGTGCAAGTATCTTGCAGGCGGCAGACGGTGGGGAACTCATCGCAAATACGATAGAAGAATATATAGAAAAGGCAGTTTCCTTGGCAAGGGACGAGGAACGCTTGCAGAATATGCAGAAAGCCCTGCGGGGAAAGATAGAAAGCTCCGCTCTCATGGATGTGAAAGGTTATATGAAAGCACTGGAGGAGAGATATGGGAAGCTTGCAAGCGGGATACTGCATGAGGGGAAGGGAGTATGAAAATGAAACAGGGTGGCTCTTGTGCCTGTGGGCATGACCACAAAGAAAATGATTCTATCACGCAAATGGGGAAAGAGCAGGAAAGAGAACGGCTGGCAGCAGATAGGAAGCTGCTTGAAAAGGCAAAGGAGCATCTTGCAGAGATAGAAAAGCTTCATGAAAAAATAGATGGAGTGCTTGTGAATGTGACCAAGGAAAATATTGGTTTGCTGCTCACGCAGAAAAAGACTGTGAAGGATCTGAAAAAGCTCTATCAAAAAGCCTTTTCTGGGAGCAATAGGAATCCTGCCCTTGAGGCAATGCGGCAAGTGGAGGAATCCTATATTCGGGATATAGAGGATATTCTCCGTACAGCACAGATCTTTAAACGTGCAAGCAGGGGAAATATTACGTCAGAAGTGCTGAGCAATATGGAAAATTCCTTGCACAAGTGGAATTTGACAAAGGAGAACGAAGGTTAGCTTGCTGAGCAATGTTTTTCAAAAATATGAAAATACAAAAAGGGGCTGTGAAAAATGAACAATCATTTTTCACAGCCCTTTTATGATATGAGATATAAGGGTCAATCTTTGAAATACCTGTCATAAAGTCCCTTGAAGCCACAGCCGTGACGGGCCTCGTCCTTTGCCATTTCATGTACTGTGTCATGGATAGCATCGTAGTCCAGCTTCTTTGCAAGGGTAGCAAGCTCCTTCTTTCCGGCACAAGCACCTTGTTCTGCATCAATTCGCATCGCAAGATTTTTCTTGGTGCTGTCGGTCAGGACTTCACCGAGCAATTCAGCAAATTTTGAGGCATGCTCTGCTTCTTCCCATGCATAACGCTTGAAAGCTTCTGCAATTTCCGGATAACCTTCGCGGTCTGCTTGGCGGCTCATGGCAAGGTACATACCGACCTCTGTGCATTCGCCTGTGAAGTTCTGCCGCAGGCCTTCTATAACCTTTTCATCCGAGCCCTTAGCAACACCTATATGATGTGCATCTGCAAAAACGAGTTCGCCTGTTTGTTCCTGGAATTTGGAGGCAGGTGCCTTGCAAATGGGGCATTGCTCTGGCGGAGCATCGCCTTCGAATACATAACCGCATACAGTGCAAACATACTTTTTCATGAAGATCCCTCCTATGATGTTATTTATGTGACCACAATTTTGTGGGCAATAGCATGGAATTTTCTTGTAAAATAGAGTTATAACGAAGCTAAGATGTCCCCTTCTTCAATAGCTTGTTGTAAGTGGGGGAAGCCAAATTTTAACAAGCGGTGAGCATATCTTCCGCTTCGTTGAAACGCAAATTGGAGGGAAAATGCTTATGGCATTTTCTTGAACAATGGCGTTATAATTGATTATCGAATTATTAATATTTTAGCAGTTTTTTTACTCCTTTTAAATAGTCAAATATGCGAAAGCAGGTGTTGAATCTTTGAAAGATCCATTAGAAAAAACAGTGGAGTCCATAAATAAGCAAAAAAAAATAGTGTGGCTTGCTTTGAATGCCAAATTCCCGCATACGTCGCTTTCGTGCAGGTATTTGAGAGAAGCTTGCAGGAAGGTGGCAGATACGGAGGTATTGGAGCTGACGATCAATCATCAGCTTTTGGATATTTTGGGTGAGATCTATGAAAAAAAGCCTGCAATTTTGGGAATCGCTTGCTATATTTGGAATATAGAGCTGGTGAAGCGATTGCTGCGTTTGCTTCCCAAGGTTCTGCCCCATACGATAATTTTATGCGGCGGACCAGAGGTTTCCTACGAAACGGAAAAATTTCTCTTGGAATATCCTATGGTTTCCTATGTAGTGCGAGGGGAGGGAGAGGAGGCGGTTTTGCATCTCATGCAGTATTTGCTGTCGGGAAAGTCACATGACGTTGATCTTTCGGGGATTGCATGGAGGGATACGCACGGGATCCATGCAGGGGAGGTTGCTTCGGTATCTGATCTGTCGATTCTTCCCTTTCCCTATCGTGAGGAAGAGATCACATTGCTTTCTGAGCGGATCTTGTATTATGAGACCTCCAGAGGCTGTCCTTTTTCTTGCAAGTATTGTCTTTCCTGCGCAACGCAGGGGGTTCGTTATTTGCCTCTTTTGCGTGTCTTTTCGGAAATTGATTTTTTTGTACGGCATAATGTACGGCAGGTCAAGTTTGTGGATCGGACATTCAATGCAAAAAAATCTCATTTTTTGCCGATCCTAAAATATATTTTGGATATACCAGAGGCTTGTCGGACAAATTTCCATTTTGAGGTCGCCGTTGATCATATAGATGAGGAAGTATGCGAGGTTCTTGCGCGTATGCCGGAGGGACGTGTACAGCTGGAGATTGGTATTCAATCAACGAATCCGTTGACACTTGCAAAGGTTGCAAGAGTTAATTGCTGGGAACGGATCACGGAAAATATCCAAAAAATACGGAGCTTCCAAAATATGCATTTGCATGTGGATCTGATTATCGGGCTTCCAGAGGAGGGGATGGATTCCTTTGCGAGCTCCTTTCATGATGTATATGCCTTAAAGCCGGATATGCTTCAGCTTGGTTTCTTGAAGTTTTTGAAGGGTGCTGCGATGATGGAGCTGGTGGAGGACGGGGATTATCGCTATATGGATACCGCACCGTATGAGGTTCTTGGCAGCCGATGGCTGACCTATGGGGAGATCCGATGGCTGCACAGTTTTGAGATGGTATTTGAGTTGTATTACAATGCAGGGCGGTGCCGTTATACGATGGATGAGCTGATTGCAAGGCATGAGGACGGAAATGCATTTCGCTTCTATCAAAAATTTACGGATTTTTGGGAACAGCGAGGATACCATCGTGCTGCACATGCGGTCAAGTCTCTTTATGGATATTTGGCAGAATTTGCAGCAGCACAGTATGGGGAAAGTTTAGAGTACTTGGATAACTTGCTGCGGTTCGATTCTCTGATGGCAGACAAGGGAAGGATCCGACCGGACAGCCTGCATTGGAACAGGGAAACGTATCAAGCTTGGACGGCAAAATTTTGGCGAGGCAAAGAGGTACTTCATTATTTGCCGAGGTTTCAGTTTGCCAACTGGCGGGAGCTTCGGGGGAACTATCATATTGAAATTTTTGACTATGATGTTTTGCGAAAAGAGAAGAAGCAGACGGCAGTTCTTTTTGATTTTACAGGCAGACGGACGGTCTGTATGGAAATAGAAGGTCCTGCAGAAAAATGAGGGGTAGGAATTCATGAACGGTTTTGTTTATCGGAATTTTTCTGATTTTTTGAAGAAGAGATACGGAGAGAAGGTTTATAAACTGCCGATAGCTCTTCCGGTGACGTGTCCTAATCGAGATGGCTGTGTGGGATGGGAGGGCTGTACCTTTTGCGGGGAGATCGGTGCAGGCTATGAGAATCTACCTGCGGATATGTCGGTGACGGAACAGATAGCTTTGAATAAGGCACATATCGTACCGAAGTACAAGGCAAAGAAATTTATTCCTTATTTGCAAAACTTCAGCAATACTTATCTGCCGCTGGAAAATTTGCAGTCCTATGTAAGAGAGGCTGGGAGCGGTGAGGATATCGCGGCAGTTTATATTGCTACACGCCCCGACTGCGTGAATGACGATTACATGGAAATGCTGGCACGCTGCAAGGAGGAGCTGAATATTGATATCTGCGTGGAGCTTGGCTTGCAGACGGTAAATTATCATTCTATGCAGAGAGTCCATCGGGGGCATACGCTGGGAGAGTTCATAGATGCAGTTCTTTGCTTGAAACGCTGGGACCTGCAGTCCTGTGCGCATTTGATCTTGAACCTTCCGTGGGACGATCGGATCGATGTTGTGGAAAATGCAAAGGTGCTTTCTGCGTTGCGTATCAATCAAGTAAAGCTTCATGCCCTCTATATCGTCAAGGGGACAGAAATGGCACGGCAGTATGAGGAAGGTGCATGGAATCTGGTCAGCTGTGAGGAATATCAAGAGAGGGTGATTTGCTTTTTGGAGCATTTGTCACCTGATGTTGTGCTGCAAAGGATCATAGGGAGAGCGCCGGAAGCCAATACTCTTTTTTCAAATTGGCATACAGGCTGGTGGAAAATTCGGGATGATATCATTCGGAAAATGGAGGAACGAGGTCAATATCAGGGAAGATTATGTGACTATCTTGGCGGAAAAGCACTGCGAAAATTTGAAAGATAACTTTCTTTTGCACAGAGGCTGATGGAGAAAGAATCTTCTCATTGCTTTTCTTGTAAAATGTGTCTAAGTTTCGTATAATGAGGAGGTAAACATGAGGAGGAGATGTTATTTTGGATCCAAAACTTCCGTCGATGCAAGACATGGATACATGGAAAGATAAGTTATCTGAAAAGTGCAAGGCTTTAAGATTTTGGGGCAGTTTCACATGGAAGCACTGGGCCGCAATTTTTATCTGTGTTTTACTTGTCCTTGTGCTGGCTTTTTTTGCTTTTTTTGGTATGTGGGAAAGTCAGGCAGCAGAAAATGACGGGATTCCTATCTATGTGAAGGTTCAGTCTGGAATGACATCTTCTGATATCGGCGAGGAGCTTCAAAACCGCGGCGTTATTGCGAACAAGAATCAGTTTTGGCTGATGGCAAAACTGAAAGGATACGAAAAGCAGTTTAAAGCGGGAAGTTATGCCTTTCATGCGAATATGCATCCGCAGGAAGTTTTTGATAAATTGCTTTCCGGTGCTACAACAGAATATAAGTTTGTGATTCCGGAGGGCTACAGTGTCTTGGATATTGCCAAGCTTTTGGAAAAGGAAGGCATTGTTGACAGGCACAAGTTCTTGGAGCTTGCCAAGGACTTTGCTCCATACAGCTATATGGAGAAGGACAAGAATGCTGTCTATCGTGCGGAAGGCTTTTTGTTTCCTGCGACGTATACCGTCAGTACGGACGTGACGGAGCAGGATATTTTAAAGGTAATGGCGGAAACCTTCGACAGCCGTTTGACGGAGACTATGCGGCAGGAGGCGAAGGAAAAGGGCTTGTCCATTTATGAGTTGATAACGCTTGCTTCCTTGGTAGAAAAAGAAGCTCGGTATGCGGAAGACAGACCCATCATTGCTCAGGTGTTCTTTAAACGGATGAAGGTAGGGATGCCTTTGCAGTCGGATGCTCCTTTCCAATATTTGAAGGATGCACCGAAGGAGGATCTCTCTATTGAGGATACGAAGGTAGATTCCCCTTATAATACTTATCAGCACATGGGACTTCCTCCGGGACCGATCGCAAATCCGGGAGTAGACTCTATTGATGCAGTTTTGCATCCTTCTTCTACGGATTATTTGTATTTTGTGGCGGATCGAGAGGGGCATAATCATTACTCGCATACCTATGCAGAGCATCTGGATATCGTGGATCAGGTAAGATGATGGAAGAATTATTGAGGGAAATGGAGCGGTATGCATTCGAGCACCATGTTCCCATTATAAATGAAAATGGCCGTCAGGCGTTTCAGCGTATTGTAAAGGAATGCTGTCCGCATAATATTTTGGAGATTGGTACGGCAATCGGTTATTCTGCTCTTTTGATGATGGAAGATGGAGCAGATGATGCCAAGATCGTTTCGTTGGAGCTTGATGAAGATCGAGCTGGGGCAGCAAGGAGATTCCTGGCGAGATCTCCTTATGCAGATAGGATCTCTGTATTGGTGGGGGATGCCGCAGATTTGATAGGGACGCTTCACGATACCTATGATTTTGTATTTATAGATGCAGCAAAAGGACAGTATGTGGATTATTTCAAGAAGGTTTTGCCCTTGCTGTCAGAACATGCAACCGTATTGGCAGACAACGTGCTTTTTCGTGGTTATGTCAGGTCAAAGGAAAAGCCGCCCAGAAGGTACAAGACCATTGTGAAGCGATTGCGGGAATATATAGAACTGGTAGAGAATACAGAAGGGTTTGTTACGGAGATCTTAAAAGATGGTGACGGTCTTGCTGTATCGAGGAGAAGCTAAATGAGAAAAAAACCTGAGCTACTGGCACCGGCCGGCAATCTTGAAAAGATGAAAATGGCACTTTTATATGGGGCGGATGCAGTATATTTAGGCGGAAAATCCTTTGGGCTCCGTGCATTTGGCGGAAATTTTACGCATGAGGAGTTAAAGGAAGGCGTGGCATTTGCTCACAGCCTTGGGAAAAAGGTTTATGTGACAGTCAATGTTTTTCCGCATAATGGGGACTTGGAAGGGCTGCCGGATTATTTGGCTTATCTGCATGAGATTTCCGCAGATGCGGTTTTGATAGCGGATATAGGCGTTTTTATGATGGCACGAGAGTTATTTCCCGATATGGAGCTTCATGTCAGCACGCAGGCAAATACAACAAACTGGGCAGCGGTCAATGCTTGGGAAAAACTGGGTGCGAAGCGTGTAGTGCTTGCGAGGGAATTATCCATGAATGAGATCAAGGAAATTCGCAAAAAATGCACTGCGGAGATTGAAGTGTTCGTGCATGGCGCAATGTGCATTTCATATTCCGGACGCTGTCTTATGAGTAATTACTTTACCGGTCGGGATGCCAATCGCGGGAGCTGTGCGCAGGCATGCAGATGGAAATATCATCTTATGGAAGAAACACGTCCCGGACAGTATTTTCCAGTGCTGGAAGACGAGCGGGGGACATACATTTTTAATTCCAAGGATATGTGCTTGCTGCCTTATATTCGAGAACTCATAGAAAGCGGCGCAGACAGCTTGAAGGTGGAAGGACGCATGAAGAGCGTTCACTATGCAGCAAGCGTTATAAAGGCTTATCGTATGGCGATCGATGCTTATTTTGAAGCCCCAGAAGGCTTTGAGATCCGCAAGGATTGGCTGGAAGAGCTGGAGAAGGTCTCACACCGGCCCTACACGACAGGGTTTTATTTTGGCAAACCGACAGCAGACGACCAGATATACGGGAATTCTTCGTATTTGCAGACTTCGGAATTTGTTGGTCTGGTTTTGGATTATGATGGAAATACGGGGCTTGCAACAGTAGAGCAAAGAAATAATATGAAGCTTGGGCAGGAAATAGAGGTATTTCAGCCGAAAGGAAAAGCTTTTCGCCAAAAATTGGAAATTATGTATAACGAGGCAGGAGAGTCTATTTCTGTTGCCCCCCATGCACAGCAAAGGATAAGGGTGCGTATGGATCGTGCGGCAGAGCCGTATTCTATTCTTCGAAGGGATGTGTAGCTTATGGTTAGGTACTATGGTCAGGCAATCGGGCGTGTACAGGGTGTGGGTTTTCGTCTTTTTGTGCAGATGGGAGCAAGAGAACTGGGAATTACTGGCTGGGTAAAGAATATGTCAGATGGAACGGTTACGATGGAATTGCAGGGAGATCAGTCTGTTATTGATTTATTGACAGAGCGAATAAAGAGAGGGAACGGCTTTATCCGTGTCGATACGCTTTCCTTGGAACCAAGGCCTGTTGAAGAAAATGAAACGGATTTTCGTGTGCGCAGCTGACGGGAAGGGAGAAGGAACTTGAAAAACATATTGGTATTGCATGGCCCGAACTTAAACCTGCTTGGAACAAGAGAACCGGAAATTTATGGACATACGACTTTGGCGGATATCAACCAGATGATGGAAAAGCGTGCGAAGGAAGCAGGGATAGGCATAGATTTCTTTCAGTCCAATCATGAAGGTGCTCTTGTAGATGCGATACAAGAAGCCTATGGGAAGTATGACTTTATTTTGCTGAATGCAGCAGCCTATACGCACTACAGCATAGCCCTGCGGGATGCCATTGGAGCAGTGGATATTCCTGTGATAGAGGTGCATCTTTCCAATATCCATAAGAGGGAAGAGTTTAGGCATCATTCGGTAATCGCTCCCGTGGTTTTGGGGCAAATTTGCGGATTGGGCGCAGATAGCTATATGGCGGCATTGGAGGCAGCCATTCGCAAACTTAAGGAGGCAGGGAAATGACAGCATCTCGTTTGGCGGCCCTGCGAGCTTTTCTGGATCAGAAGCAGGCTGATGCCGTTGTAGTGAACAAGCTGGCGCATCTGCATTATTTCAGTGGGTTTCGTGGGGATGACACGAATCTTGTTATCACAAGAAATCATGCCTTTTTGGTTACGGATTCCCGCTATACGGAGCAGGCAGCACAGCAAGCACCGTTATATGAAGTTGTTGAGCAAAAAGAGGGACTTTGGAAAAAGACCGCAGAGCTTTTGGGGAAATTGGATGGCAAGAGGATCGCCTTTGAAGGCAATGCACTTCTTTATGAGAATTACCAAAAGCTTGCAGCACTGCTCGGGAACAAAGGAAAGTTGGTTTCCCTGCGGCTGGATGATTTGAGGCAGGTCAAGGACAAAGAGGAAATATCCTTGATCCGGAGGGCATGTGAAATTGCAGATCAGGCATTTGAGGACGTGCTGACGTTTCTTCGGCCGGGAGTCTCTGAGCTGGAGGCTGCAGCACGGCTGGAGAATTGCATGAGGCAGCTTGGCTCTGAGAAGCCTGCGTTTGATACGATCGTTGCTTCGGGTATTCGTGGAAGCTTGCCGCATGGAATTGCAACAGAAAAGTTGATTGTTGCCGGAGAATTTGTTACAATGGATTATGGTGCTGTGTATGGGGGATATCATTCCGATATCACGAGAACTGTTTGTGTTGGGACAGCAACGGAACGGCAGCATGAGATTTACGATGCCGTGCTGCAGGCACAGCTTTTGGGATTGTCCCGGATTCGTCCGAATGTTTCGGGACGTGAGGTTGATTTTGCGGTTCGGAGATACCTAAAGGAGAGAAACTTAGCTCAGTATTTTGGGCATGGTCTTGGGCATAGCTTAGGTCTTGAGATCCATGAAGAGCCGAGGCTCTCTTTCAAGAGCAAGTGTGAGGCCTTGCAGGTGAATATGCTTGTCACAAATGAGCCAGGTGTATACATTCCCGGATGGGGCGGCTTGCGTATTGAGGATACTGTCCTGGTTACTGGTAAGGGCAGCGAGGCGCTGACAACGAGCAGTAAGCAGTTGATAGAGATAATTTGATTTTGTGAATTTTGGAGGTTATAGGTATATGATTTCAAGTACAGATTTTCGCACAGGTTTGACGATTGAAATTGACGGCGGTGTTTGGCAGGTCGTGGATTTCCAGCATGTAAAGCCAGGCAAGGGTGCCGCTTTTGTGCGTACAAAGATCAAGAACGTTGAGACGGGTGCTGTTGTTGAACGTACTTTCAATCCGAACGAAAAGATGCCGGCGGCACATCTTGATACGCGCAGCATGCAGTATCTTTATGAGTCGGATGGTGTGTATACGTTTATGGATTCGGAGACTTATGAGCAGACGGAGCTTTCCTCTGAGCAGTTGGGAGATGCTTTGAACTATCTCATGGAGAACATGGATGTCAGCATTCAGTCCTTCAAGGGACGTATCATAGGTATCAGCCTGCCGAATTCTGTCAACCTGAAGGTCGTAGAATGTGAGCCGAGCGTCAAGGGCAATACTGCTACAGGTGCTACGAAGATGGCAAAGGTTGAGACGGGTTATGAAGTTCGTGTTCCGCTCTTTGTAAATGAAGGCGACGTTCTTCGCATTGATACGCGTACAGGAAACTACATCGAACGTGCGTGATGTTTGCTGCAAACTTTATTTTTTGTTAGTGAATGCTGCTGCATTTTTATGCGGCAGCATTTTGTTTTGCGATATTTTTAGATATTTTGTTTTTTTAGGCAGGATTTTTTTTTTATATGGCGAAATAAAAGATAAGAGTAATTTTAAAATATACCTTGGGAGGGTTTTATTATGGAAAAAGAAAAAGTTGTTGTAAAGAAGGAATCGGGTCTTGGAGCAGTTCGTATTGCTGATGAGGTCGTCAGCATTATTGCTGGATTGGCTGCTACGGAAATAGAGGGTATCGCTGGAATGAGCGGTGGCTTGGTTGGAGGAATTGCTGAGATTCTCGGCCGCAAGAACTTTGCTAAGGGTGTAAAGGTTGAAGTCGGTGAGCGTGAGGCAGCTGTTGATCTTTACGTTATCGTAAAATATGGCGTTCGTATTCCTGATGTTGCGTTGGCTGCACAGGAAAATGTAAAGAAGGCGATCGAGACAATGACAGGTCTTTCTGTGGTGGAAGTGAATGTCCATGTTCAGGGTGTCGGTTTTCCTGATGAAGAACCTAAAATAGAGGAAGTACGTGTTCATTAAGAGAGGCTGAAGCTATGGGGGTATTCCATCGTTTTTTGTGGTTTTTTTATGCCTTGTTTGTTGGCATCTTATCGCTTGGTATCATTGCAGCATGCAGCCATGTCCTGCCGGAAAGCGTTTGGATGAATGAATTGAAATTCTTGCTGTCGAGGCAAGAAATGCTGAATGCAGCAATCGTTTTGGCTGTAGTGAGCGCTTACTTTGTTTTGTACAGTTTGTTTTCTAAGGGTTCATCGAAAAAGCAGCTCGTCTCTGGGGAAGATGTTGTTGTTGTAAGCAATGACAAGGGGATAGTGAATGTGTCGCTTGCGGCCGTACAAAGGTTGGTTGAGCGTGAAGCACTTGCTGTTGCGAAGGTCAGGGCTGCGACTGCTAAGGTATATCAATATTCAGGTGAGAAAACCTCGATACGGGTCGATGCACAGCTGGTGCTTTTAGTTGGTGCGAATGTATCGGAGGTTTCCAATCAGGTGATAGAACGTATACAGGATCAGTTAAGGGCTGCGTTAGGTTTTTTGGAGGTTCCGGTTGGGGTTTCTGTTACGGATATTTCCAATGCCCCGGTAGAAAATAAGAAGCGTGTTGTCTGAATTCGTGGGGGATAAGATGAAAGAAGAGATAATCCTTGAGCTTAAGGAAACTGCAGCTCACATTTGGAAGGATCACCGTTGCAAGGCAGTGGGACTGTTTTTGGGGTGCGTTGTAGGAATATCAGTTTTGATTTTCGGCTTTTTCAGTACGTTGTTTGTACTGCTGTGTGGATCACTTGGGCTTTATCTTGGGATCTGTTTTGACCGAGGAGATAGTGCTATAGATATTTTGAATCGTGTTGTTCCTAAAAATTTTCAACGGTGGTAATACACAGTTAGGAAGGATCGTATGAGTCGTAGACAAGCACGTGAGGTAGCTTTGAAAGCACTTTTCCAGTTGGACTTGAATCATGGTGAGAATGACGAGCAAGCAGAGGCGTATGAGATGCTGGCTTTTGATGCAGCCATTGAGGAAAGCCCAAAGCTTTCTGAGAATGACAGGGAATATGCCAAGAGGATCGTTCAGGGAACCAGAAGCAATCTGGAAAAGGTCGATTCGTTGATAGGGCAATCTTCTCATGATTGGAAAGTGGAACGTATGGCGGCAATTGACCGCAATATTGCCCGCATTGCTGCTTATGAGATGAAGTTCAGTGAAGAAAAGCTGACACCGAACATTGCAATCAATGAGGCGGTAGAGCTTGCAAAACAGTATGGTACGGATGATTCTGCACGTTTTGTGAATGGAATCTTAGGTGCGATGGTAAGGTAATGATTTCTATGCCAGACTTTTTGTGTCTGGCTTTTTTCTTAATGCATGGAGGGAAATCGTGACGATTTATAGTGTAAGCGATGTTACAAAGTTTATACAGAATTTATTTGATCGCGAGACTGAATTTCATCACATCTTGCTTCGTGGGGAGATATCCAATTTTAAGCGATACAGTTCAGGGCATTGCTATTTTACGTTGAAGGATGAAAACTCCTGCATTAAATGCGTAATGTTCCGCGGAAATGCGCAATATTTGAAATTTCAGCCGCAAGATGGGATGCTGGCAGTTGCGGACGGACGAATTTCTGTTTATGAGCGTGATGGAGTTTATCAGCTTTATGTGAACCAGATAGTTCCTGAAGGGATCGGCGCACTGGCATTGGCGTTTGAGCAGTTGAAAGCTCGGCTGGAAAAGGAAGGATTGTTTGATTCCAGCAAAAAGAAGCCGCTTCCCTTTTTTCCAAAGCGGATCGGTATTGTGACATCGAGCTCAGGAGCTGTTCTGCGAGATATTTTTAAGGTTGCAAAACGCCGGAATCCACATGTGCAGCTGATACTGTATCCGTCGCAAGTGCAAGGAGACGGGGCTGCAGAGCAAATTGCGCGAGGGATACGTTTTTTTAATAAAAAATATCCGGTAGATGTGCTGATTATTGGCCGTGGCGGAGGTTCAGCAGAGGATCTGTGGTCATTTAATGAAGAAATCGTGGTACGGGCTATCGCATCGTCTGTGATTCCCGTGGTTTCGGCCGTTGGTCATGAAACGGATTATACGCTGTCAGATTTTGCCAGTGATGTACGTGCGGCAACTCCATCCCATGCAGCCGAGCTTATCGTGCCGGATGTCCGTGAATTGATTTCTTCCGTGGAGGGCTTGCGGATCCGTATGAGAACTGCTTCGCAAAGGATATTGCAGAGGAAACGTCTGCTTTTGGAGAAGCTGCAGCAGAATCGAGCTTTTCTTCATCCGAACTGTTTGCTGGATACGAAAAGACAGGAATTGGATTATTTATTCCAAAAGGTTTTGCGGCTGACGGATCAGGGTCTTAAAGAGAAAAGAACTTTTTTTGAAACACAGATGGGGAAATTAGATTTGCTGAACCCTGCAAGGGTATTATATCGAGGATATTCCATTGTGGAGCATCAGGGGAAAATTGTTCATAGTGTCAGGAATATGAAGGTCGGGGATCGCTTGGAACTACATTTTACGGATGGCGATCTGCGGGCTGTCATTGATTCCATCGGAAAGGAAGATGTGTGGGGATGCCAAGAAAAAAAGAGCCTTCCTTTGAGGAGAACTTAGAGAGGCTGGAACAGATCGTTGCTGCTATGGAAAGCGGAGATATGAATTTAGCTGATTTAATGAAAAATTATTCAGAAGGCGTAAACCTTTCCAAGAAGTGCATGGATATTTTGAATCGTGCGGAGCAGACGGTGGATCTTTTAGTAAAAGATGATGCGGGGAAATATTCCGAAGAGCTTTTGGAGATAAAGGGGTAATAGAAATGCTGAAAGAGATGTGGAAAAAAAGGCTGGATCTGGTAGAGCAACAGCTGATAAAGGAACTTCACGCAAAGGGTACGATGAACGAGACGTTGTGTGCTTCCATGGAATACAGCTTGATGGCAGGAGGAAAACGTTTGCGCCCAGTTTTGCTGATGGCAGCGGCAGATGCTGTTGGCGGGGACGGGGATTCCTTTGTTACGACTGGGTGTGCTATAGAAATGATACACACATATTCCTTGATTCATGATGATCTTCCTGCGATGGATGACGATGATTATCGTCGTGGGAAGCTGACCAATCACAAGGTATATGGTGACGGGATCGCAGTTTTGGCAGGAGATGCGCTTTTAACGCTCGCCTTTGAGGTTATGCTTCGGCAGGAGGGGGCAAGTCCTGAAACAAAAATGGCTGTGGTTCATGAAATGAGCACTGCAGCAGGTGCAAATGGCATGGTGGGCGGACAGGCAATGGATCTTGAGTCCGAAGGGGAGCAAATTGCGATGGACGAACTCAAAAAAATGCATATGGGAAAGACGGGAGCACTCTTTCTCGCTGCCATTCGCTCAGGGGCAATACTTGCCGGTGCAAATGAGGAACAGCTGAAAGCCTTGACTGTTTATGCGGAAAAGTTTGGTCTAGCATTTCAGATCACAGATGACATTTTAGATGTGGTAGGAACGGAAGCAGAACTGGGGAAACCAGTGGGAAGTGATGTCCGCAACCATAAGTCTACCTATGTAACACTTACTTCCTTGGAAGAGGCAAAGAAATTAGCAAGAAATACGATAGATGAAGCAATAGATGCACTAGATGATTTTGGTGATGAAGCAGATTTTTTGCGAGATTTGGCAGCATATCTTATTGCAAGAAATAAGTGATTGGGGTAATGATCGTGTCGCATTGGTTGGAGAAGATTAATGTACCAAAGGACTTAAGAAGATTGAATGAACAGCAGTTGGTTCAATTAGCGGAAGAAATTCGAGCATTGATCATACATACAGTAGCAAAAAATGGAGGGCATTTGGCACCAAGTCTTGGGACGGTGGAATTGACTTTGGCTTTGCACTGTGTATTTGATTGCCCAAAGGATAAAATTATTTGGGACGTAGGGCATCAAGCATATACGCACAAAATTTTGACGGGACGCAAGGATGCGTTTTTTACGCTTCGGAAAAAAGGGGGAATCACGGGATTTCCTAAGAGAGCCGAATCTGAGTATGATGCTTTCGGTGCAGGCCATGCCAGTACATCAATTTCTGCTGCTCTTGGAATGGCACTGGCAAGGGATTTGGACCATCAGCACGAACATATTATTGCGGTACTTGGAGACGGGGCTTTAACCGGCGGTGAAGTATTCGAGGCAATGAATCATGCAGGAGAGCTTCAACGGAATTTGATCGTGGTTTTAAATGACAATGAAATGTCGATCGATAAGAACGTTGGAGCAATGGCGGAATATCTTTCCAGACTTTGGGTGGCACCTCAGTATAATCGGGCAAAAAAGGATGTCGAAACTCTGCTCAGAAGTATACCGCATATTGGCGGACGGATGCTGAAAACAGCCAGTACCATAAAAGATGGTGTAAAGTCTATGCTGGTACCTGGCGGTTTGTTTGAGGAATTGGGTTTTCAGTATGTGGGGCCTTTGGACGGGCATAATATATCTCTTTTGCAGGAGGTTTTTGAGCGGCTGAAGGAAGTACAGGGACCTGTTCTTTTGCATGTGCATACAAAAAAAGGGAAAGGATACCTGCCCGCGGAGCGAAATCCCGGAATGTTTCATGGTATTGGCATTTTTGATGAAGCAACGGGAAAAGCAGCTCCCAAAGGGGAGATTCCCTCCTATACATCCGTTTTCAGTCAAACGTTGATCGATCTTGCAAAGCATGATCCAGACTTGGTTGCAATTACGGCAGCCATGCCGTCCGGAACAGGCTTGAAGGCATTCGGAAAGGCTTATCCCGATCGCTTTTTTGATGTGGGAATTGCAGAAGAACATGCTGTTACATTAGCTGCCGGACTTGCCGCACATGGAAAGCATCCCGTCGTTGCGCTCTATTCTACTTTTTCTCAGAGAGCCTATGATCAACTGCTGCATGATGTGTGTTTGCAGCAGCTTCCTGTGACCTTGTGCTTAGACCGTGCGGGATTAGTGGGAGAGGATGGACCTACGCATCATGGCGTGTTTGATATTTCTTACCTGCGTCAATTTCCGCATATGGTAATCATGGCACCAAAGGATGAAGACGAGCTGCACCATATGCTGTTTACTGGGATAAAGCATAAGGGTCCTGCCGCGATTCGTTATCCTAGAGGAATCGGTTCGGGTGTTCCGCTGGACACAGAGCATTCGGAACTGCCGATAGGAAAAGCCGAGGTTTTAAAGGATAGCGGAGAAATTGGACTGCTTGCTGTTGGAACTATGGTAAGGACTGCCATGAAGGTATCAGAAATTCTGGGCAAGGAAGGGATTCAAGCTGCTGTTTCCAATATGCGGTTTGTAAAGCCTATGGATACTTCCGTGGTAAAAGGCTGGGCAGGCTGTAAAAAATTGCTTGTGACCTTGGAGGAAAATATTTTAGCTGGCGGTTTTGGGTCAGCTGTGGCGGAGTGCTTGGCGGATGAAGGGCTGCAGGTGCCGCTTCTTCGCATTGGAATAGGAGATCATTTTGTTGAACAGGGAACGAGGGATGAGCTTTTGCAATTATGCGGACTCACTCCAGAAGCCATTTGTTCGAAAATAAGAGAGAGGCTGCAAGGGAAATAACGCGGTAGAAAACGGGTTTCGGTTATCATCCTGAAGGGGGCGGTCGTGATGAGGTTAAGTTTTCTAGGTGCTGCGCATACAGTCACTGGTTCGTGTTATCTGATTGAGACGAATGACAGGAAATTCTTGGTGGACTGCGGAATGTTTCAAGGATCGAAGAAGATTCGGGAATTGAATTATGAGGATTTTTCTTTTTCTCCTGCAGAAATTGACGCTGTACTTTTGACACATGCTCATATCGATCATTGTGGGTTGATTCCCAAACTGTGCCGTGATGGCTTTAAGGGAGATATATACACAACCAAGGTAACCATGGATCTGGCTCAGATCATGCTTTCAGATTCTGCTCATATACAGGAGTCAGATGCAGAAATGCTGAACCGCAAGGGACAGCGGCGCGGTGATGCACCTGTGCAGGCACTTTATTCTATTGACGATGCGATGGATGCGCTGCAGCATTTTATTTCCGTACCTTATGAGAAGGAATTTCAGGTTTTAGACAATGTGAAGGTCGTTTTCAGGGATGCTGGTCACATTATAGGCTCGGCAATGCTGGAAATCTATGTTACGGAGGATCAAAAAACCTCAAAGCTGGTATTTACTGGTGATTTGGGACAGCCAGACCAGCCTATCTTAAGAAATCCAACTAAAATTGACGGTGCAGATTTTTTGGTCATTGAGTCTACTTACGGGGATCGTTTCCATCAAATTTATGACAAGGAAACCTCTCTTTTGGAGTGCATCAATGAAACCATGGATCGTGGCGGCAATCTTGTAATTCCAGCCTTTGCTGTAGGGCGTACCCAGACTCTGCTGTATTATTTTTATAAGCTTTGGAAAGAAGGCAGACTGGATTCGGATATTCCTATCATTTTGGATAGCCCGTTGGCTATATCGGCAACGAGGATCTTTCTGCAAAACATGCAGGAATTTGATGAAGAGACCTTGCAGCTCCTCCAGCGAGAAGGCAGACTGCCCCAGTTTCCTCAGCTTCGTGTTTGCGAGAGTGCTGCAGAGTCTCGTGCACTGAACAGCGAGGAGTCCTCGGCCATTATTCTTTCTGCGAGCGGCATGGCAGATGCAGGACGTATTTTGCACCATTTGAAGCATAATTTGTGGAGACCGGAATCTACGATTCTTTTTGTTGGATATCAGGCGGAAGGGAGTCTTGGCCGCCGCTTGATTGATGGTATCAAAAGGGTAAGGGTTTTGGGAGAGGAAGTAGCTGTCCGAGCAAAAATTCAAATGCTGGACGGTTTTTCTGCACATGCAGATGCAAGGCAGCTATTGGAATGGACAGCACATTTGACATCTCCAAGACCGGCTAAGATTTTTATCGTTCATGGAGAATCACAAGCCCAAGAAGCATTGAAGGAAGAATTCAATAAGAGACTAGGCTTGGAATCCTATATTCCTTTCCGTGGCGATTCGGTAAAAATTTTGGGCAGAGCATCAGAGATCGTGAAATCTAATATTCCTAAGGTTTCTGTGGAGATGGAGATGGAGGACGTTCTTAAGGACTTTGATGCGGATTATCGTCAGATGCGGCGGCGTATTATGCAGTTAGTGATAGCACAGCCTAAGCTTATGGATCCTGTCATAAAGATAGTTGCAAAGGCGAGACACTATGTTCACAAGCTTTTTTCTCCATACAATATTTAGAATGGGTCCATGATGGCTGAAAATTTTTCCAACGATAGGCACTTTGTCGGTTAAAATATTGGAACGCAAAATACCCAGATCAGAAATGGTCTGGGTATTTTGCGTGTTAGTATCGTGGAAGTGTTCGAATAAAATATGCTTGAGAGTCAAGTCCCTCTTTTCGGATAACCGAGCTTCAAGCAAAAGCCACACTGATATTTTTTGCTTGGCTTACTTTCTGTTCATAATAAACTATTTGTTTTTTATAGAGTATTTTTGCTTGTTGCAAGTACTTATCAAAAGCCTTCTTTGAGATAAGATTTTCAGCGTTAGTTAACAGACAAATAAACCATTCAGGATCTTCTGACAGCTTACGCAAGATGATGTCATGTGCTTTGTCCTGTACTTGATAGCCGCTTTCATATCGGGCAATAGTTTTTTCACCCCAGCCGAGCAATATACAGAAATCAGTCTGAGAAATACCATACTTTTTTCTGAGTGCTATAATTTCGCTGGAACTTAGAAGCCCACAATTTTTCTTGTATGCTTCTTTTAGGCGGCGGTCATTGGCATTAAGCTGTTCTTCGGTCTCAAAGATACTGTCCGCTGAATCGCAATAACAGCCTTCTGCTTCAAATTCAAGTTCCTTTCTTCTGAAGGTTATATGCTCCGTAAAGAGTACGCATTTTACTTCATGTTCTTCCATGCAGCAAGCACACAGTTTTTTTTCCGATCCAATTATCTGCATTTGAATCACCCCTCTCGATAAGGAAAATCATTTGCCGAAAAACTGTTTTCAGCAAAATGAAATGACATTACAAATAACATCTTCTTTCCATATAAATCTAAAAGTTCTACTCGTATTTTTATGTATACATCTCCATTATCAGCACCGGAATATGTTCGACCAAAGACACGCAGTTCACTTCGTTTTGGGAAACGTAAGTCCTTGACAGTTTCAATATATTCTTTTGCTGTAAGCTTCATCAATTCTGCTTTTAGAGCAGTTGCAGGTGGTTCATTTGGAAATAACTGTCCAATAGTAAATCGATTGGTAAATCGTTCAGCTCTGTTATTATCTACACGCCTGTCAATTTGAAAATTTATCTGTGCATCATTGTCAAGCGCATACTTTATTCGTTCTATATATGCTTCAATTTCTGCTTTGCTTTCAATGCGAGATATTTCATTTAGCAAATAGGACACCTCTTTTAATCTGTTGGTATCATTTGATACCATCTTATCTGATGCTTGCCGATTTGTCAAACATTCATCTTAATTTACTTTTGCACATTACGGAATAAATTTGTCTTCAAAAGAGGATTACGGCTATGAGATGGCGAAGAAATCAGTATTAAGATATATTGATTTTGGAGGCTGATACATGTGATGAAAGAAACACGAACCACAAACAGTAACAGAACGTATGGTGCTTTGCTGTGCCGTCTAAAAATCACTATGCTGACCGTGGCAGCTCTTCTGTTGTCATCGGTAGCCTTTGCTGATCCTTACCCTGCCACGTTGGATAATGGCAATCTGGTGTTGGTAGATGGCGGCATGGGCGTAGGGCGTTATGCCGACAGGACATCGGCAGTGGTGGAGCAGTATGAACCGCCTAATTACCAAATCACCATTTCTTTGGTGTCTGTTACCTTTTCCGATGAATACTGGCGTCAGCATGAGACTTATGTAGGCGGGCCGTACAGGATAGGCAAGTCCTATCTTTTGCGTTTCCGCTACAATTGGGACAGGAAGTCCATTGCCTACATTCGTGGAAACCATTGGCAGGATTGGGATATCAACCGTGATTACAGCCATGCCGATGGAGATCCGCTGATTCCTAACGCTGCCGAGGTTGCTTTCGTGTCTGCCTACAATATGCGATTCTTTGGGGAGAAAACTGGGTACAGCCCCGTGCTGAAACGGCAGAGGCGTGTCATTGATGAGAGCCTGTATCGGGCTTTGGGAATATGAGAATCTGCAATGGACAGAAACAAGCTGGTGCAAACAATAAAAAATTTTTTTCAAAAAGGTTGCCTGCTAGGCAACCTTTTTGAAGTGAATGTCGTTTATACTGTACTTATTCGAGATAGCAAACGGCAAACAGATGGGAAAAATTCCTTTGTCAGCGTTTTAACGAAGCGGAGAACGATCGGTGGAAGAATGATGAGGAAATGCAAGCAGAGTGATGTTGGAAGGTGAGTACAATGGTCGATACCTTATTCAATATGTTCATGTCCGAGTTGAAGGGCAATCGGGTACGTCGAAGCCACCAGCAACGGGAAGTGGCATACGGTGATGTGGTCTGCGTGGAAGGTGACCTATTAAAGCGGTACGCTATATGGACGGGAGAAAATTTTATTTTGTACGGCAAAGATAGTCATGACAGGGACATTGTTCATGAGGAGTCCTTCCGTGACTTTTTGCAGGGAGCGGAGCATTTTGCAATCTGTGAATTTCCCAAAGAGTACGGCAGACCAACGGAATGGGAGCAGCCATTTTCCGTTTCCTCCGTTGTTATGCCGCAAGATAAATTATGGCGTTTATTGGAGCGGGGTCGCAAGGCAAGGGAATATCGGTGTTACTCGGCTCAAGAGACTGTGCAACGAGCCAAGAGCAAGCTCGCTCAAGGGGGGTACCTTACCAGCGAACACTTCGCTATGTGGTGCAAAACAGGCATCTCCGAATCCCATGAGCTTGAGTCTATACGGGATTTTTGGGATCGCATGATAGTCTATTGAAACCAGTAACGATGGGATTGTAAACATTTAAGTGGCAAAGAAAAGCTTCACAATATTGCACGTCATGGAGTAAATTCGTCTCAAAAAGGATTGCGGCTATGAGATAGTGAAGAAACCAGTGTCAGGATATATTGATTTTGGAGGCTGATATATGTGATGAAAGAAACAAGAAGCACAAATAGTAACAGCATATATGCTGCTTTGCTGTGCCGTCTAAAAATCACTATTCTGACCGTGGCAGTTCTGCTGTTGCCGTCGTCGGCAGCCTTTGCCAATTTTTACCCTGCCACGTTGGATAATGGCAATTTGGTGTGGGTAGATGGCGGGATGGGCATGGGGTGTTATGCCGACAGGACATCGGTAGTGGTGGAGCAGTATGAACCACCTAATTACCAAATTGCCATTTCTTTGGTGTCTGTTAGCTTTTCCGATGAATATTGGCGTCAGCATGAGACTTATGTAGGCGGACCATACAAGATAGGAAAGTCTTTGCTTCTGCGTTTCCGCTACAACTGGGACAGGAAGTCTATTGCCTATATTCGAAAAGACTGTTGGCGGGATTGGAATATCAACCGCGATTACTGCCACGCCGATGGAAATCCGCTGATTCCTAACGCTGCCGAGGTCGCTTTTGTGTCCGCTTACAATATGCAGTTCTTTGGGGACAAAACTGGGTACAGCCCAGTGCTGAAGAGGCAGAGGCGTGTCATTGGCGAGAGCCTGTATCGGGCTTTAGGGATAGAGCAAGGCAAGCTGTCTATGCCGTACAAGCTGACAAGGGTTGGTGTTCTGACCTTGGCAAAAGCTGATATGAGCGAGAAAGCATTTTTAGCTGGTATGGCGTGCTGCCCAATAATAGCAAGAAATATGAAAATTTACGCTTGCAATATGCAGTCATGGGAAATTTTCTAAAATGATTGACAGAAATGAAGTGCGTATGTATAATAGTGATTGTCGCTGAGATGCGGCGAGAGATGCGGCCCGGTAGTTTAGTTGGTTAGAATGCCGCCCTGTCACGGCGGAGGTCATGGGTTCAAGTCCCATTCGGGTCGCCATTATGCGGAAATAGCTCAGTTGGTAGAGCATCACCTTGCCAAGGTGGGGGTCGCGAGTTCGAGTCTCGTTTTCCGCTCCATATCGGCGACATAGCCAAGTGGTAAGGCCGAGGTCTGCAAAACCTTTATCCCCAGTTCGACTCTGGGTGTCGCCTCCAATTGCATATTTTATTTCATGCGGAAATAGCTCAGTTGGTAGAGCATCACCTTGCCAAGGTGGGGGTCGCGAGTTCGAGTCTCGTTTTCCGCTCCATATTTGGCGACATAGCCAAGTGGTAAGGCCGAGGTCTGCAAAACCTTTATCCCCAGTTCGACTCTGGGTGTCGCCTCCAAATATGATTTGACAGCCCGGAAGGTTTTTCTGGGCTTTATTTTTTTAGATTAAGGCAAGAGAAAAATGAAATATTTGAGGGGGAATATTCTATGAAGATAGCAGTTACCTATGAGAATGGGAATGTATTTCAGCATTTTGGACATACGGAGAATTTCAAGCTCTATGATGTTGAGGATAACCAAGTAAAGGAATCCCATGTGTTCAGCACGAATGGAACAGGTCATGGTGCCTTGGCGATCCTTTTGGGAGAACAGCAGGTTGATGTTTTGATTTGCGGAGGAATTGGCGGCGGTGCGCAGCAGGCATTGAGAGATGCTGGAATCAAGCTGTATGGCGGTGTTTTCGGCAGTGCAGATGCGGCAGTAGATGCATTTTTAAAGGGAGAGCTTTCTTACAATCCTAATGTGATGTGCAATCATCATGGGGCAGGTCACTCTTGCGTGGGGCATGTCTGCCATCATGAAGGATAAGCCGTATGCTTGATCCTTCAAAAATTCTTCATCAGTGCGTCCTTAAAAATGTGAATTTTTTCAGATGATTTTATAGGAAAAGGCGTTACAATGTGATATGATGTAGTTTGAGATATGATTTTACTTGGAGGTAAAGTGGATGGTCAGTGACGAAACGATGATGTTCCGTTTTGGAGCAGACGAGAATAAGGCAAGGACTACGATCTGCAATGTGTGCAAGGCAATGGAGGAAAAGGGGTATAATCCTATCAATCAGCTGGTGGGTTACTTGATTTCCGGAGATCCTGCGTATGTAACAAGCCATAATGATGCACGCAATCAGATTCGTGCATTGGAACGTGATGAGCTGCTGGAAGAATTGGTGCGCGCTTACTTGGAGAATATTTCATGAAGCGGTATTTGTCGCTTGATGTAGGAGATGCAACGGTAGGGATTGCAGTGAGCGATCTCTTGGGAATGACGGCGCAGGGAGTGGAAACGATTCGCCGAAAATCCTTAGTGGATGATTTAGCAAGGCTCAAGGAATTGATGGATCAGTATGAGACGAGATCTTTGGTTCTCGGGCTTCCCAAGAACATGAACGGTACGCAGGGAGAGCGCTGCGATGTGGTTCGCAATTTTGCAGAGGAAATAAGAAAGATGGTTCCTGATGTGGAGATCGTGTTCTGGGATGAGCGGCTTTCCACTGTGGCTGCAGCGAGGTCTTTGATAGAAGCCGATGTCAGCCGAAAAAAGCGCCGCAAGATAATCGACAAGATGGCGGCAGTTTTTATATTGCAGGGGTTTTTGGACAAGCTTTCCCATGAGAAAGTTTGATGAATTTTAGGAGAGGTGATTTTTATGTCGAAGAAAGAAAAAGATATGATGGACGAGGAAAATGATGCAATTGTTGTAGAATTTTTGGATGATGAGGGAAATACGTATCTTTATGAGCAGGAAATGATTATTCCGGTCAATGGGGAGAAGTTTGCCCTTTTGGTAGGTATTCATGACGAAGACGAGGAGCATGGTCATGCTTGCGGCTGTGGATGCGGCTGTGAGGACGGAGATGAGGACGTGATGATTGCAAAGATCGTCTTGGGTGAAGATGGTGAGGACGAGTATATTGAGCCAACCGATGAGGAGTTTGAGGCTGTGCAGGAAGCATACAACAGGTTGGTCGATGAGGAAGAAAATTCTTAAGATGTCACATGCGAGCGGCTTCCCAAGGATTAAAGCCCAAGGGGAGTCTGCGTTGGGCGTTATGAAGGATGGGTGGTATGGTGCCTGAGATATGCTTGTTTTTCGGAATAAGAATTGCTATGTATTGGAATGACCACATGCCGCCACATTTTCATGCAGAATATGGAGAATACAAGGCTTTGGTTTGTATCAGAGACAGTGCAGTTATAAAAGGTTCATTGCCTAACAGGCAGTTGAGGTATGTACTTGCATGGGCAGTGATGCATGAAGATGAATTGATGCAAAATTGGGAACTGGGAAAAGACAAGAAAGCGTTTATCCAAATTGCCCCGCTCAGATGAGGTGACGATCATGTTGGATTATAAAGATATCATGCCGGAAGTGGTACAGGTAATTCCAGATGACAGCTTCGGTATATTTGCGTATTTCAATGATGGTTCAGTCCGTTATAAAAATTTGCGGGAGTATATTGATCAGGGGGGCGTTTTTGCTCAATTAGCTGATATAAATATTTTTAAAAATACAATTACAGTAATGAACGGAACGGCATCTTGGGATATAGAAGGAAAATGGGATGAAAAGACGGTTCTTGATATTGATCCTGTTGAATTGTATGAAACATCGGCTGTTGTGCGATGCCCTATGGAAAAATAGGAATGTAATCATGAGTCATTAGTCAAAATTTTATTGGCTGATGACTTTTTTGTGAATGGATATTTTTGCAGGAATATGGGCAAGATTTTCTCAAAGAGGTGTTTTGATCAGCGAGTCGCTTTAGATGTGCTTTTTGTTCAATTCATTATTGCAAATTATGATTCTGGATTAGTATAATATTGCTTATAAATATTCCAAAATGTATACAGAAAAAGCGCTGCAGCTTTATGAACAGTAATATACTGGAAGACTGCTGGAGAGAGGAACCGTTGGACAACAAGGAGGTGTTTGCAGATGAAACAGATTCCGTATTGCGTGAAGAGCATGAAGGAGCTTGAACTGGCATTGGCAGATTTTCGGAGCCAGTGCCCACCTAAACATACATCGATCCTTGCTATGGTCTTTACATCAGATGACCGCATGGCGACTTTGCAGAGCATAACAAAAAGGATACATGCTGCAGTGCCGGAGGCAGTTGTAGCTGGCTGTACATCTTCAGGAGAAATCTTTCGGGGAAATCTTCGCTTGCAGACGATTATAGTTTCCTTTTTGATATTCACATCGTCAAAGGTGGAGACTTTGCTTTTTGATTGCAACAAGCTCAGTATGCAAAAGGTTGGGGAAGTGTTTTTGCAAAAGGTATTGCCAATGAAGGATCTGCGTGGTATCGGTTTTTTGCTGACAAGCAATACGCAGGGCAAGCTGAGAGATTTTTTAGATCAGTTGACAACGATTCCAAAGGATATTGTCATATTTGGCGGAGCGGCAGATACTTATGCAAATGAGGAGTCATATGTAGATACGGAGCAGGCACGTGTTTTTGATAGGAAAACTGCATCCGATAAGGGGATACTGGCTATTTTGTTTCGTGGGGAGGAATTGAATCTTTTTGTAAGCTCCCATCTCGGTTGGAAGGCACTAAGCAGTGAGGCAGTGATTACTGAGATGAAAAGCCATACGGATATTTGCACGTTGAATCAGGAGCCTACGGTGGAAACCTATAAGAAATATTTGGGGATATCCTCTGGGAAGGACTTTTTTTCTTATGCAATCCCGTTTTTGCTCATGATCCATCGAGATGGCAGAGACATTGCACGGGTTCCGACTAGGTGCTTTCCGGATGGTTCCATGCGGTTTGGCGCGGATTTTGATGTGGGAGAAAAGGTGCGCTTAGGGTATGGCGATCCGAACGCAATGTTTCGGGCAGCTAAGAAGAGCCAAGAGGAAATGCGTGAATTTTCTCCGGAGGGAATCTTGCTTTTTTCCTGTATCGTGCGCCGCATGTATTTGCGCGATGATGTGAATCAGGAATTATCACTTTGTGATGCACTTGCTCCAACGGCAGGATTTTATACCTATGGGGAGCTGGAGCGTTTTTCAGGCCATGAGCGAGTAAATTCCATGAACGGAGCTTCGGTAGCTATTGGCTTTAGGGAAGGCAAGTCTTATTTGAGATCGATTCCTTTGGAAGATTATGAAAAGGTACGGTTGGAGGAGCCTTGTGATGAACGCATCAGTATGGTCAAGGTACTGGCAAACTTTATTTCTGTTATGGCAGAGGAATTAGAGGATGCAAATCGAAAGCTTGCTTATTTGGCAGACATTGACCGCTTGACGGAGCTTTTAAACCGTGGTGCAGGAGAGCAGATATTGAAGCGGGAGCTAAAGTACCTTCAGGTAACAAATGGGAAATTTTCTGCCATTATGGGAGATATTGATTTTTTTAAGAAAATCAACGATACCTATGGGCATGAGAAGGGAGATGACGTGCTTCGTCAGGTAGCGAAGATCTTAAAGTCTCAAGTGAGAGTCAATGATTATGTATCTCGCTGGGGGGGAGAGGAATTCATTATTCTTCTGCCGAATTGCCCAATCGAGAAGGCACGGGAACTCGCTGAGAAGATTCGGGAAAAGATTGAAAGCACGGTCGTCTTGCCGAATGGGCAGCATGTGACGATGAGCTTTGGTGTAGCGAACGCAAAGCAAGGGGAAGATATGGATCGTTTTTATGAGATCTTGGACCGGGTGCTTTACGAGTCTAAGGCGAATGGGAGAAATCGTGTTACTGTAACCGAGAATCGATAGGCACAGGAAAGCAGAGAAAAAGACGAGAATGCCGTAAGAGGCGTTCTCGTCTTTTTCTTTGTATTGTTCAGTTCGTTATTTTTTGTGATGGTGGAGGAAATTTTCAATGCGGGCAAGTGCCGCCGAGATCTTGTCGATAGCTGTTGCATAAGAGCAACGGACATGTCCCTCGCCGCATGCACCAAACGCAGTCCCCGGAACGAGGGCGACGTGTTCTGCCTGCAGGAGTGCTTCTGCAAATTCATCTGAACTGTAGCCGGTAGAAGTAATATCGGGGAAGATGTAGAAGGCACCTTTCGGTTCAAAGCACTTCAGCCCCATTTTTGTAAAGCCGTCATAAATCAGGTGACGGCGGCGGTCATATTCCGCAATCATTTTCTTTTTGTATTTTTCTCCATGACGAAGTGCTTCTATTGCTGCAATCTGTGCAGTGATCGGGGCACAGAGCATTGTGTATTGATGAATCTTTGTCATGGCGGCGATGATGGTCGGATTTGCAAGGGCATAGCCGATACGCCAGCCGGTCATGGCGTATGCCTTGGAAAAACCATTCAGAAGAATGGTGCGTTCCTGCATGTTTGGCAGGGAAGAAAAGCAGATGTGTTCTTCACCGCCATAGGTGAGGTCGCCGTAGATTTCGTCCGAGATAACAATGAGGTCATGTTTTTGGGCAAAATCTGCGATGTCAAGCAAGTCCTTTTTCGTCATGATCGCACCCGTTGGGTTGTTTGGATAGCCAATGAGGAGCGCACGAGTTTTATCCGTCACATACTCTTCCAGTTCCGCAGAGGAGATCCGGAATTCGTTTTCCAGCTTTGCAGGGACAGTAACAGCCTTTCCGCCTGCAAGTGTTGTGCAGGATTGATAGGAAACGTAGCAAGGTGCAGGGATAAGTACCTCGTCGCCCGGAGCGAGAATTGCCCGAAGTGCAAGGTCGAGAGCCTCGCTTACGCCGACTGTGACGAGAACTTCCGTTGCAGCGTCATAGCTCATGCTGTAATTTTTGTCATAGTAGTCGCATATCTCTTGGCAAAGCTCCGGCATACCGCGGTTGGAAGTATAGGAGGTATAGCCTTGTTCCAGTCCATAGACGCAGCTTTCACGGATGGACCACGGTGTTACAAAATCAGGCTCACCAACGCCAAGAGAAATGACATCTTCCATTTTTGCGGCAATATCAAAAAACTTGCGGATACCAGAGGGCTGTATGGCATTGACACCAGGAGAGAGGCGTTCCTTCCAATTTTTTGTTTCTATCATGGGGACACCACCAGTCTATGATCTTTTTCCTTGTTTTCGATGACAATGCCGTCCTTCTTGTAGGGCTTGAGCATGAAGTGGCTGCGTGTTGCGGTGACTCCCTCGATGGTTGAGAGACGGGTGGCAACAAAGTTTGCAATGTCCTTCATAGATTTTCCCTCGATGATGACAAGGAGATCAAAGTTTCCGCTCATCAAGTAGACGGTGCGGACCTCGTCGAAACGATAGATGCGTTCTGCAATCGCATCAAAGCCGACTTCCCGCTGAGGTGTCATGTTAATTTCGATAATGGCTGTTACTGTGTCGTCACCAAATTTTTCCCAGTTGATCAAGGTATTGTAGGAAAGAATGATGTTGTTCTTTTGCAGTTCCTTGAGTTGCTGCTCTACTTCATATTCACTGCGATGCAGCATAGATGCCAGCTCACTGACAGGACGGCGGGCATCATGTTCCAGCAGTTCTAAAAGATCACGCATAAATAGTTCCTCCTTTGTAAAAAAAAGCCTCATCCTTAAAGGACGAGGCTTGTATTCCCGTGGTACCACCTTCATGAATTCAATGAAGCGAATTCTCTCAAAGCTTTAACGCAGCAGACGGCGAGGCTTTTTAGACCTGCAGCTTGCAGATAGCTTTCCACTTTCTGCCTTGACGATTCACACCCAGCACCGTCTCTCTGAAAAAAGGAAGGAAAGTGTACTCTTCTGCGCATTGCTATTCACTTTTTAATCATAGCATAGAAAGGAAATGAATTGCAAGAAAAATGTTTTTCTCGGTTGCAAGTGCCTTGTCTTTTGTATAGAATAAATACATAGAAGGGATAACAAGGGGCTTATCGTTCCAAGGAAACTTTTTGGGGTGGTGCGCTCCTCTTGGCTACAAGGAGATAAGACTATGTTTATTGGCAATATGGACACACTGGGGCAAGAGAAGGAAACCTACCCGCAAGCAGTTCTGGATGCTTTGAACTATCTTCGTTCGACTGATTTCACGAAGATGGAGGATGGAAAGTATGTGCTTGATGGAGAACGTGTTTATGCAACATTGCAGCGTTATGCTACGCGTATGGCAGGGAACTGTCGGCCGGAAAGCCATCGAAGGTATGTGGATATCCAGTATGTTGTGGAGGGTGAGGAATCCCTTGGGTGGTGCCCGCTTAGTCCGGACTTGAAGGAAGCTGTTCCCTATGATGAGGAAAATGATATCATGTTTTATGAGAAGCTGATTCCTGAGAGCAGTTTGGTGCTGCTCCCCGGCAGCTTTGCCGTGATTTATCCGGAGGATGTCCATCGTCCCTGCTGTTCCATAGACGATGAACCGTCACAAGTAACGAAGGTGGTCGTGAAGATCGCCGTGGAGCTTTGCTGAACCACGGATAAATAATTTCTTGATGGAGGAAAATACCCATGACCGTAAAACGAATTTTTGTAGAAAAGCGACAAGGATTTTATGATATTCCTGCACAGCAGCTTTGCGATGATCTGCGGGAAACTTTTCGGCTTACCAAGCTGAAAGCAGTCCGTGTCATTAACCGATATGATATCGAAGGACTGACAGATGCAGAATATGCTCAGGTGAAGTCTGTTGTTTTTTCGGAGCCTCCAGTGGATGTAGTGTATGAGGAAGTGTTGCCGGTTTTTCCTAATTCCCGCATGTTTGCGGTAGAATATCTTCCAGGACAGTACGACCAGACTGCTGATTCTGCGGCGCAGTGCGTCCAGCTTGTGACACAAAAGGAGCGTCCTGAGATTGCGACAGCGCGTGTTATCGTTCTTGTCGGGGAAATAGACGACAAGACCTTTGAGGATATCAAGGGTTACTGTATCAATGCGGTGGAGAGCAGGGAGGCTTCCCTTGAAAAACCGGAATCCCTCAACATGAAAACGGAAGTTCCTGCTGATGTGGAGATCCTGAGCAATTTTAACGAGATGGATGATGCGGAGCTTCAGGCTTTTATGGATCAGCGTGGTTTTGCGATGAGTTTTGAGGATCTGAAGTTTTGCCAAAAGTATTTCCGTGATACGGAACATCGTGCGCCAACCATTACGGAAATCCGTGTCATTGATACCTATTGGTCGGATCATTGCCGTCATACGACCTTTACGACAGCTATTGACAGCGTAGAACTTGAAGAAGGATATTTTACGCCATCTATGAAGGCTGCGTATGACAGGTATATGCAGGACCGCACGGAGCTGTATGCCGGTCAGAAGCGTGATGTGACATTGATGGATATTGCTGTCATTGGCATGAAGTCGCTTCGCAAGCAAGGTCTTTTGGAGGATCTGGATAAGTCTGAGGAGATCAATGCCTGCAGTATTGAGATCAAGGCGGATATTGATGGCGAGGAACAGGATTGGCTGGTTATGTTCAAGAATGAAACGCATAACCACCCAACGGAAATTGAACCGTTCGGCGGTGCTGCTACCTGTCTTGGCGGTGCGATTCGAGATCCCCTTTCCGGCCGTTCCTACGTTTATCAGGCAATGCGCGTAACTGGAGCGGCAGATCCCCGCTTGCCGATCTCTCAAACGCATCCCGGCAAGCTTCCTCAAAAGAAGATCACGCTGGGGGCAGCGTCTGGTTACAGTTCCTACGGCAACCAGATAGGTCTTGCTACGGGACAGGTACGCGAGATCTACCATGAAGGATATATGGCAAAGCGTCTTGAAATTGGTGCGGTAATTGCAGCTGCTCCAAAGGAAAATGTAGTTCGTGAACGTCCTGCAGCTGGGGATATCATCGTTCTTGTCGGCGGACGCACGGGGCGTGATGGCTGCGGCGGGGCAACGGGATCTTCCAAGGAGCATACGGAGGAATCCTTGACTAGCTGCGGTGCAGAGGTACAAAAGGGCAATCCGCCAACGGAGCGCAAGATTCAGAGATTGTTCCGCAATCCTGTGGTCAGCCGCATGATCAAGCGCTGCAATGATTTCGGTGCAGGCGGTGTTTCAGTAGCCATTGGTGAGTTGGCAGATGGCTTGCTGATCGATCTGGATGCTGTCAAGAAAAAGTATGAAGGTCTTGATGGTACGGAGCTTGCTATTTCCGAATCGCAGGAACGTATGGCAGTTGTTATCGAAAAGAAAGACTTGGATGCATTCGTAAAATATGCGGATGAGGAAAACTTGGAAGCGGTCTGCGTGGCTGTGGTAACAGCAGAACCTCGGCTCGTCATGAGGTGGCGTGGGAAGGAGATCGTTCAGATGAACCGTTCCTTCCTCGATACGAACGGTGTTCGCCAGCATGTGGAGGCAAAAATTTCCATGCCTGATGCGGAAAAGCGGTACCTGCACCAGATTCCAGTCATGGTGGAAAACTGTGGAAATGATTTGGAAAAGGCTTGGCTCGAAAATTTGAAGGATCTTAATGTTTGCAGCCAAAAGGGGCTTGCGGAGCGTTTTGATTCTACGATAGGCGGCAATACGGTTCTCATGCCGTTTGGCGGAAAGAAGCAGCTGACACCAGCGGAAGGTATGGTAGCAAAATTGCCGGTTCTTGGTGCAGAAACGAATACTGCGACAGCGATGACCTTTGGCATGAATCCGCATCTTACGGAATGGAGCCCTTTCCATGGCGCACTTTACGCTGTGGTGGAATCCGTTGCAAAGATGGTTGCTTTAGGAGGCCGTGCCGATAAGGTTCGTTTGACCTTCCAAGAATATTTTGAGAGCTTGGGAAAGGATCCGGAAAAGTGGGGCAAGCCGTTTGCGGCACTGCTTGGTGCTCTTTGGGCACAGCATGAGCTTGGTGTGCCTGCGATAGGCGGCAAGGATTCTATGTCCGGTACATTTATGGATATGCATGTACCGCCGACGCTTTGCTCTTTTGCTGTAGATGTGCTTCCAGCAGACTGTGCCGTGTCAGCGGAGTTCAAGTATCCAGGCAACAAGGTCTATGCTGTGCCATGTCCGTTAGATGAGCAGGATCTGCCGGATTTTTGCCAGCTGAGAAAGAATTTTGCACAGATTTCCAAGCTGACAAGAGGGAAACAGGTATTTTCTGCTGTGAGCATTGGCGTTGGGGGAATTGCAGGAGCAATTTCTAAGATGGCTCTGGGCAATGGCATTGGATTTACCTTTGCGAAGCAGCTCACGAAAGAACAGCTTTTCTGTGCAGAATATGGCACGATTTTGCTGGAAGTTTCTAACCAGCTGGATGTGAGCGAGGTATTGCAGGATACGGGATATTATGAACTTGGTGAAACAACGAATGTACCAAGCATTGTTTGCGGCAAGGCAGCTGTGCTGATCTCTGAGATAGAAGAGGCTTACACCAAGCCACTGGAAAAAATTTTCCCAACTCAGGTAAAGCATGGGGTTAAAGATGCCTTGAAGCTGGTTCCTTATCATCAGGGAAGAAAGATCGTATCTCGAGTGAGAACGGCAAAGCCGAAGGTATTTATTCCTGTATTCCCCGGAACGAATTGCGAATATGACTCAGCAAGGGCTTGGGAACGTGCTGGAGCGGAGACTGAGATTTTGGTAGTCAGAAATCTTACGCCGAAAGCGGTAGAGGAAACGGTAGAAGCAATCGTCAAGGGAGTTCATGATTCGCAGATCATTATGCTGCCCGGCGGTTTCAGCGGCGGAGATGAGCCTGATGGTTCCGGCAAATTCATTGCGGCAATGTTCCGCAATCCACGGATCAAGGAAGAAGTCATGAAGCTTCTTGACAAGAGAGATGGCTTGATGCTTGGTATCTGCAATGGTTTCCAGGCACTTATTAAGCTTGGTCTTGTTCCGTATGGTGAGATCCGTGACCTTTCTTCGGAGTCGCCTACGCTTACGCATAATCATATTGGACGGCATGTTTCCTGCATGGTGAGAACGAAGGTCGTGTCCAATCTTTCGCCTTGGTTCAATAATGTTGAGGTCGGAGATGTTCATACGATCGCTGTTTCTCATGGGGAAGGCCGCTTTGTGGCAGATCAGGAGGTCGTAGCAAAGCTTCGCAGCCATGGGCAGATCGCTACGCAGTATGTTGATATGGCAGGGAATCCTTCCATGTCGATACCGTTCAACCCCAATGGTTCCGTTTGTGCAATCGAAGGTATTACAAGCCCGAATGGACGTGTGCTCGGGAAAATGGGACATTCTGAGCGTATTGGAAGAGATGTTGCAAAGAATGTACCAGGCAATAAGGATCAGCAGCTTTTCGAGGCTGGCGTGCGTTATTACAAGTAATGGATGGGGGCCATGAAAATGGTAGGTATCGTAGTGGTATCTCACAGCCAAAAGTTAGCGGAAGGCGTTGCGGAACTGGCGCAGGCAATGGCAAGAGATGTTCTGATCGTGCCAGCCGGAGGAATGGAGGACGGAAGCCTTGGCACAAGCTTTCAGAAGATCAAGTCAGCTATCGAGAGTGTATATTCTGAGGACGGCGCAGCAATTTTCATGGATATGGGAAGTGCTGTCATGACGGCAGAAGCTGTTTTGGAGGAAATGCCGGAACGCAGGATCGCGATGGTAGACTGCCCTTTTGTGGAAGGCGTTATCCTTGGAGCGGTAGAGGCTGCTGCAGGAGCTTCGCTGAAAACGATCAAGGACAGGGCTGAGGATGCACGGTTTACGCGCAAGTTGATTGATTGAGTTAGTTTGAGGGAGTATTGGGCAGTTTGTCCAATACTCTTTTTCTTGACAGCATTGATATGATATAGATAAGGGGGCAGGCTTTGCTCTCTGCAGTTATGGTTTTGAATAGGGGGTGAGCATAATTTATTTCAGGACGTTGCAAAAAGCGGATAAAAGGATCATGGATCATTTTTTGCGTGCAGGATATAATGAGAATTCTCATTTGAGCTTTACCAACCTATACATGTGGCAAAATCTGTGTCCAGTACAAATAGCAGTGGAAAATGACGTAATGTTTCTGACGAAAAGCGTCGATGGCGATCTTTTTGCATTGCAGCCAATCGGTTCCAAGGAAAAAATAATATGGGCTGTTGATAAATTTATGGAGTATTTTCAGGATTTGGGAAAGCCGTTGCAATTTTTTCTTGTTGATGAGAACTTTGCGGAGCTGTTGGCAAATTATCCAAGTGCAGAGTTTAAGCTTCAGGCGAATCGGGATCGGTTTGATTATGTCTATCGAAGCGAGGATCTGATTCGCTTGGCTGGACGAAAATATCATTCTAAGAAGAATCACTGGAATAGCTTTTGGCACAATTTTCCGCAAGCGGAGTATGTACCGATTTCAGAAGAAAATATTTCGCTTTGCAAGCTGGAACTCAATAAATGGTACCGGCAGCATCTGCAGGAAAAACCAGAGGATTCTTTTATAGGCTGGGAGTGTGGTGCTGCACTCGAAGTCTTGAATGATTTTTCCTTTTTTGAAGTCAGGGGAGGTGCCATTTTGCTGGATGGGCGCGTGATTGCATTTACCTTTGGCGAGCAGCTCAACAAAGATATGGCAGTGATCCATGTCGAGAAAGCGGATCCAACCGTGCGTGGGGCATATCCTGCAATCAATCAAGGCTTTGTTGAGCATGAATGGGCTCATCTTTCGTATATAAACAGGGAAGAGGATCTAGGGGTGGAAGGGCTTCGCAAGGCGAAGGAATCCTATAAGCCAGTGAAAATGATTCGGAAGTACAATGCCGTTTTGAATCAGTAGATATAGGGGGATTTTGAAATGCTTAAACCACATAAATTAGTGATCATTGGAATGGGACATGTTGGTTCTGCTGTTTTGGCACGTGCGATCGCCTGCCAGCTGGCAGCAGAAATCGTTTGTATTGATACAGATGAGAAGGTAGCGCATGGAGAAGCTCTTGATGCGGTACATTCCTTGGCTTGCAGCCTTGTGCCGGGGATTCATGTAACGGCTGGCGGATTTGAAGAATGCCGTGATGCGGATGTCATCATTTGTGATGCAGGGCCGAGCATCGTGCCGGGCGGTGATATGGATCGCCTGACACTTGCAAAAGAGAATATAGGAGTTACTCGCCATGTGATGAGTGAGGTTACAAAGTATACGAAGGATGCTGTCTTTATTATGATTACGAATCCTTTGGATGTTACTACTTATGTGGCGGCTACGGAGTTCGGATATCCAGAAGGAAGGCTTTTTGGTACGGGAACAACGTTGGAAACGCTTCGCTTTAAGAGTGTGATGGGAATGCACTATCATGTAAATCCAGCTGATGTGCAGGGATACATGCTGGGTGAACATGGAAATTCCGCATTTACAGCATGGAGTACAGTAGGAATTGGCGGTGTTTGCCTGAGTGAGCTGGATGATTTTTATACGCATGAGGAGCCATTAGACCGTGCAAAGGTCGCCCAAGATGTTGTAAATACCGCCTATGATGTGGTGCAGTCGAAGGGATGGACGAATACAGGGATTGCTATGGGTGTCTGCCGTTTGGCAAAGGCAGTATTCTTTGATGAGCAGGCTGTTATGCCGGTCTCACTTCCTATGCATGGAGAATACGGAATTACGGATGTTGCGCTTTCCCTGCCTGCGATTATCGGCAAAGAGGGCGTCATTAAAAGAATACCGCTCCACCTTCCGGAGGACGAGCTTTCCCTTATGAGAAAGAGTGCGGAAAGTGTAAAATCGGTACTCCGTATCAATCATGTGATCAAGTAAAGGATTTTGTGTGAAGGTAAAAGGAAAAGACAGCCACAAAAGATCGTGACTGTCTTTTTGATTAAAACTGTATCGGTTTTTTAATAGTTCCATAGGAATGAAGCATGAAGATCGATACCTTCTTGTTTTCCTCTCCAGCAGGTTATGCCAAGGTCTGCTGCTAAATGATTTTCTGTGGTATCTTTTTGCTTCCAACCAATTTCCAAAAGGAAGCTTCCTCCCTTAAGGGAAGGGGATGGTGTGCTGAGTCCCCGATAGCTTGCACGCGCTTCGCTGTCAAATTCATAATCCCATGCAGCGCCTGTGTAAAGCTGTTGATTTTCTGCAATGTCCTGCGTCAGCTTTGTCCCCAAACGAAGACGGCAGGAGCGAACTGCATCAAATTGATAGGTTTCCCCGCTGCTGAGGTGCGGGGTATCCTGCCCTTGCAGGGTATAGAAAAATTTTCCGTAGGTATCTAAATGGGATCTTTCTGAGAGCTTAAAAATTTTTCCTATGCCGGCATGAATTCCCAGATAATTGGATTCCGTATCATAGCTGGTCGCAATTTTATCAAGAATTCCGGAATAATTCCCCTTTAGTTTTCCTATGCGCAGGCTTCCTTCATAATAATCTCCCGATATAAACGATTTTTTTGCCAGAAATCCGATACCGAAGCATTGCTGTGTTCCTGTACCATGGGTTCCGTCATCAAGGTAGCTGTCGTAATTTGCCCTTCCGTATTCCAAGAATGGGGCAAGAAGCAGATTAGAATTTTTGTAGTGCAGTTTGCGTGCGAAGCCAAGCGTTCCGGAAAGACCTTTCGTATCGATATGCGAGCCGGAATTGTATCGCATATTGTTCCCGCCAATAGAGGCAAATGGAGAATAAGTGCCTTCGGAATGGTTGGTGGTGCTGGAATTGCCAGTTGCCTCCTCTGCATTTGCCGTGCTCTGCGTGGCAAGGAGATTGCTGTTGCTGTTCAAGAGTCCAATGCTGGCGGCACGGGTCTCTGTCAGAGATTTCGTTTCTTCCTTTAGTTTTATAGGGATCTGCAGCTTTTGCAAGGTTCGCTTTTTTTCAGGAATATCTGTTTTGGAATCTATTTGACCGGACTTTTTTGATGGATCCGATGGTGGATTTTTGGGAGGAGCAGGTTTAGAATCTGGTGCGGAATTTGGCAGATCTTGCATGGGATCGTTCTTTGACGAGGGGGAAGGGGCGTTTGAAATGACGGCGGTTAAGGCCGTATCGTTATCCGTCAAGGAAATATCCAGTGGATAGTCTATGGATACGCCTTCTGTCAAGGTGCCGTAGGTTACGTTTTTGGCAGTGATTCCGTTTGTATTTTTTATTAGTGTGATACGGTCTCCTTTTTTCAAGGGGGAGCCTGCCATAACTCCTGCACGTACATAGGTTTGATTTTCTTCATTCAGACCGGAAATGTCAGTTGGATCTTCGCCGCAGACTTGAATCATGACATCTCCGCTGTTGGCAGTTTTGGGAATATAAAAATTGTAAAATTGAAAGTTTGAAATTTTTTCCACTGCAATAGGGACATAAAGGTTCAAGGTATTTCCTTGGAAGCTGTTTTTTTTGTTGCTGCTGCTGTTGGCATATCCTCCTACCAAGAGGAGTTTGGATCCAAAGGTTCCTCCTTTGATAGTTATGGTATTTCCTGTGGCTGTTCCATTTTGGGAATAACCTCCGTATATGCGGTTGTTGAAGGTTCCGCTGTGAATGATGATCTCGTTATTGCATGCTTCGCTTTTCGTCGAATAACCTCCCCGAATACGAGTTTTTTCAAAATTATCGCCGAATATTTCTACGGTATTTCCGTTTGCTTTTCCCCCTTCGGGGGCATATCCACCGTATAGTTCCTGAGTTACGGAACAATTTTCTCCAACTTGCACATAATTATTGGAGCAGTCATCATTTGTCTCGGGAGAATAAGAACCGTAAAGGCTGTATATTTCAGCATTGGAAATGGAAATATGAAAGCTGAGAGGCAACTTGGCTTTTGGATCTTTTGTAAAATAATGTCCGGCAATAATAATCTGACTGTCTGAAAAACCTTCTAAGTTGTTGATTTGAATCATGCTTGAAGTGTTCCACCAATTGCTGTTCGGTACCCAAAGTGATGGTCTGCTTTTTTGGATGCGCATGGCGGCTTCCATATGGAAACCGTCCTTGGTCTGCTCGACGAGGACATCAGGA
>JAZLHW010000133.1:0-1657 GCA_045617105.1 Selenomonadaceae bacterium | reverse complement strand
TGCTTTGTTGGTTTTTGCGTTTTGCGCTTCTGCATACTCGATGTAGCTCGGATATTTTGCAATCTCTCTTCTTTGATCCTTCTCTACAACAAAAGCAACCACAACAAATGCTGCACACAATGCGATCCAAAACAAATTCCATCTCATTCCGTTTGCAAACCGCCTTTCCTCCTGATCTCACCGGGGATGGCTCCGCCCCAACTGAGGAACCACACAATGAGTGCGATAGTGTTTCCGATATACTCCTCCTTAGTCCACGCATTCATTACGCTATCCAAAACAGCGTCAGATACTGCATCGTCTGCAAAGAGGAGAGCGAAGTCACCGTCTGTGATGGTCCCGTAGATGTAAAACCCAAGAACAACCAACAGAACCTGACAAAGCTCCATTGGAACGCCGAGGAACCTGCAAATCAACCATCCGATGATGTGGACACCGAGAAAAAACAGGACGAACTCAACATCCTCAGGCTGACTTCCGCCAGCAATGCAGCCTGCTACAGAGATGCCCATCAATAAGACCTGGATGGCTGTGATTAGCGCACTGATGAGTGCCATGACTTACACCCCCATTGCAGCAGCACCGAGAACGATCAGCGTTCCCAGCGCAGAAAAGGTCTGAACCTGCCAGAAGTCATGCTCCTGCTCCTTCTTCGCCAAAATCCCGATAACCCAGACTGCCACGATCAGCAGAACAAGTGCCGCACAGATAATCGTTCCAAAATATTTAGTTGTCATAATAATTTCCTTTCTGTTGACATAGAAAGGAGAATGATGTAAAATAACATCGTCCTCCGTTTTCCTTTGCTGTGTGAGGATGACCCGTCTAGTGCCTCTTAAAGCTGGACGGGTCTTTTTTTGTTTGCTTCAAGGCCGTTCTTGTGAAGCCATTTGCGGACTCCATCTTCCGACTTTCCTATTGCATAGGCAATATCGCAGGTGGTGTAGCCCATCTTGTAATACTTCCATGCTTCCGAATCGTTTTCCACCGTCTTGCAACCAACGTGATTGTTGGGGATATATCCTGTTGACTCGTACCAACGGTTCATCGCTTTTGCGGAAATTCCCAGCTTCTTTGAAATAGTGAATTGGGAACATCCGGCTAAGTGAAGCTGTTCGACAAGTGGATGTTCTTCCTCACTGACCAGATTCCACGGGTCAGGCTGTCTCACCTTCATTTTCTTTTCAGGTTCGACAGGAGAACATTCTGCCATTCTCTTTGCCATTCCTGCGTCAACTCCGACGTATTCGAACAAGACTTTCAGACGTTCCACCCTTGAATCAGGAAGTGAGAGAAACGTATTGTTGTCCACGGTAGAGGACTTTCCGAACTGGTAGTATCCACCGAACTTTTGCCTACATGATAGGCAAAAGCCATGGTGACAATCATCCCCTTTGTATGCGAACGCAAGCCCTTTGCAGTAGGGACAGATGAATTTCACCTCCTCGTTTACTTTTGACCCTCTAAGGGCAATCTCCGCACTGTGACGGAATTGTAACTGCTGTGGTGTCAATTTTTAACTCCCTTCTCCCTCAGAGACTTTGCGTAACTAAGGATTTTTTCGTACTCAGAAAACGATGTGGTTGAAATAAACTCAATCAACTCGTCACGGTTAAAGCTGGGAACCAACTCGCTGGGACTCACACCTAGCACCTTT
>JAZLHW010000132.1:0-1789 GCA_045617105.1 Selenomonadaceae bacterium | reverse complement strand
CCTTTCGCGACAATTCCAGCTGGCGCACGACACTTGCCTTATTGCTGTTGACTTCCTTTTTCAGCTCGGCAATTTCGGCATTCAACTCCTTGACGGCACTGTTGGCTTTCTTTGCCCGGGTCATCAGCTTTTCTACCGAGGGTATGTAGTCCGTCAGGAAAGCTTCAATTTCAGCGGCCTTCTTCCTGGCATTCAGCGGTGTGATTTCCGAAAGCAGCTGATTCAACTTCTCCTTCTTCCGAGCCAGATGGGCGGCTTCCTTGAATACCCGGGGTGGGATATGTGTCCTGCCGGTTTGGCTTGCCGATTCACCCCGTTCCAGATCCGGGTACTTCTTGACCATGAAAGCCCAAAATTCATCCTGCCATTTGGACAGGTTCTTTCGGTTCCCCAGAATGTCCTTGGCACTGAGCCGACCATCGACGGTGATAGGAACAAAGCAAAGGTGCATATGAGGCGTTTTCTCGTCCACATGCACCACGGCAGAGATGATGGTTTCCTTCGGCTGTTTACTTGCCAGAAAAGCAAGCGCATGGTCAAAGAACGCCTTGACTTCCTTAGGTTTCTTGTCGGCAAAGAAATCCGGACTGGCGGTTATCAGCGTTTCCACCACCCGGACGCTGTCCTTTCGGGTTTTGCATCCGGCATCGGCAATCTGCTTTTCTGCTTCTGCCCGGTATTTCTGCCGGGGCTTCACCAGATGGAAATTCAGATGGCTCCGGCTGGTGTCCACATCCGGGTTGCTGGCGTACTGCTCCTTAGTGCGTTCATTGTGGGCTTCAATCCGGCTGATCTCCGGCCCCTTGTACTTGGCAAAGCGGAGGATGGCATATTGGGGATTCATTTTTCTGGCACCTCCACCGCTCGCTTGGAGAAGTACCTCCGGCATTCAACGACCATTGCCCGGTAGGACTGCTTACAGCTGTGTACGCAATGGCGGCACAGGATGTTATAGGAAACTCTCCCGGCATCGTTCAGAAACAGGGAGAGCTCCTTCTTTCTCTTTTTTGGCATGCGTGGCATTTTGTTGTATTCCTTTCATTTAGTGATGCGTACCGGCGCAAATTTTGGGCTGTAGGAGGCCCTGTGCGCCGATTTGAGAATTGGGGGGATATCCAGCATCGGAAACCCCGAAAAGGCGAAACTGTATGGTTTCGGGGTGATTTTTGGCAATTTTCAGCGTTCGACACCCTTTGCGTTCTTTCGATAGCATCAAACTGCTAAAATATGCGGTAGTAGCTCGAAATCTTGCGTACCGTGCGTACATACATACATACCGCCGGTACACAGGTATGTATGGTACGCATGATTTACAGTCCATCACACATAGGGGTGAACGATGGCTTCAATTCCCCAGTAGCCCCAAACTCTGCGGCCCTGATCGTTGTGAACCTTGTTGTCGTGTTCCAGATGGTAATCATCCAGATGCTGGGACAGGTAATTGCCAAAGCTTTTGGGTGTCACCGGCTTTGCGGTGTTGTCGCTGCACCACAGCTCATAGACGGCATAGAAATCCTTGGCGGTAATCTGGCTGTCCGCACGAAAGACGAAGTAGCCATCGGATTCCATGAACCCCACAATATTGTTGCCTTCCTTGATGGCGCAGTCCATGTTTTCCTCTGCCCGTTTGCTGATGGTGAAGTGGTAATTCTGGGCAATCAGCCGATTTAGACCTTCCAGCGCCCACAGAAGAATCCCTTCCGTTCCCGCGCAAAGCTTTTCAGCAAGGAATGGATCATCTTCCCGGTTGCCATCCCTGTCCCGATCGCACAGGATCACCTGCCGCCGG
>JAZLHW010000131.1:0-25975 GCA_045617105.1 Selenomonadaceae bacterium | reverse complement strand
AAGATGTCCCCTTCTTCAACAGCTTGCTGTAAGTGGGGGAAGCCAAATTTTAACAAGCGGTGAGCATATCTCCCGCTTCGTTGAAACGCAAATTGGAGGGAAAATGCTTATGGCATTTTCTTGAACAATGGCGTTATAATAGGCGAAACCGATTTTTGCGCTGTTATCCACCATAGTATCTGTAATTTTATGGCATGTCAATATAGCAACATGAGAATACACGGCGCTTGTTTTCTGTTCCTGCAAGGTTCTTGCTTCGCAAAAGAGGATTTCGTTATGTGGTATTGAACTAGAATACCAGATAGCTTCGTGTGAATGGTCTGCAGGGGAGAAATTTTCTGCGTCGGTTTTTGTAAGATATTTTGGGGAAAAACGTATAATATGGTAGAGTTATGAAAGGGAGGACTGCATGATGAAAACACTTATACGCAATGGCAGAATCATTACTGCCCAGAATGAATATGTGTCCGATATCCTGATAGAGGATGAGACGATTGCAAAAATCGGTATCGCACTGGCAGATGAGGCCGACAGAGTTATCGATGCTGCAGGAAAATTCGTTTTTCCGGGCGGTATCGATCAGCATGTCCATTATTCCTTTGTGTACAAAGGGAGTGCGGTGCGGGGCTTTGAAACCAGTGCGGCAGCAGCATTAGGCGGTACGACGACGGTAGTGGAGTTCGTTAATCAAGAGCAGGGAAAGGGGCTTATGGAATCTGTACGAGATTTTGAGAAAAAATCGGTGGAAGGTATTTCTCATGTGGATTGGTCTTTTCATGTAGTTATTACGGATCCCAGACCTGAGATATTTGAGGAAATTTCTAAACTGCCCAGTGCAGGAATTTCTACAGTGAAGTTGTTCATGGCATATAAAGGCATGTCCTTTCATGCTGATGATGAAGCAATAATCAGAGCATTGACAGCGGCAAAGGAAGTTGGGGTCACTGTCATGGTTCATGCAGAAAATGGTGACATCATAGATTATGAGACTAAGCGGCTGATTGCGGAGGGGCATATTGAACCTAAGTATCATGCGGTGTCAAGACCTCCAATCTGTGAGGGGGAGGCTGCAAGCAGGGCTATTTACTTGGCGGAAATGGCAGGGGCACCAATCTATATTGTCCATGTGACTTGCATGGATGCGTTGGAGCCAATCCAGAGAGCTGCTCAGCGTGGTCTCCCTGTGTTTGGCGAGACATGTGCCAGCTATTTGCTTTTTGATGAATCGGAGCTGTCCCGTCCGGGGTTTGAAGGGGCAAAGTTTGTATTTTCACCGCCTCTGCGCAGCAAGGAACATCAGGAGGCATTATGGAAAGCATTGAGGTGCGGCCATCTGAATGCTGTCAGTACGGATCATTGCGGTTTTGACTATAAGCAGCAAAAGTATATGGGTTATGGTGAGGGCAAGTCTTTTGCAGACATTCCGAATGGTGCTCCGGCAGTGCAGAATCGTATCAGTGCGCTGTGGACTTATGGGGTGTGTACAGGCAAGCTTTCTAAGACAAAATTTGTAGATTTGATTTCTTCTGCTCCAGCCAGAATCAATGGATTGAAGAATAAGGGACATATAGAACCGGGGTATGATGCGGATCTTGTAATCTTTGATGGGGATTACAGGGGCGTATTCAGTGTAAAGGATTCTATGGAAGGTGTTGATTATTGTACCTTGGAGGGTATGAAGCAGATAGGTCGTCCTGATACGGTATTGCTTCGCGGCAAGGTGGTCGTGGAAGGTGCAAAATATGTAGGCAGTGCTGGTGATGGCAGGTTCGTGCATGGAAAGCCTTACGGTGCAGCGTATACAGATAGATGACGGATATTTGTTGTTGGGAGGGATAGTTATGTACGTTTGCAGTTTAGAAAGAATGAAGGATAAGATACAGACGTTTGCAAGGTTTGGCGATACGGGAAATGGCGGCGTGACACGCTATTCGCTTTCAGCGGAAGCTGTTATGGCGAGAGATGAATTCGTGCGCAGAATGGAAGCTATTGGTGCCGTTATTGAGGTGGATGACCTAGCGAATATGTACGCTACTCTTCCCGGCAGTGATTCTGGGGCAAAGCGCATAGCTATGGGTTCGCACTGTGACTCGGTAAAGGAAGGCGGCAATTATGACGGCATATTGGGTGTCATGGGGGCTATGGAGGTGCTGGAAACGATAGCTGCAGAGAATATTTCGCATAAACACCCGATTACGGCAGTGATTTGGACAAATGAGGAAGGATCGGAATTTCCTCCTTGCATGATGTGTTCTGCTATTGTCTGCAATGATTATATGCCGGAGCGGTTCCGTTCCAATTTTGATTATGATAAAATGATGGCCTCTCAATCCATCGTGCAGCATGGGGTGACCTTTGGTGAAAAGCTGGCAGGCTTTAAATACAAGGGAAGCAAGGAAAATCGCATGAATCCGGATAAGTATATGTCCATGTTTGAATTGCATATAGAGCAGGGACCGATATTGGAGGATGCAGGCAAGGAGATCGGCGTAGTGACCTGTGTGCTGGGGCAGATGATCTACCGAATGAAGTTCCATGGATTTGCTGCTCATGCGGGCACGTTCCCAATGAAAAAGCGACAAGATGCCCTTCATGCAGGGGCAGAATGCCTGTGCTGGCTTCATGAGGAGATAGACAAGCTAGGCTATGAGGATTTGGTCTATACTACGGGAGAAGCTGTAGTTCACCCTTGCGTAAATACTGTGATACCGTCTTACTTTGATTTTTCTATTGATGTCCGTCATGAAGATCCAGCTGTCTTAGATGAAGTCCGCAAAATACTTTTCGCAGCTGCTGGGAAGGAATGGCAGGGCTGTCGTTGTGAATGTGAGCTGGGCTGGAATCGAGATACCGTGTATTGGGACAAGCAGCTGGTGGAATATGTTCGTGAATCCGCAGAGGAGTTAAAGATATCCCATATGAATATAAATTCCGGTGCAGGCCACGATGCGCAATACGTTTCCTACATGCTGCCGACTACCATGATATTCGTCCCTTCTGCTAAAGGACTGTCTCATTGCGAGCTGGAGCATACATCAGATCAGCAGTGTACCAATGGAGCGTCTGTCATGCTCCATGCTGTTTTGAAACTGGATAGGTCTTGTTAGAGAAGCGATATGACGGGTTCTTGCTCTTTGTGTCTATGTGTAAGGAAAAACATTGCAAGAAAAATAGAATTTCTTTTTGATTTCAGAAGGATTTTTTGAATTTTCATAGAACAGGTAAATATAAGAGTCATTAAAATCAATAAAGGAGTGACGGGCATGGCAAAAGTAAGAATAAAGAACATGATGTTTTATGGTTTTCACGGAATCTATGAGTATGAGCGTGAGCAGGGGCAGAAGTTCTATATAGACGTGGAAGCGGAGCTGGATGATGCAGCAGCTGTGGAAACGGATGATGTAAAGAACGGAGTAAATACGGCTGCCGTTTATGATTTGGTCAAGGATGCTACAGAGAATAAGCGCTATCAGCTTTTGATTTCCTTGTCTGCATGTATTGGTGACAAAGTTCTGAAAAAGTATCCGCATATAAAGGCTGTGACAACGACTGTACGCAAGCCTTCGGTGCCAATTTCTGGCCCAATTGATTATATCGAGGTGGAGACGACTCGTTATCAGATGGCGGAGTAATCATGTGTTTCGGCCGCCTGCCAGCTGGCAGGTGGCTTTTTTGTGCAATATATTTCTGAGAAAAATGGTTGCATTGCATGTCGTCTTTATGTATTATATGGAAATGTGTAGAATTTTGCAGGATGAGGTGATGGGATGGATGAGTGTTTCTTGGCTTCTTTGCAGTGTGTCAAGGGTTTGGGAAATACCCAGCTGAAGCACCTAATGGAAAATTTTTCTTCGAGCAAGGAGATCTGGTTTGCTGGAAAGGGAGAACTGTTGGAAAGAGGCCGCTTGTCGGAAGGGACAGTGGATGCACTTTTGGCATTTCGTGACAAAGAGCCCGATCATCCCAAGCATTTGGAGGAGCAATGTGAAAAGAAGGGCATCAAGATATGCTCTGTTTTTTCCAAAGAATATCCAAAACTGCTCAAGGAAATTTATCAGCCGCCAGTGGTGCTGTTTTATCGAGGAACGTTGCCAAGAGAAGAGGATTTTTGTTTGGCAATGGTTGGTTCGAGAAAATTCACGAGATACGGCGAGCGCATTGCCTTGGATTTTTCGGAAAGCCTTGCTGCGGCAGGGGTTACGATCGTTAGCGGCGCAGCACGCGGTATAGATACTTGTGCCCATCTCGGTGCAATGAAGAAGGGAAAAACGATTGCCGTTCTTGGTTGCGGAGTGGACGTGGCATACCCGAAGGAAAACAAGTCGCTTTTGTCAAGACTTTCGGAGCAAGGGGCGGTGATTTCTGAGTATGTGCCTGGAACGCCTCCATTTCCTGCTTTTTTTCCTGCCAGAAATCGCATTATCAGCGGTTTGTGCCGAGGAACTGTCGTAGTAGAGGCAGCAAAGCGGAGCGGTTCGCTCATCACCGCAGAATTGGCATTGAATGAAGGCAGAGATGTCTTTGCTGTTCCGGGACCAATTTTTTCAGAAAGCAGTGAGGGCTGCAACCGCTTGATCCAGCAGGGAGCAAGATTGGTGGCTTCCGCAGAGGATATTCTGAAAGAGTATGGCTGGGATAGCATGGGCGAGGAGCCAGCGAAGGAGAGCCTTCCGGAAATGACACCGGAGGAAGCGGAGATCTACCATGTCCTTTCCTATGATCACCCACTTTCTGTGGATGAGATTATATACAGCCTAAAGGGAAGCCGTGATGCGGCAGGAATCGCATTTCAGCTTTTGCAGATGGAGCTTAAAGGATTGATTGCAGAAAATAAGTCGCATGCGTACCTGCGTGCTGGGAGGAAGTGATTACTTGGCTGCCAAAGCTCAGCTTAAGACAAAGGAAAAGCCGAAATCGAAGGTGAAAAAGACTCTTGTTGTGGTCGAGTCACCGGCAAAGGCGAAAACAATAGAAAAATATCTTGGGAGCAAGTACATGGTTCGAGCTTCTATGGGTCATCTTAGGGATCTGCCGAAGAGCCAGTTCGGGATCGATGTGGAAAATGATTTTGAGCCCAAATACATCAATATCCGAGGAAAGGGAGATTTGATCAAGTCACTCCGCAAGGATGCAAAGAATGCGAACCAAATTTATCTTGCAAGCGACCCTGACCGAGAGGGAGAGGCTATTGCTTGGCATTTGGCATATATCCTTGGCGTGAACCCAGAGGAAAATTGCCGGATCGTCTTTCATGAGATTACGAAGCAGGCGATTCAGGAAGCTGTGAAGGAGCCAAGGCCGATTCACATGGATCGCGTGGATGCACAGCAGGCAAGGCGAATGCTTGACCGTATCGTGGGATATAAGCTGAGCCCGCTTCTTTGGCGCAAGGTGAGAAAGGGACTTTCGGCGGGACGTGTGCAGTCTGTGACAGTGAAGCTGATCTGCGATCGGGAAAAAGAAATTCGTGCGTTTGTTTCCGAAGAATATTGGACGATTGCAATGAAGCTTCGCAAAGGGCGGTCTGCTATGTTTCAGGCAGAGCTTTCCCATATAGACGGCAAAAAGCCGGATATAAAAGAAGAGTCTGAGGCGATGGCAGTTGTTTCGGATCTGCAGAAGCAGACGCTGGCTGTCAAGGAAGTAAAGAAGAACCAACGCCGACGCAAGGCGGCGCCTCCGTTTACGACAAGCAGTTTGCAGCAGGATGCGGCAAGAAAGCTGGGCTTTACTTCTCGAAAGACGATGAGATTGGCACAGCAGCTTTATGAAGGCTTGGAGCTTGGCAAAAAAGGACCGGTTGGTTTGATTACTTACATGCGTACAGATTCGGTACGGATCTCAGCGTTGGCACAGAATGAGACGAGGAGCTATCTTGCGGAATGCTTTGGAAAGGAATATGTTCCGGAGAAGCCCAATCTATACAGTACAGGCAAAAAATCGCAGGATGCGCATGAGGCGATTCGTCCAACGAGTATCAGACTGACACCGAGTGCAGTAGAAAAATATCTGACAAAGGAGCAGTTCAAGCTGTACAGCCTGATTTGGCAGCGTTTTGCGGCAAGCCAGATGACACCTGCGGTTTATGATACGATGAGTATCAGTATCATGGCAGGAAACCGCTACTCGGTTCGTGCAAGCGGTTCATGCATGAAGTTTGCCGGTTTTACGATGGTATATGCCGGTGCAGAAACCGTCAAGAAAGAAAAAGATGTAGTGCTTCCGGAAATGCATGAGGGAGATGAGCTTTTGCTGGAAAGAATTCTTCCGCAGCAGCATTTTACAGAACCTCCTCCGCGCTATAATGATGCTTCTTTGGTCAAGACACTGGAGGAAAAAGAAATTGGAAGGCCAAGCACCTATGCGCCTATTATAGAAACGATTCAGGCACGAGGTTATGTCCAGCGCATAGAAAAGCATTTTCAGCCAACGGAGCTTGGTTTTGTGGTTCTTGAAATGCTGGAAGAGCATTTCAAGGATATTGTTGATATAAAGTTTACCGCAAATCTGGAAAACGAGTTGGACGAAGTTGCAGAGGGAAAGGTTCAGAAAAACAGTCTTTTGAAGGAATTTTATGACCCATTTGATGTCACGCTGCAAAAGGCAGATGAAGCAATCGGGCATGTGGAGCTTCCTATGGAGGTTTCGGACGTGAAGTGCGAGCTTTGCGGTCGCATGATGGTGGTCAGGCAGGGGCGTTTTGGCAAGTTTTTGGCATGTCCTGGGTTTCCGGAGTGCCGCAATACCAAGCCAATCATCAAGGATACGGGGGCAAAATGCCCAAAGTGCGGCGGAGCTATCGTGGAACGACGTACCCGCCGCGGCAAGGTCTTTTTTGGCTGTGAACAGTACCCAACGTGTGATTATGTTACTTGGGATGTTCCGCAAAAGACCGTTTGCGAAAAGTGCGGTTCCGTTAAGCTTCGGCACTATTACAAGAATGGGAGATCTATTGTTTATTGCAGTAATGATGCATGTGAAACGAGAATTGATCACCCCATCAATAAAGAATTGGAAAAATTGAGAGCCAAAGCAGAGGAAAAGAAGGCAAAGGAAGCGGAAGGCGAGGTCGGCAAGAAGGAATGAAGAAGGTCATCGTTGTTGGAGCTGGACTTGCGGGAAGCGAGGCAGCTTGGCAGGCGGCAGAGCTGGGTGCCGAGGTGACGCTGTATGAGATGCGTCCGGAAAAATCTACGCCGGCACACAAGACCGCAGGGTTTGCGGAGCTTGTGTGCAGCAATTCTCTGCGCGGCGCAGGAATGGAGAACGCAGTCGGCGTTTTGAAGGAAGAAATGAGGCGGCTTTCCTCTATTGTCATGGAGGCGGCCGATGCGACCAAGGTTCCTGCAGGAGGAGCGCTTGCCGTGGATCGTCAAGGCTTTAGCCGTTATATCACGGAAAAGGTTTCCTCGCACCCCAGAGTGCAAATCGTTCATAAGGAAATAGATACCGTTCCTATGGTTGAGGATGCCGTGACGATCGTAGCAAGCGGGCCATTGACCGATGGAAGCTTGGCTGAGGATATTGCAAGGCTTATGGGGCAGGATTATTTTTACTTTTATGATGCGGCAGCTCCTATCGTAACGCTGGAGTCCGTGGATATGTCCAAGGCATATCGTGCCTCGCGCTATGGAAAGGGAGAAGCGGCTTACATTAACTGCCCGATGTCTAAAGCAGAATATGAAAGTTTTTGGACGGAGCTGGTGCAGGCAGAGAAGGCACCTGTCAAGGAATTTGAAAAAGAAAAATTCTTTGAGGGCTGTATGCCGGTAGAAGTCATGGCAAGCCGTGGAAAAGATACTTTGCTTTTTGGTCCACTGAAGCCCGTAGGCTTGGAGCATCCGGAAACAGGAGAACGGCCGTATGCTGTTGTACAGCTTCGTCAGGATAATGCAGAGGGAACTCTTTACAACATCGTGGGTTTCCAGACACATCTCAAATGGCCGGAGCAGAAGCGTGTTTTTGGAATGATTCCGGGGTTGGAGCAGGCGGAGTTTGTAAGGTACGGCGTTATGCACAGAAATACATTTCTCAATGCGCCAAAGCTTTTGGAACCGACGTTACAGCTTCGCGGGCGTGAGAATTTGTTGTTTGCAGGGCAAATGACAGGAGTAGAGGGCTATGTGGAGTCAGCCTCCTCTGGACTGATTGCAGGAGTGAATGCTGCGAGACTGGCACAAGGCAACAAGCCGTTGATATTTCCGGAGGATACCTGCCACGGGGCACTTTGTCATTATATTGCGACATCAGAAGCAAAGCATTTTCAGCCCATGAACGTAAATTTTGGGATTTTGCCGCCTTTGATGGAAAAAATTCGTGACAAGAAGCTAAAAAAGCAGAAATTAGCAGAACGGGCCATTCTGTCGATAGAAAACTTCAAAAAGGAGATGAGATAAATGGAAATGGAATTTCATGCAACTACGATCTGCTGTGTCCGCAAGGATGGGAAAACGGCAATCGCAGGTGACGGACAGGTTACTTTTGGACAGGCAGCTATCATGAAAGGGAATGCACGAAAAATACGCAAGCTGCATCATGGACAGGTCTTAGCAGGATTTGCCGGCTCCGTAGCGGATGCATTCACGCTTTTCGAGAAATTTGAAGAAAAGCTGGATGCATACAGCGGGAATCTTCAGAGGGCGGCAGTGGAGCTGGCAAAGGAATGGAGAACCGATAAGATCCTAAGAAAGCTGGAGGCACTTTTGCTTGTGGCTGATAAGGAGACGATGCTCATGCTTTCCGGAAATGGGGAAGTCATTGAACCGGAGGGTGCCGTTATGGCGATCGGCTCCGGCGGTTTTTATGCGCTTTCCGCAGCCAGAGCAATGGTGAAGCACACAAGCCTTTCTGCTTCTGAGATAGCGCAGGAGGCTCTTTCCATCGCTGCGGATATTTGTGTTTACACGAATCATAATATCAAGGTGGAGGAGCTGGAATGATGGATATGGAATGCATTGGCGTAAATGAACAGACTCCGCGTCAGATCGTGGAGGAGCTGGATAAATATATCGTAGGGCAGAAGGAAGCAAAACGTTCTGTGGCAATCGCTCTTCGCAATCGGTGGAGAAGCCGTCAGTTGACTGGCAGTATGCGAGATGATGTCATACCAAAGAATATTTTGATGATAGGATCGACCGGTGTAGGAAAGACAGAAATTGCAAGGCGGCTTGCCAAATTGGTAAAGGCTCCGTTTATTAAGGTAGAAGCTACGAAGTTTACTGAGGTTGGCTATGTGGGCAGGGATGTGGAATCCATCGTGAGGGATTTGGCAGAAACTGCGGTGCGCATGGTGCGGCAGCAGCGTATGGATGAGGTTCAGGAAAAGGCAAAGGGCTTGGCAGAGGAACGTATTCTCGATGTTTTCGTTCCGGAACCGAAGAGATCACAGAACCCGCTTGGCCGTTTGTTTGGAAATGATGCGCAGGAGGAGACGGAGGAGAAAACGGAGACTCCCAAATATCAGGCAGGTCGCGAGTGGGTGCGCAAGCGCTTGAAGAACGGTGAGCTGGAGCAGGAACTGATTGAAATTGACGTGGAGGAAGCCGGCAAGCCTATGGTCGGCATGTTCTCCGGTTCCAGTCTGGAGGGCATGGGCGATAACTTGCAGGATATGATTGGAAATCTTATGCCGAAACGCCGCAGGAAGCGCAAGGTGACGGTAGAGGCAGCGAGAAAGCTATTTGCACAGGAAGAGGCAGAAAAGCTGATCGACATGGACGAGGTGGCGGATGCTGCCGTCCAAGCGGCAGAGCGGAGCGGTATCGTATTCCTTGATGAAATTGACAAGGTGGCAGTCAAGGGAAATACTGGTGGAGCAGATGTTTCACGCGAAGGTGTGCAGCGGGATATCCTGCCTATTGTGGAAGGCTCCACGGTTATGACGAAATATGGCCCTGTAAAGACGGACCATGTTCTCTTTATTGCGGCAGGTGCTTTTCATACGGCAAAGCCGTCGGATCTTATTCCGGAGCTGCAGGGAAGATTTCCTATTCGTGTAGAACTGAAATCCCTGCGGAGAGAGGACTTTGAGAAGATTCTTACAGAGCCGCAGAATGCACTCTTGAAGCAGTACAAGGCTCTCTTGGATACGGAGGGCGTGGAGCTTTTCTTTGAGGACAGCGCGATTTCCCGTTTGGCAGAGATGGCTTGCGATGTCAATGAGCAGTCGGAGGATATCGGTGCCCGTCGTCTGCATACGCTTCTGGAAAAGCTTTTGGAGGATGTGTCCTTCGATGCACCGGATATGGAAGAAAAAACGGTCAGGATCGATGCAGCTTATGTGGAAGAAAAGCTTGCAGGCATTGCAAAGAATCGTGACCTTTCCCAGTTTATCCTTTAAAACACGGGTTAGCTCGTTTTATTATTTGTTTTCTTTGTTGTCCCAAGGCAGAAAGCCGATTTTTCGGAATTTTTGTCTTGGGACGATTTGCATTTAGGCATATTTTTTGATTAACAGCATTTTTCTGACAAAAAATAATGGCATTTCATTTGAAAAAATTTGCATGTTATCTTTGACTATTTTGAAAACTGTGATAAAATAAAACAAATGAATCTTTCGAATTGTGACAAAAAGGAGAAAATTGTAATGACGCCATTGTTAGAAAAAACGAGGATGATCAACAAGATCTTGCAGGAGTCTGATACGGTAGAATACGATGGGATCGCACGGGTTCTCAGTAATGTCTTGGAGTCGAATGTTTACATTACGAACACGAAGGGAAAGGTGTTCGGGTATGCGTTTGTTGATGACTTTGAGTGTGACCTTATGGTTGACAAGGTAATCAATCAGGGAGAATTTCCGAAGCATTATGTCGATTGGCTGAACAAGATGGGACAGACATCGGCGAACCTGCGGTCAAAATCTGGAATGTGCGCTTACGAAGAGAATACGAAGTGCCTGTTCAATGGGAAAAACACAACGATCGTTCCAATCTATGCGTCCAGTGAAAGAAAAGGAACGCTGATCGTGGCAAAGTATGACGAGGAATTTGATGATGATGCGCTTCTTTTGGCTGAATATGGAGCAACGGTCGTCGGGATGGAAATGCTTCGTGACAGCAGCAAGCAGCTGGAGATCGAGGCGAACAAGAAAGCAATGGTAAAGGTTGCAATCAACACGTTGTCCTATTCTGAGGTTTCGGCAGCAATCAGCATACTTACTTCCCTGCCGGGAACGGAGGGCGTGGTCGTAGCGTCGAAGATAGCTGACAAGGTAAAGATCACAAGGTCGGTCATTGTGAATGCTCTCAGAAAATTTGAGTCGGCTGGAGTGATTGAATCCAAGTCTCTTGGGATGAAGGGAACTTGGATTCGGGTGAAAAACGAATACCTTTTGGAGGAAGTTCAGAAGCTGAGAAACTGAGATGATAGGTCGGAATGTGAGGACATTCCGACTTTTTTGTTTTAGAAAATAAAAAAATTAAGAAGAACCCTTCTAAAAATTAGGAAAACGTGTTAAAATCGTGAAGGATGTAGTATAGGCAATCTGCCGAATGAGAAAATTTGTATTTTGCAATCTACGGATAGAAGCAAGATTATTTGCATTAGGATGATGCATGAGTCTTTAAAGAAAGGGGTGAGCAGGGACATGCTGGAACAAATTATGAATTCGCCGAATTTCAATTACTTGCAGAGAGGTCTGCAGGCTGCAACCCTGCGACATGCGGTCATCAGTGACAATATTGCGAACGTGAATACGCCGAATTTCAAGAAAAGCAACGTGGAATTTGAGGATATGCTTTCTCGGGAACTGAAAATTGAGCCAGAGGGAAAACTTCAGATGGCACGCACGCATGGGAAGCATCTTCCTATGCCAATCCGCAAGGCAGCGGCACCAGAGATCAAGCTGGAAGATCAGGACAATATACGAGTTGATGGAAATAATGTCGATATTGATATCGAGATGGCGAGCCTTGCGAAGAACCAGCTGTACTACAATGCGTTGGCAACGCAGCTGGGGGGCTATATGAGCCGTTTGAAGAGTGTCATAACGACGAATCCGTCTTGATGAATGAAATTTGAGCAGAGAAGTGGAGAATAAAGATGAGCATGTTTTTGGGAATTGATGCAGCAGCTTCGGGGCTTACGGCGGAGCGTTTGCGCATGGACGTTATTTCAAATAATATTGCAAATGCCAATACAACACGCACGAAAGAGGGCGGTGCTTATCATCGCCGCTATGTAGTATTCAAGCCGCGGGATACGCAGGCAGACAAAGCAAGCTTCCAGAGCTTTCTTGACAAGTCAGCAAAAAAACTGGAAGCAGGGAACGGTGTGCGGGCAGTAGATATTCAAACAGATGACACGATGGGACCTTTGACGTATGATCCCGGTCATCCGGATGCGAATGCGGAAGGTTTTGTGGAACGTCCGAATGTGAACATCGTTGCAGAGATGGTGGATATGATTACCGCTTCTCGTGCGTATGAAGCGAATACAACAACGATAAATGCCGCCAAGAGTATGACAACAAAGGCGCTGGATATGGGAAAAGGCTGATGAGGTGAGAATAGATGCAGATAGAAGCATTGCAGATGACTCCGGTAAGACAGGTTGAACTGCACGCAGAAAGCCATGCGGCAGAGAAAGAACAGGATACCAGTGAGGTAAAAAGCTTTGGGGAATATCTTACGGATGCCCTGAAGGAAACGAACCAGCTTCAGCTGGATTCGGAGAAATGGAATGCAGCCTTGGCAGCAGGTCAGGTCGATGACGTGGCACAGGTAGTTGTTGCAAGCCAAAAGGCAGAGATTGCCATGCAGCTTACCCTTCAGCTGCGCAATAAAGCGGTGTCTGCTTATCAGGAGATCATGCGCATGCAGGTATAATCCAAAGGTGCAGAAGGAAAACTGACATGAAGGGATGGAGAAAATGGCAGACTGGAAAGAACGGTATCTGCGGCTTTGGGATAAATTCAGTAAACGACAGCGGTATATTCTGATTGGTTCTGTATTGGCATTGCTTGTCGCTATTGTGGGCATCAGTGCATGGTATGGGAGCAAGCCGGACATGGTTCCCTTGTTTACGAACATGGAATCAAAGGATGCAGGGGAAGTTGCCGCAAAGCTGAAGGAAACCAAAATAACATACGAAATACAAGAAAATAAGCTGGGGACAACGATACTCGTTCCGTCATCCAATGTGCATGAGGCACGCATCAATCTTGCTGTAGAAGGACTTCCTCGCGGTGAGAAGGGTTTTGAGATTTTTGATGACAGTAAGCTCGGTGTCACAGAATTCCAAAACAAGGTCAATTATTTGCAGGCATTGCAGGGAGAGCTGACGCGCACGATTGAGCGAATCGAGGCAGTGCAGAAGGCAAGAGTGCATATTGTTTTGCCGGAGGACAGTCTTTACAAGAAGAATGAGAAGCCTGCAACTGCATCCATCATGCTGATGCTGAAGGCAAACCAACAGCTTTCCAAGAAGGAGATCAAAGGTATCGTGAACTTGGTTGCACATAGTGTGCAGGGATTGCTGCCGGAAAATATCACTATTGTTGATGAGAGCGGAAAGATTCTTAATGATCCAGATGAGAATGAAGAACAAAGTGTCGGCAATCAGACCTTGACGCAGCTGGAAATGACCAAGAAGGTACAGGATCGTTTGCAGAAAAATGTGCAGACCTTATTGGATCAAAGCTTGGGAGAGGGAAAGGCATTTGTTCGAGTTTCTGTTGAATTGGATTTTGATGCAAGGCAGACAGACAAGCAGATATTCACGCCTGTAGTGGACGATGCCGGCATCATTCGCAGCCAGCAGGAAACCAGCGAGACCTACAGCGGTTCTTCTACGAATCCGGGAGGTCCTGCGGGTATTCAGTCGAATATTCCGGGATATGTAGCAGAGGATAATAATTCCAACTCGGACTATGAGCGCAAGGAATCTACCAAGAATTACGAGATCAATGAGGAAAAGCAGAAAATAGTAGCTTCTCCGGGCTCGATTCGCCGTTTGACGGTGGCAGTGCTCGTGGATGACAGCATCAATGCAGCACAGCAGGAAAGTATTATGCGTTCTGTAAGCTCGGCAGCAGGGATCAATTCAGACCGTGGGGACACGATTTCCGTAGAACCGTTGCCTTTCAGCACAGAACTGGCAGATCGCAGGGCGGCAGAGGAGCAGGCAGAAAAGGATCGTCAGGATCGCATTTTCTACATGCAGATTGCAGCAGTCCTTTTGGTGATTGCACTGATTGTTGGCTATTTCATGATGAAACGCCGCAAGAGACTGCAGGAAGAGGCAGCACTTGCAGAGCAGAAGCGCTTGGAAGAAGAAGAACAGAAGAAGCTTGCAGCGGAGCGGGCTGCTCTTGTGGAGGCTGGAGAGCTCGAAGCAGACGAGCTTACAGAAGAAGAGCAGAAGCAGCTTAGCGAGAAACAGCAGCTCATGGCACTTATCGATGCCAAGCCAGCAGAGGTTGCTATGCTTATTAAGACATGGCTTTCGGAGGATGAATGATTATGGATATGTATGGCGAGACTTCGAGCGAGCTTACCAATCAAGAGAAAACAGCTATCCTTTTCATTGCGCTTGGACCTGAGTATTCGGCGAAGCTGTTTCAGCATATGGATGATGAGGAAATTGAACGCATCACGCTGGAAATTGCCAGTCATAAGCAGGTGTCTGCGGAGCAGAAGGCAGAGGTTATCAGTGAGTTCTATCAAATGGCTATGGCCAAGGATTATATCTCGACAGGCGGACTCGAGTATGCACAGAGTGTTCTTGAAAAGGCACTTGGCTCCGAGAAAGCAATGGATATCATCAATCGACTTACAACGAGCCTGCAGGTACGTCCATTCGATTTCCTCAGGAAAACAGATCCATCGCAGCTTTTGACATTCATTCAGAACGAGCATCCGCAGACGATAGCGCTTATCATGGCTTATCTTGAGCCGGATCAAGCAGCTACGGTTTTGGGGGCGTTGCCCCCGGATGCACAGGTGGATGTTGCAAAGCGCATTGCGATCATGGATCGCACGTCGCCGGATATTATCCGCGAGGTTGAGCGGGTGCTGGAGCGCAAGCTTTCCTCCTTGGTCAACCAAGACTTTACGTCTGCCGGTGGTGTTGAGGCAATCGTTGAGGTTCTCAACCGTGTGGACCGCACAACAGAGAAATCTATTTTGGAAACCTTGGAAGTGGACAATCCAGAGCTGGCAGAAGAGATCAAGCGCCGCATGTTCGTATTCGAGGATATTGTCATGCTGGACGACCGTTCCTTGCAGATGGTACTTCGCGATGTCGACAACAAGGATCTGTCTCTTGCACTCAAGGCAACGCCTGCCGAGGTTTCGGAGAAGGTGTTCCGGAACATGTCCAAGCGTGCAGCGGACATGCTCCGCGAAGAGATCGAGTTTATGGGACCTGTCAAGATTCGCGATGTCGAGGAAGCGCAGCAGAAGATCGTCAATGTCATTCGTGTACTGGAGGACAAGGGCGAGATCGTTATTTCCCGCGGACAGGGGGACGAAATGATTGTCTAGGGTTATCAAGGCTCCTGTATTTCAGGAGAGCGTTCATGTCATTGAAACGACAGCCAATCATGTTTCGGAGCCGTCCGAGGAAGCATCCGTGGGGATCGACCTTGAGGAACAGGCCCGCATGATGGAGGAAATAGAAAAAAAAGAGCGTCAGGTGGAGCATTTATTGGAGTCCACGAAGCGTTCCTGCGATATCATGCTTCAGGATGCAGAAGAACAGCATATTCGGCTGATGGAGAAGGCAAAGGCTGAGATTGAAGCGATGAAGGAGCAGGAACGGATGCGTGCGCATGAGGAAGGCTTTCAGCAAGGTCTTGCTGATGGGAAAGCACGTGCCGTTTTGGACATGCAGGAAGAGATTCGCGAGACAAATGCCAAGGCAGAACGAATCCTGCAGGAAGCTCAGGAGGCGACGAAGGATTATCTAAGGATGGCGGAGCATCAGGTGGCAGAGGTAGTTATGACGGTGGTGGAAAAAATTTTGCCGCAGCATTTCATCGATGTGCCGCAGGTGGTGCTTCCTGCCGTGAGTCAGGCACTCTTGAAGGTGAGCGATCAGAAGCTGATCCACATTCATGTGCATCCGGATTGCTATGAGATTATTTTAATGGCTCGTGACGAATTTCGGAGTATGCTTACGGGCGGCGGTGCGGACCTTCAGATAGTTTCGGATGAAAGTCTTCAGCCAGGGGATTGCATGATAGAAACGTCGAATGGTACGTTGGATGCCCGCTTGGCAACGCAAATTGAGTTGATTCGCAATGCAGTACAGGAAATCTTGCCATGACAGAAATAAATGTTAATACGGGAAAAATGAAGGATGCGATTCAACGCTGCATATCTGTGAAGCTTACGGGCAAGGTGACGCAGGTCATAGGGCTTGTGATCGAATCACAGGGACCGTTGGTCAGCGTGGGGGAGCTGTGCTATATTCATTCGCATTTTCCAGAAATTCCGCCAGTTCCGGCGGAGGTCGTGGGATTTCGTGAAGGTTATGTTATGCTTATGCCAGTCGGTGAAATGCAGGGAATCGGACCTGGGTGCGAGGTCGTTTCAGCCCAGAAAATGCTGAAAGTCAAGGTCGGGGAAGAACTGCTCGGCCGGGTTTTGGATGGTCTTGGACGTCCGATGGATGATAAAGGACCGATTCTTTCCAAGGAAGAGTATCCATTGCAGGCACCGCCGCCGCCGCCGCTTGCCCGTCCCAGAATCAATGAGTCACTTTATGTCGGAGTTCGTGCGATTGACGGGTTGATTACGATGGGGCAGGGGCAGCGTATCGGTATTATGGCAGGCTCAGGCGTGGGGAAGTCCACGCTTCTTTCCATGATTGCACGCAATACAGAAGCTGATATCAGTGTTATCGCTTTGATTGGAGAGCGTGGCCGTGAGGTTCGGGACTTTATCGAACGTGACCTTGGCGAGGAAGGCCTCAAGAGGTCTGTCGTGGTAGTGGCGACCTCTGACCAACCGGCGTTGGTTCGCATCAAGGGAGCTATGACGGCAACGGCAATTGCGGAATATTTTCGGGATCACGGGCATAAAGTGGTTTTGATGATGGATTCTGTGACACGTTTTGCTATGGCACAGCGCGAGGTGGGATTGACGATCGGTGAGCCACCGGCAACGAGAGGATATACGCCGTCGGTGTTTGCACTTCTTCCAAGGCTCTTGGAGCGTGCCGGCACAAGCGATACGGGTTCTATCACGGGAATCTATACTGTGCTGGTAGATGGCGATGACATGAATGAGCCGATTGCAGATGCGGTTCGCTCTATCCTAGATGGACATATTGTGCTTTCGAGAGCCATTGCTTCGCAGAATCATTTCCCAGCGATCGATATCCTTCCCAGCGTCAGCCGTGTCATGAACGAGGTCGTCTCCAAGGAGCATCTGAAGGCTGCACAGCAAATGAGATCTTTGATGGCAGTGTACAAAGATGCGGAAGATTTGATTCATATCGGTGCATATGTGAAAGGATCCAGCCCAAAGATCGATGAGGCGATTCAAAAAATAGACACCATCAACAAGTTCCTTTGCCAAGACATCTTTGAAACAGACAGCTACGAGGATACGGAGAAGAAGCTTTTGGGCATTACAGGTGGAAAGTAAATGAAAAGGTTCAAGTTTCAGTTGGAAACGCTTTTGAAGGTTACCCGCATGAAAAAAGAGGATGCAGAGGTAAAGTTTGCTGAGATCTCAAGAAAGCTGGAGGATCAGCGGATGCATCTTCAAATGCTTCTGGAGGAAATGCAGCGGGGGCAGAGGGATTATGAGAGTCTTTCCAAGGAAGGCATTAAGATCTCTGTGGGAAGATTGATGACCTTTCACAGTTTTTTTGCATGGAAGCGTGAGCAGATAGAAATGCAGCAGCAACTGATTTTACAGTCCAAGAGTGAGAAGCAGCAGCGTCTGAAGGAACTGATGGACGTCATGAGTTATTTGAAAAGCATAGAACAGCTGAAAGAAAAAAGATGGCAGGAATACAAGGAGCAGATGCTTTTTGAAGAACAAAAGATGCTGGATGAAATTGGCCTGCAGCTTGCAATGCGGACTAGAAGGGCAGGGGATAGCTTATGATGGATATGGGACGTATTTCAGAAATACGTCAGCGTATTTCTGAAATTGAGCACCAGTTTGGTGCTGTGAAAAAAGTAAATGGTGCGGATTTTTCGCATCGTCTGCAAAAAGAAATGAAAAAAATGCAGGATGTTCAAAAAACAGCATCTGTGAAAGAAGAAAAAGCTGCTCCCGTAAAGGATTCAAAAGTGGAAAAGGGAAAAAGTGATTTTAGCATGAAGCCAGGAATGCTTGGGGCAGATCCGAAGCTTGAGGATATGATTCGGGCGGCAGCACAGAAATACGGCGTGGATTCAAGCTTGGTTTCTGCGGTTGCGGAGGCGGAATCCGGCGGAGACCAGTCGGCTGTATCCAAGGCAGGCGCTATTGGTATTATGCAGCTGATGCCGGGAACAGCTGAAGCACTTGGCGTGAATCCCTATGATGCCCAGCAGAATCTGGAAGGGGGCGCAAAATACCTTCGCCAAATGCTGGATTCTTTTGATGGAGATGTTCGCAAGGCTGTGGCGGCGTATAATGCAGGTCCTCAGGCAGTGAAGAAATATGGGGGCGTTCCTCCCTATGCAGAAACTCAGGATTATGTTGATAAGGTTCTTGACATTTACCGGTAGGAAGTCCTGTGTTGTGCTTGGTGGAATGGCCGTGTTTTTTCTGTTGCAAATTAGATTTCGGCAGGTGGTATGATGGCAAAAAAAAGCAAATCAAGAAAGTTCATAAAGATTCTGCTCGTGTTGTTTCTTTTGCTGATATTAATTGTTGGTGGTTTTGTACTTGGTATCTACTTGCAGATCTTTGACTCCAAGGAAGCAAATGAAAAGCTGGGACTTTACAAGCTTCCTGTGGTTGGGCAGTATTTTGTAAAGCCGCCGACTGAGGAGGACATGGAAAACAAGCCGTTGGAGGATGTCAAGCCTACACTGGATCCTAAGGATAAAGATAAGGGAAAAGAAAAAACTGCTAAGAAAATGATCCTCACAAAAGAAGAAATCGAGAAGCAAATGAGGGAGCGTGAGGACGCAGAAAAGAAGCGCGTTTCCAAACTGGCCCGTTTATATGGACAGATGAAGCCACAGGAAGCTGCTGAGGCAATGAATGACATAGATGATGACCTCACGATCTCTATTTTGCAGCGTATGGAAGAAAGCCAGGCAGCAAAAGTCATGGCGAAATTTACGCCTGCCAAAGCAGCACAGCTGACAAAGCTGATGTATGCGGGAACGCAGAAAAAAATGACTATGCCGGAGGATTTTGAGAGCGAAGAGAATGGAAACCAGTGAGGGAAGCTGGCTGTGCTAAAGGCTTAATAAAATCTGTTTTCCTTCGATAATCCTATTAGAGGGAGGTGAAAGTGCGTGAAAGCAAGCAATGTATTAGCAGTATCGGTTAATGAGCAAGCAAAGAAAACGTCAGGACTGGCTGTGAAAGCAAAATGTGCTGGGACAGGGCAAAAAAATTCTTTTGAAGATGCTTTGGGAAGGTCTCAGGAAAAGGAATTGGCTTCCGCAAAAGAGAAAGTGGGCAGTCGTTCCAGCCGGAATGATGAGAGGATAGGAGCTTCTTCGGAGGAATCATCCAATGATCCAATCGCTTTGTCCCTGACGGCATCGCAGCAGCAGGAGAAGACGTCGAGCCAGCAGCCAGCAGAGGCTGATCCGCAGGAAGAGCAAGAGCCTTTTGGCGTAGAACGAAGGGCAGGTATGATCGATCTGCTTGGCGAGGAAGAGATGCTTTCTTCTGGCAGTTGGGCAGCTGATTTCCTGCAGGCAGGGGAGGAAAAACAAAATTCATCTCTGCAATCGTTGATACCGCAGGCAGATGGAGACAAGCAGCAGATGATGTTAGCTGCACTTTCCGGCCAGCCGGTCAGAAAGGACAGTGTGTCGGCTGATGTGCAGAAGTTTCTTGCATATAACAGCGATCAAATCCCAAATAGTATGTCATCGGATGATATGGTGCCTGTCCCACAGAATGTTTTGCTTATGGAGGAGCAGAAACCGACAGAGTTTCTTTCTGCACAGGCAGTGCAGATGGCAAGGGAATCCAATCAAGTTTCTGTGATGGAAGGTTCGTTGAATGCTTCTATGGCAAAGGATGCTGTGCTGCTTCAACATGTGAAGGGTTCTGAAAGTTTGTTGTTGGGACAGGAAGCTGGTTCTTCCTCTGTGGCGATGGGGGAGATTGCACAGGTTTTGTCGGAAAATAGAGTACAGCAGTTGGCAGAAGTGGATGTTGGGCGTTTGAAGTCGGAGACAGCCTTGTATTCCAGTGAGGCTTCGTTAGAGAATACGGAGAATGCTGCGGGAGACAATCTTTTAGGTGTTCAGGTGCAAACTCGTGCGGGCAGTGATATGATGCATGGCAATGCCGGTTTTCATGGCTTCATGGAAAAACAGGGTTCTCAACAGGAACGTGCAAACGAGAGATTGGAGACAGATATTCTTTTCAACGGATCGGATGCGGCAAAGACAGAGGACAGTCATCGTACAGATTCCCAATCGCATGCCATAGGAAATTCTTCAGCAGCAGATACACTCCATCAGGACTTGCAGCCTGCACAAAAAATGGAGCAGCCGTCTCATTCATCGCAAGTGAGAGATATTTATAATGTTCGGGGACAGATTGTTGAACAGGCAAGACTTCTTCGGACAGATGAGACCACAGAGATGGTTATTCGCTTAAAGCCGGCTCATTTGGGTGATTTAACGCTTAAGGTTTCTGTTACGGGAAATGGTTCCGTGAATGCATCCTTCCATAGCGACAATGCCCAAGTTCGTACCATCATAGAAAATTCCCTAGTGCAGCTGAAGCAGGAACTGGCAAATCAGGGAATCAAGGTGGACAAGATTGAGGTTGCCATGGGCTTTTCGGAAGGACAGCTTCCGCAGGAGCAGAACCAACAGGCTTGGCAGCAGGCTCAGCAAGGGCAGGTGACTCAGGGAAGAAATTTCAAGGCAGACGTGGAGTCCTTTGAGGAATCAGCAGCAGAGCTTTCAGGAATGCCGGAGAATGGGCAAATGGCAGCTGACGGCGTGGATTATTTTGTTTAAAACAGAAAGAAGGCAGCAGAATGGCAAATATATTAAATACCGTTACTGCTAATGGTTCGACCATATCCTTGGAAGAATATCAGAAGCAGCAGTCGGCAAAAAGAGAGACGTCCTCAGCTTTGGACAAAGATGCATTTCTTTCCTTGATGGTAAAGCAGATGGAATACCAAGATCCGTTGGATCCACAGGACAACAGTGAATATGTTGCACAGTTGGCGCAGTTCTCGGCCTTGGAGCAGATGACGAATGTTGCGACTGCTATGGAAAAGGTTGGGGCTTTGGCGGACAACATGAATACGACACTCTTGGTAGGTCAGCTGAACAACATGATAGGCCAGCAGATTCAATGGTTGGAAGGTACAGTATCGGTGGATGCAGAGGGCAACTCTACAGCACAGGAGGTTGCACGCGAGGGCTATGTCACTGGGGTAAGCATTTCAGATGGAAGCCCGTCGATTATAGCAACGGTGGATGGCAAGAATTTTTCCAAGGTTGCAATTAGTGATATTGTGAGGATCGGTCAAGGCAATTCATAACAGGAATGAATGGAATCGTTTCGCGGGGGTAGTTTTCGTTTTGGAGGATGGTGCAGATGGCAGACAGCAGGATACTGTTTCCTTCTCAGCCATGGATTTCCGCTGATAATCATGTGAGGAATGGCAGCTTGCCGGCAAGGGCAGAAGGCAGAGCAACCTTTGCAGAGCTTTTGGAGCAGGTGCAGACAAAGGAACGAGTCAGTTTTTCAGGTCATGCGATCCAAAGATTAAGAGAGAGAAATTTGGTCTTTACGGAGCAGGACTTGAACCGATTGGATTCCGCTGTTTCGCAGCTCAGCGCAAAAGGGGCGAAGGAGTCGCTTGTCTATATGAACGATATTGCCTTAGTTGTCAGCGTAGCCAATCGCAAGGTGATTACCGCCATGGATGGCAACAGTGCAAAAGAAAATATTTTTACGAACATTGACAGTGCGGCGATCTTGTAAGCAGGACCTTTGAGGGTGCTTTGGCTTGCGGAATGAAGGAGGCAAGCCCGCCGCAGGTTCGGTCAGACATTGGATGCTTTTGGGCAGGAAAATGCCGCTAAAGGCTTCGTTGCGGCATATCAACAGCTTTTTATATGAGTATTGGGGAGGAGAGCATAGGTTTTTCCTCCCGATTTTTTGTTTTTTTTTAGAAAAAGAAGGAAAATCTCATACAGATGAAGAAGTAATGATAAGGATAGAAGGTTAAGACAGCAGGAATTTAGTATGAAGAAAGAACAGGGGTGTTTTCGTTGATTAAGCTGACAAAATTCAATTCCGAGGCACAGAAAAAGGGCGAATTCGTGCTGAATGCAGAAATAATTGAAACTATAGAGGAGACTCCGGATACAGTGATTACTCTGACCAATGGGAAAAAGATCATTGTGGACGAACCAATGGATGAAGTTGTGCGCCGTGTCATGAAGTACCGCAGGGCATTGAAGCAGTTTTGACAATATAGGATTCTGCGAAAAGGACGGACTTTTGGGAAGGAAAACGAGTGGGAGCTGTCCTCCTGCTCCTTTGGTGTGCGAATTATAAGGAAAATGCATTGCATTTTTCGGAACAACTGCGTTATAATGTAAACGTTAAGCATAAATAGAAACATCATATATGTGGAGGTTGAAGCAATGGCAGAGGAAGAAAAAGAAACAGAAGCTGCGCCGGAAGAAAAAAAGAAGAAGTCACCAATCGTACTGATTATTGTGCTTGTTGTTGTTGGCTTGGCCTTGGCAGGCGGTATCTCTTTTTTCGTTACGACAAAGCTCATGGCAGATACTGCCGCTGCTGACCCAGGGGTGAGCAAGCATCATGATCCAGGTGTCTTTGTGAAGCTTGGCGATCCGAAGGAAGGAATCCTTGTCAATGTTGGCGGGGCAAAAGCCAGCAAATTCCTCAAAACATCGATCATTCTTGAGATGAATCCTGCGAGAGAGGAAAATGTTGCGGAAGGGAAATTGCTTCCGGAAGCAGAAACTAAAATCATGGATCTTGTTTTGCAGACCTTGCGGTCTTCCAAGTTGGAAGAATTTGATGCAGAGCGTCAGGATGACTTGAAGAAGAAAATCAAGGAGCAGGTGAACGAAGAGCTAGGCGAAGCTTCTGTCTATGGCGTATACATCACAAGTTTCTTGTTGCAGTAGTGTGCCATTTTAGACAGGTGAAAGGAAAGGAGGGCGAAGGTTGGCAGAAGACGTCTTATCTCAATCCGAGATAGATAAATTGCTTTCCGCACTCTCAGAGGGAACTGTTTCCGCAGAAGAAGTAAAAGCAGAAGAAACTCAAAAAAAGGTTAAGACTTATGATTTTAAGCGTCCGGACAAGTTTTCTAAGGATCAGATACGTACCTTGAATATGCTCCATGAGAGCTTTGCCCGACTTTTGAATACATATCTGTCAACGCATTTGAGGACGATGGTAAGTGTGGAGGTTGCTTCCGTGGAGCAGCTTACTTATCAGGAATTTGTCCAGTCTATGGCGAATCCAAGTGTGATCAGCGTACTGGCAGTGCCTCCGCTCAAGGGGAATATTATTTTGGAGGTCAATACGGAAATTGCCTTTGCTTTCATTGACAGGGTGCTTGGCGGTGAAGGCAAGAGCATATTGAAGTCCCGTGTGCTGACCGATATTGAAAATGCAGTTATGCGAAGGTTTATTGACACTGCAATGTCGCACTTGAAGGAAGCATGGTCTAATGTTGTCGAGTTTTTCCCGACCTTGGAGGCGACGGAGTCTAATCCGCAGTTCACGCAGATTGTTCCGCCAAGTGATATGGTCGTCATAGTGACGATCCAGATGAAGGTGGGGGATGTGGAAGGCATGATGAATATTTGTATTCCATACTTGGTTTTGGAGCCGATTATGCCGAAGCTGACCACTACTTTTTGGGTGGCTTCCTCTGCAGCAAAGACGGATAATCCGCGTCAGGTGGAGATCCTGCAGAAAAAGCTGGAGCGGAGCAAGGTTTCATTTGTAGTTGAGATGGGGAGAATCAATATTTCGATTCGAGAATTCCTGACTTTAGGCTTTGGGGATGTACTGCAGCTGGATACCAAAGTGAAGGATCTCATGAAATGCCGCGTTGGCAGTAGGCTAAAGTATTATTGCCGCCCCGGTACATCGAACAAGAAAATGGCAGTACAGATTACAGGAATAATTAACGAAGGAGATGAAGATACTGATGAGTGACGATATGATCTCGCAAGAGGAGATTGATGCCCTGCTGAATGGTGGGTTGGCACCGGGCGGGGATGCCCCAGCGGGAGACGCAGGAACCGATGCGGGAGTCGGTGGTGCGGACAGTAGTTCATCTCAGTTCGATGATGTGCTTAGTGACATGGAAAAGGATGCTCTTGGTGAGATAGGAAATATCTCCATGGGAAGTGCAGCTACAACGCTTTCCGTGCTGTTGAACCGTAAAGTGTCGATTACGACACCGACCGTTTCGGTTGCGACGATGAGCATCATCAAAGAGCATTATCCAATGCCATATCTTGTCGTTGAAGTAGGTTATACGATAGGTATTGATGGAAATAATGTGCTGGCAATTCAGGCACAGGATGCGGCTATCATTGCAGACCTCATGATGGGGGGAGATGGTACCAATCCAGATAAGAATCTCAATGAGATTCATATGAGTGCCGTTGGTGAGGCCATGAACCAGATGATGGGGAGCGTGGCAACCTCACTTTCGAGTATGTTCAACCGAAAGATAGATATTTCGCCGCCTCGTGTAAACCTCATTGATCTTGGCAATGAGGACAAAATCACGGAAATCATTGGTCAGAATGAGACTATTGTGAGAACTTCCTTCCGTATGGAGGTAGACGGGCTGATCGACAGCGAGATCATGCAGATCCTTCCTGTCAATGTTGCGAAGGATATGGTGGAGGCTATCATGGGAGGAGGTGCATCGGAAGAGCCAGAACCTGCTCCAGCACCTGCACCACAGGTACAGACTGCTCCAATGCCGGCACCGCAGCCAGTTGCGTCACAACCGGCCGCTCCTCCACCGATGCAGCAGGCACCACAGCAGATGGCTGCACCAATGCAGCAGCCGATGATGCAGCAGCCAATGGGTGGTTATGGGATGCCGATGCAGCCGCATGTGGCAACCAATGTTCCAGTCCAGCCTGCTCAATTCACACCGCTGAACATGGAACCTGTTCAGGTCAATGATGCTAATATTGGTTTAATTTTAGATGTTCCATTGCAGGTAACGGTGGAGCTGGGGAGTACAAAGAAATCTATCAAAGAAATTTTGGATTTGAATAATGGTTCTATTGTTGAACTGGATAAGCTGGCAGGTGAGCCGGTGGATATTCAGGTAAATGGGAAGTTCCTTGCCAAAGGGGAGGTCGTGGTAATCGACGAAAACTTTGGTGTACGAATCACGGATATAGCTAGTCCTGCTGAGAGAGCAGCCAAGCTTCAATAGTCTGTTCACCAGGAGATGAAATGAAGCGGCGTTAAGCTCTTGCGGAGGGGATATATCATAATATTTGGCAACAAATAGATGATGTCACTAATATTTATTAAAGACGAGGAGAGATGAAACATGGCAGTACGAGTTTTGGTCGTCGATGATGCGGCATTCATGAGAATGATGGTAAAGGATATTCTTACGAAGAATGGCTACGAGGTTGTCGGTGAAGCAGAAAATGGTATGAAGGCTTTGGAGAAATACCAGGAACTCAAGCCGGATCTCACTACGATGGATATCACGATGCCTGAGATGGATGGTATCAGTGCCGTAAAAGAAATCAAGAAGGTTGATCCGAATGCAAAGATTGTAATGTGCAGTGCTATGGGCCAGCAGGCAATGGTTATTGAGGCGATCCAGGCAG
>JAZLHW010000130.1:0-23581 GCA_045617105.1 Selenomonadaceae bacterium | reverse complement strand
CCCCTATCTGCCGCGCGAGGCAGAGATGATGGGCGAGTATTTGTCTACTATCGTTGTTACTGTTCCGGGAATCACTGGGCTGTGGCAGATCAGCGGCCGCAATGACATCAGCTTTCAGGGGCGGCTGCATCTCGATGCATGGTATGTGCGCAACTGGTCTGTTTGGATGGATATCGTGTATCTTTTGAAAACCGTCAAGGTCGTGTTTGGGAAAAAGGGTGCATATTGATGGATAGAATTGGTTTGGTAATACCGACGCTGCACGCAGGGGCTTCCTTTGAGCAGCTTCTTTGCCAGTTGGACAGGCAGGACTGCAAGCTGGCAAGGAAGCTTGTGGTGGATTCCTCATCCGAAGATGGGACGGCGGAGCTTGCGGCGAAGCATGGTTTTGAAACGAAGGTGATACCCCGCAAGTCGTTTAATCATGGCTTGACAAGACAGCAGGCGATCGATTGGCTGGCAGATGATGTGGATATCGTTGTTTTTTTGACGCAGGATGTCCTGATGCCGGAGAGCGATGCTCTTTCTGCATTGGTCGTGCCTTTTGCGGATGAAAAGGTTGGCGCGGTCTGCGGCCGTCAGCTTCCGCATGTCGGTGCATCGCTTGGAACAAGGCTTCAGAGGGAATTCAGCTATGGCAGCAGTGACCGCAGGATCGTCTTTGAGGACAGGAAAAACCTCGGTATTCGAGCGGCGTTCCTATCGGATGCCTTTTCTGCCTATCGGGTAAAGGCAGTTCAAGAGGTGGGAGGATTTCCAAAGCTCAACGTGAGCGAGGATATGTACATGGGAGCAAAGCTCTTGATGCATGGCTGGGCGCTTTATTATGCGGCAGGGGCGAGAGTGAATCATTCCCATGAGTACGGGCTTCGTTCCGCTTATCGGAGATACTCGGAGATCGGAAGGTTCCAGTCAAGTGAAAAGTGGATCCTCGATACGTTCGGCAAGAGCGAGGGGGCAGGGCTGGAGCTTTTGAAAAAGCAGATGAAAGCAGCTTGGGAGCGGAAGGCTCCGCTTACTGCTGCTGGATTTATCATGGACGATGCCGTGAAATATCTTGCCTTTCGCATGGGCAGGAGAAAATAGGACGGAATAAAAGGAGACAAACGGCGAGAGCTTTTGGGCGTATGGCACGAAAGTGAAGAAGCATTGCTTTGGATCGGTTTTGGGAGATCCCCGTATTTTAGGCGGGGTTTTCTTTTTTATTGCAATTTTTCAAAACGAATTATATGATAGATTCGGAAAATTTAGAAAGATAGACCGTGCAGGTAAGGATTTTGCATGTAATATTTTTCTCGTTTTTTCGTATAAGAAGGAGAAAAGATCGTGTGAAGGAGTGAAGGGAATGAAACGTATTCTTTTTTTGGTGTTTTGTTGTGTTGTGGTCTTGTCGCAGGCAGCTTATGCTATGGACCATGAGCGGTATGACGGCGCTTGGGTAGACGATAAGGAAGGGGATCTGCTGTCGGCGAAAAGCGTAGTGCTCTTTCCGATGGAATATGACAGTTTTGGAAGCTATGATGACTTTGACCGTGATTTTGATGATGAGCTTTTGGGAATGGCACGTTCTGCCCTGCCGCAATGGACGTGGTCAGTCTCCATCAATTCCTCGAACGGCAGAAGCGGTGAGGAACTGGCGGCAGAGCTGAATGGTCAGGCGGATCTTTTTGTTGTTCCGCAGGTTATTTGGCATGAGCGCACGGAGGGCAGGACGGAGCCTTATACGACATATATTGATTGCTGCAACAAGGTAACGGATGAGTACAATGGAAATAAGTATGTACTCAGAGAGTACCATTATAATGAATCTGTACAGGTTCCAGCAGCGCATGAGGTGCTTTACCGAGCAGAGGTCTCCTATGTGGTTTACAACAAGAGGGGAATGCCTGTGCTTGGGGCATGCTATTTGGACTACACCACATCGAGGGAAGGCTGGCGGAATGTGTACGCAGAATGCAGTCGCAGTTTTTTTAAGGACTATTTCCCGTCAGGAATTCAACGGGTCCGCATCCAGCCAAATGTTCAGCCGACGCTGATCCACCAGTAAGAAAATGAGACAGGAAATTTTCACAAATGGAGGTTGGAAAGATGAAGAAATGGGGCATTGTTTTTTCTCTGCTGTGCTTTTGCATGATGGTATGCAGTACAGCATCTGCTACGGATATATGGAAGGCATCTGGGGTTGATTTCAAGAAAATCAAGACGGTAAAGATCGAGGAGGTCAGCATAGGGAATTCAAAAATTGACTGTTTTGTATTGCGCAGGAATCTGGAGATAACAGCTCGGCAGCATGCGAAGGACTGCTTGAAAAAGGCACAGCTGACAGATGAGGATACGGCGGATTGCAGGATATACATTCGTGTGAATAATTTTGATACCAATTATTATTGGGAACCGTCCAGTGCAACAGGCGAGGAAAAGAGCAGCACGGAATACAGGGATGTAGAAACGAGCGACTACAGTGAATGGGGAGACTGCAAGCGTACGGAGAGGCATACGATTCGGCGGACGTGGACTGTGCCGAAGGTGAAGCAGGGGCATCTTTGGTACAATCATGTTGTCAATGTGGATATCACGGTGAAGGACGATACGGGACGGGAGATCTACCGTTACCATAGGGATAATGAGCCGGAAACGTGTTATAAGGGTTACAACAAAATCATGTGGAAGTTCTTTGAGAAGTTCAACAGCACGATATAGGAACGGTGAGGGGCGGCTTCGAGGGAAGGCGCCCCGTTGACGCTGAAAGTATTTAAGAAGGCAGAGTCTTTGTGCAGAAAGAAGACCGTGACACTGTGAAGGATTTTTTCTTCCTGTTTTTGTCAGCTGTCATGACAGATTTGACACGTTTTTTGACGGATTCAACACTGGCTATTTTTTACTAAAGATGTCATAATGTGAGAAGATAGTCTTATGTGTGCTTTACGAAGAAAGGGTGTTTAGCATGACGAGAGATAACAGGACTTTGCTGACGAGCGATTCATTGGGTTGGGTAACAGGTGGATCTGGAACCATGCCGGTTCGCAGCATATCCACTGTCGAAGGTCGTAAGACGATGTACGAGGGATTCTTCCTTCCTATTATGCAGGGAGCTCCGAGGTGCGGTGAGGTAGTTCGCATCGCTCACGCAGGATAAGGGAAAGAAGGCTGCGGATGGAAGAGAAGGGCTGCCGCATAAGTGAGATATCACTTGTGCGGCAGCCCTTTTTGTGGTATAACTCAGCACAGATGCCCATTTGGAATTTTTGAGGAGGATGCAGTGTGTTTTCATTTCAATCGTTTGCTTTGGTGATGTGCGGCGGCGGCTTGGGTGCGGCAGCCCGTTACGCCGTGACGACTTTGGTAGGAATGAGGTTCGGTGCAGCGTTTCCTTTTGGGACGCTGGCAGTCAATGTCGTCGGAAGCTTTTTGATGGGTGCTTTGATGATGTTTGCGATCCATCAGAGGCTGACGCTTTCCGAGCCGGTGAGACTTTTTTTTGCAGTGGGATTCCTCGGCGGATTTACGACATTTTCTTCCTTCAGTATGGAAACACTGACACTCTTGGAGGATCAGGAATATTTCTATGCATGCGGAAACATGCTGTTGAATGTGCTTCTTGGGATACTTGCGGCAGGCGGCGGCTGTTATGTGATTCGTTCTTTGGCATGAGATGATGCTTTGTTTTAGCTTGCCTGTTGTTTCCAGCAGGGCTTTCTCTATGGAAAGAAGTTTGGGCGTGGTTTTGCGATGATTTGGTTGAACTTCTCAGAAAAATAACGTACAATGGAGAGTAACATAGGAAGAAACGCAGGAGGCATTGATGCAGGAAGTCAATGCGATAAATAAAGGTAAGGGATGGATGGAATGAATCATGTTGTCATAGATCTGGAAATGAATCCGGTAAGCCGTGACTTTCGGGAAATACGGAGAACCTTGAATGATGAGGTCATTGAGATCGGTGCGGTAAAGCTGGATGCTGCTTTTCAGCAGGTGGGGGAATTTCAGTGCTATGTGAAGCCGCAGTATGGGAAGATCAGGAAGCATATCACGAACCTTACGGGCATTACGAATGAGATGGTGGAAGGCAAGGAGTGCTTTGCAGAGAGTTTCCTGCGTTTCATGGAATGGGTAGGGGACGGAGAAACCACGATCTACTCTTGGAGCATGTCGGACATCAAGCAGTTAAGGAATGAATGCCGAACGAAATTGAAGGATTTTGATGTGAAACGTCTTGCGGAGCATTGGGTGGATCTGCAGAAGCAATTTGATGACCGTTTGGGGCTTCACAACAGCTTGGCACTCAAACATGCACTGGGGGCAATGAACCGCAATTTTGAGGGAACACAGCATACGGCATTGGCAGATGCTGTCAACACCTCTGCGATTCTTGCATTGATGCAGGATGATGCGAAGTTCAAGGAAACGATGCGGCCTGTCATGGAGCTTTTGCAGCCGAAGGAGAATCTGTCAAGCTCCATTGGGGATCTCTGCCCAGAGCTTTTGAAGCTGCAGCAGGAAATTGAGGAATAAGAAAAAACAAGGGACAGTTATGGGGGTGATTGCTTTGTTGCTGAAAGAAGAAGCTGCACGCTGTTTGCTGTGCGAAAATGCTAAATGTACGGCTGTGTGTCCAAAGATGCAGGACCCAGCCAAGGCATTGAGGTCGGTACGCTTTGAAAATTCTAAGAATGCGGGAACTTATTTGGATAAGGCGGCTTGCACTGGCTGTGATGGTGCCTGTGAAAAGGCGTGTATCCATTATGACAGACCGATTCGCATTCGGGAAACTGCCGAACTGCTGCCCACGGTAAATACATCGGAAAAACCATCTTTGGCGATTGAATTTTGCGGTGTGAAGTGTGAAAATCCTTTCTTTTTGTCATCTTCCTGTGTTGCCGCTGATTACGAAATGGTCAGCAGGGCCTTGTCTATGGGTTGGGGCGGCGTGGTTTTTAAAACCATTGCGAAGGAACCTTGCAGGGCGGTTTCCCCAAGGTTTAGTGCCGTGCAGAAGGAAAATACCCCCTTTATCGGCTTTAAGAATTTGGAGCAGTTATCCGAGCATACGGCGGAAGAGAATTTTGCGGCTCTTTCCCGCTTAAAGGCAGAATTTCCGGCCAAGGTGATCATAGCCTCTATCATGGGGAATACCGATGAGGAATGGGCAGAACTGGCACAGATGGCTTGCCGTGCAGGTGCAGATATCATAGAGTGCAATTTCAGCTGCCCGCATACCTTTGCACAAGGGCAAGGCTCTGATGTCGGGCAGGATCCTGCTTTGGTAAAGCGTTTTACGGAGATCGTTGCCAAGAACTCTTCCGTGCCTGTCATGCCCAAAATGACACCCAATATTCAAGATATCACGGTTCCCGCACGGGCGGCCAAGGACGGCGGCTGCCAAGCGATAGCCGCTATCAACACGATAAAATGCTTGACGGGGATCGATGAAGATACGTTTGTTTCCTATCCTTCCATATCGGGCAAAAGCTCTGTTTCCGGCTATTCCGGCAAAGCCGTCAAGCCGATCGCCTTAAAATTCCTTTATGACATGACGAGCCATAAGGATCTGAAGGATATCGAGTTCAGCGGAATCGGCGGCATTGAAACATGGAAGGATGCTTTGGAATTTATCCTGTTGGGCTGCCGCAATGTGCAGGTGACAACGGCAGTTATGCAGTATGGCTACCGTATCGTTGAGGATCTCATCTCCGGTATGCAGACCTATATGCAGGAAAAGGGATATACCAGCTTGGAACAGCTGGTGGGCAAGGCTTTGGAACATGTCGTTTCCAGCGGCGATCTGGATAAGGATACCTATGTGCTTCCTATTTTTGACTGGAAAAAATGTATTCAATGCGGCCGCTGTGTGATATCCTGCCAAGATGCCGGCCATCAGGCATTGGAGATGGCAGACGGCAAGGTGCGTTTCTTAGCGAAAAAATGCGTTGGCTGTCATTTGTGTGCTATGGTATGTCCTGTGGAAGCAATAAAAACCGATGGGAAACGCCTGCTTTTTCCAAGAAGCATGAAATCTGATGGATATAGTTTCTGCTTTTAGAAATTTTTTATCTGCTTTTGCATCTTCGATTGCTTCATCTAATGCACTGGATAAAATGTCAAATGCTTCACTCATGATATCATCTCCTTTGCTTACCTTAACGATTTTTCCAATAGTTCAATTTTTTTCTTCAGAACATTGCATTCTGCACGGGAAAGGTTTTCCTGCTCATTTTTTCAAAGAGAACACCATATCTTGTCGAAATTTGTTCCTATTACAAATTTTCTTCCAGTAACCATAATTTCGATACTCCAACATGTATTTTTTACATTATAACGCCATTGTTCAAGAAAATGCTTATGGCATTTTCTTGAACAATGGCGTTATAATTCAGCTTTCGCTTTGTAATTTTTCAGCTTATCATTTTCAAATTCAAAATCCTTTTGCTCCATAGATGAAAGATGCTCTAAAATTTAAATTATTTAAATTTTCAGTTTATTGTTGCGGTTTAGAAAAAATTATTATATTATTTTGGATAGGATCTATTCTCAAGAGGCAGTAAAAATAGAAAGAGGAGGATTTTTCATGAGAAAACTGACCAAACGTATTTTAGCAGGCTTGGCATTATCCCTTGCAGCAACGGCCTTTGCTCCAATGGGCGTCCAGCCGGTACAGGCGGCTTCTGTTCAGCAGCTGCCAGAGGGGGCAGCCGTAACTTATCAATGGAAAACGGCAGATCAAAAATATGAAAACTTTACGGATCTTGGTGATTATGTCATTGATGTTGACAGCCATACGGATTTTGATTTTCAGGCAGCACTTGATTATTCCAATGATCGCTGCAGCCGCGGGAAAAAAATCGGCTGTACCGCATTGGGAACCATAACGGATAATGGCGATGTCATCATCGGCCGCAATCTCGATTTGACAATTTCCCAGCTTCCCTGCTATATCACCCATGTCAAGTTTGGCAAATACGAAACCATCAATTTTACCTATGATGAAGTATGGGAAAAGAGTTTGAAATACGATGAACTATTAGAGATTGGAAAAATCGACACTGAATATTACAATGCTTTGCCGCTTATGGCCGCTGATTCCATGAACTCGGAAGGTCTGTACATCGAATACAATATGCGAAACCCTGTTCCTGCGCTGAATTGCACTGGTACCAATCCGAAGGCTCCTATCAGGGTATGCTCTCTGAGTCTGCCATTTTTGGTTGCTTCCCACTGTGCGACAGTAGATGAAGCCGTCAAATATCTGAATGAAGAGCTTGACATTTACACAATACATGATGGTACTTTTGCTGACGGCTGGAATCTCTGCATGATGATCGGCGATGCGACTGGACAGTTTGGTCTTATTGAGATCGCCAACAACGAAGTGCATTTCATTCCGAAACAGCGTGGCCAAGGGAACTATTACATTTGGCCGGCATTCAATGCGATTGCCTTTGATCAGGAAGGGTATGGCCGCCTGCAGTTTGGTCTTGAGCGGCTTGACCATGTGCAAAATGACAAGGATATGGCAGATCTGATGGGAAAGATCATGTGGTGCAACGAGATCATGAATATCCAGAATGCTTACCGTGACGAATTGGGACATCTTCATTTTTGTGAGGATGCCGAGCATAAGATTCCGTCTATTGACTGGCGCAGTGATAATTTCCATCATATCCCTGTCAATGAAAACGGAAGATATGTTGATGTTGATGAAGACACTCCGGAAGCCCGCTTGGTCCGTGGCTATAAAAATCAATACAATAATTATCTTTTGGGAATCGATACTCTGGAAAACAAGGCTGGATTTGACAAATATAGTGAATACTTAAACCGCCATAATCTCGTATGGTCGCATACCGATGCCAACTTTGAGGATCTGCAGAAAGGCTTGACTAAATTTTATAAAGAAATAGGCGCCTTTGAGAAATTGGAACAATACTATGCCGGCAACGAGAAACCGTTGCGGGATAATGGTGCTGTATGGACAACGGCTTTGAGCCTGTCTGTAAATTGCACACAGAAACGGCTTACCGTAAAATTCTGGGAAAAGCCGAATACCGTAATGCAGTACCGGTGGTAGACCGCATATTTTAGTTCCTGACAGATGCATAGTTTGGTGATATGATACAGAAAGCCCAAATCACTCAAAAGGTGGTTTGGGCTTTTGCTATCAGGATATATGTTGTTATCGAGAATTTTTAAGTATGTCACTCATATGCAATGGCGTTGAAGTTTTTCTTAGGCTTTGTGTTTTTTCGCCATTGCCAAGACGATGAAACCAAGACCGAGAAGCAGGATCGGGGTGACGATATTCAGGGACAGTTGGAATACCCATTCATCGGAATAAGCTGCAAGGTCACTGGGGAACATGCCCATGATGCAGGCAAAGGCTGTAAAGATAAAGCACCAGAAACCGATGAAAAATCCAAGCGATCGATTGCTTGTCAGTTGATAAGCATTCGGTTCAACTAGGAAGGAGCTTGATTTTTTCAAAGCCATATAGGCTATAAATACCCAAAGATACCGCAGCGGCATACAGATTGCATTCAGGCGGATCATTGAATTGTACAATGAATTGACATCACCGATACCCAAAACAGGATAAATGACAATAATGGAGACTAGAACTGCTGTCAGCTTATAACCGTTGACCGGCACGCCGTTTTCATTGATACGGGTAAGAGCTTTTGGCAGGAGGCTTTTGTCAACATCGGCAAGGAATATCTTTATCGGGGCATCAATACACAGCAAGGTCGTTGACAATAAGCCCAGTGCGTTGCAAACAGCGTAGGTTATCATCAGCCATGGGCCGACATTGTAATATTCACCCAGCTTCATAAAGCTGTAAAAAGCACCGTTCATCATTAAGTCTTTGGGAACATTGTTCGTGTCAAACATCAGCCCTAAAGCATACGAGCCGGTTAATGCCGTTATTGCGATCATAACAGTCAAAAGAATCATTGCCCGTGGGAATTCCTGCGATGGGTTTTTCATATTGTTGACGTAAGGTGACAGCTTTTCACAGCCGCCAACCGCAAAAACTAATATGGCGATCGTTGTCAAATAATCAAAATTTAATGCAGGAATAAATGTATCCCAACTGAATACTATAGTTTCTGTATGCACATCGGAAATGGCTGGTGCAGCAATGGCCAGAAGGACAAAGAGCAGTGACATGATGAACATCGACGTACCGGCGATGCTTCCGATATATTTGATGAATGTAATACCTTTTGCACTGAACCAGCAGCAGAAAAGGAATAATACTAAAGTTGCTGCTTGCAGATAGACAGGATCTATTGATTTGATCATGGCTCCGTCCTGAAAAATAGCCCAGCCAAGAGAGATCCACACGGTCATTGGTTTTTGTGCGAGGTATGGAACATGAACGATCCAATACGTCCAGCCAGCTAAAAAGGCAATTTTTGCACCTGACAGCTGCCGAACCCAAGAACTTACCCCACCGGTGCAGTTTTTGAAAGCGGCACCCATTTCACCGACCATAAGAACGTAAGGAACAAAATAAAGTCCAAAAATGACCAGCCATGAAAATATAGCTTTAAGGCCTTGTGCGGCATATCCGTTGACAACATTGCCAAAGCTCCAGACGGCAGTAAATGTCATCAGTGTCAAAGCTGGCATAGAAATATATTTTTTATCGTTCATGGAATTTGTTCCCCCTTTACATGGTTTCTGCAGTGATTCATCCGCTTTAGCAATAATAAGTTAAGGAGCATCTTTTTAATTATTATAACGCCATTGTTCAAGAAAATGCCATAAGCATTTTCCCTCCAATTTGCGTTTCAACGAAGCGGGAGATATGCTCACCGCTTGTTAAAATTTGACTTCCCCCACTTACAGCAAGCTGTTGAAGAAGGGGAGATTTTAGCTTCGTTATATGATCTGCCGCTCAAAATTTCAAAAACGACCTGCGCATAGCGGCAGGCTTCAGCCCAATGTGCCGCAAGCATCGCTGTCAGCGATGCTTGGCTGATTGCTTGCGTGTTGTCTCTTGTGCTATTATGTACATAGAGAAAATATGTTATACTTTTGGGGGCTGTAGTTTGGTGGGTAAAAAAAAGAAGCTGCCGTTGGCATTGCAGATTTTTATAGCTTTGGTAATAGCTGTCATGGCAGGTCTGTTGATGCAGGATCACGCAGGTTTTGTTGATGATTATATCAAACCGTTCGGAATTATTTTTCTGAATCTTATAAAGTTCATCATAGTTCCAATCGTGCTGCTTTCTATCATGAGTGGAATCGTTTCCATGCAGGATATTCGTAAAGTAGGCTCAATAGGAGCGAAGACCGTGGTGTACTATCTTTGCACGACTGCCTTTGCCATCGTAATAGGTCTTATGGGAGGCAATCTCTTTAAGGGAACCTTTCCCGTGTTATCAACAGCAGAACTTTCCTATGAAGTTGCTGAGGCAGCTCCGCTTATGGAGGTTATCGTTGATATATTCCCATCGAACTTCATAGAACCTATGTTATCCGCTTCCATGCTTCAGGTTATTGTAATGGCACTTCTTTTCGGGTTTGCGATTATCTCGGTTGGCGAAAAAGCACGGCCTGTTGCAGAGATGGTTGATGCGCTTAATCTTGTATGCATGAAGTGTATGGAAATGATCCTTATGCTTTCCCCTGTCGGTGTATTCTGCATGTTGTGTCCGGTAATCGCAGCTAACGGTGCTGCTGTTATCGGTTCACTTGCAATGGTTATTTTAGCAGCGTATCTTTGCTATATTGGTCACATGGCAGTGGTATACTCTGTATGTGTCAAGGTGCTTGGCGGCATGAGTCCTTTGAAGTTCTTCAAGGAGCAGATGCCAGCTATGATTTTCGCATTCTCGAGTGCATCAAGCGTTGGTACTCTTCCGCTCAATTTAAAGGGAGTCCGGAAAATGGGGGCTTCCGAGGAAGTGGCATCCTTTGTGCTTCCGCTGGGAGCCACGATCAATATGGATGGTACAGCTATCTATCATGGTGTATGCACTATGTTTATAGCAGCCTGCTATGGTATCACATTTACACTGGATCAGATGGTTACGATAATTCTTACAGTAACACTGGCATCTATTGGGACAGCCGGCGTACCGGGAGCCGGTATGGTTATGTTTGCAATGGTATTGACATCTGTTGGGCTTCCAGTTGAAGGGATCGCTCTTGTAGCAGGTGTGGATCGTATCTTTGATATGGGGAGGGCTGTTGTCAATATTACCGGCGATGCATCATGTGCCGTGGTCGTTTCTCATCTTGAGAATAAGAAGGAAGCAAAAAAGGCAACAGCAAACTAGTCAATGGAAATGCAATAGGTGAAGAGTCCACGTCTTGCTTTTTGGGGGGAGGCTCTTCTTGCAGGCGGCGAAGCAGGAAATGGGGAAGATGTATGGAAGCACAGGCAAGCTTGGGAATTTTAGGTCCCAAGGGGACGCACAGTGAGGCGGCGGCGATTTTCTTGAATGCCCATTTGAAACAGCCTTATCATCTTGTGGAATACGGAGAGATTTTTGAAGTGCTGCAGGAGTTGAAGGATGGAAGGGTGGATCACTGTCTGGTGCCGGTGGAGAATATGCTGGAGGGTTCTATCAATATCACGTTGGACGTACTGGCAGGAAGCGATGAGCTGCGAGTGGTACGGGAGCTTGTTTGGCCAGTACACAATTACCTGATGGCAAAGTGCAGTGCAGAAGAAATAAAAAAGGTGTTTTCGCATCCCCAGCCGATTGCGCAGTGCCAAAATTACCTGCGCAGCCATTGTCCGCAGGCGGAGATCGTGAAGGTGTCCAGTACGGCACGGGCGGCAGAGCTTGTGGGAGCAGAGCCGAGGGAAAGCGGTTGGGCAGCCATTTGCTCGGAAAGGGCAGGTGAGCTGAACGGGCTTTCGACGGTTGCCGCAGAAATACAGGACAATATGGGGAACTGCACGCGATTTTTTGAGATTGCGAGAAAGGGCGGCAAGTTCTCTGCCGAGAAGCGGGACAAGGCACTGGTTATCTGCCAAGTAGATGGAGCAAGGGCGGGAAGTCTTTGTGATGTGCTGGAGGAATTTGCATCTCGGCATGTAAATCTGACGAGGATCGAGTCACGTCCGGCAAGGACGAGGCTTGGTGTGTATATTTTTTTCTTTGAGCTGGAGATCGGCACGGACGAGGAAGCCTTGCGGGATTCCTTGGAGGCTGTGTCGAAGAAGTGTATTTGGCTTCGGAACGTGGGAGAGTTTCCCGTGCTGGAAGCCTAAGCAGGAAAGGGGAGAATCGTATGGTCATCATCATGAATTTAGATGCTACGGCACAGAATATCGAGGAAGTCATTCAGGCAGTGGAGGGGACTGGACTTACGGCGAAGGTCATGGAAGGCAGCCAGCAAAAGATCGTCGGTGTTATCGGCGACAAGACGAAGCTGGCTTCTGTTCCTATTGATGCTATGGACGGCGTGGAAAAGACGGTAGCAATCTCCAAGAGTTACAAGCTGGCAAGCAGGGAGTTCCACCCCAGCTCCAGTGTGGTGGAGGTAGACGGAGTGGGAATCGGTGGCGGGACGCCTGTCGTTATGGCTGGCCCGTGTGCTGTCGAATCCCGTGAGCAGCTTTTTGAGGCGGCGGATATAGTAAAGGCGGCAGGGGCGCAATTCCTGCGCGGCGGTGCGTACAAGCCGCGTACTTCCCCGTATTCTTTTCAGGGACTTGAGGAGAAGGGGCTGGAATACTTGGCAGAGGCTCGTGAGCGTACAGGTCTTAAGATAGTCACGGAGGTTACTGTGGTAGAAGCCGTTGAGCGAGTGGAGCAGTATGCTGACATGCTTCAGATCGGCGCACGGAACATGCAGAACTTTGGGCTTCTGAAGGAAGTCGGCAGGTGCAAAAAGCCTGTTCTCTTGAAGAGGGGGCTGGCTGCGACGATCGATGAATGGCTGAATGCCGCAGAATATATCATCAACGAGGGAAATCCAAACGTGGTTCTTTGCGAGCGTGGGATCCGTACCTATGAAACGTATACGAGAAATACACTGGATCTGAGTGCGGTTGCGGCAGTCAAGCATCTGTCCCATCTGCCAATCATTGTAGATCCGAGCCACGGAACGGGCAGGTGGCGTATGGTAAAGCCTATGGCATTGGCGGCGATTGCGGCTGGTGCAGACGGTCTTATGATGGAGGTTCACCCGAACCCTGCCAAGGCTCTTTCAGACGGGCCGCAATCCTTGACACCGGAGAATTATCAAAAAATCATGGAGGGAATCTTTAAACTTTCCAAGTTTATGAAGGACGAAAATATTTTCAGCCAAAGTATCTGATGGAAGTTCGGCTTTGAGAAGGCTGTGCAGGCGGCACAGCCTTCTCGTTTTGTGATAGAATCCATGTGATAAGCGAGAAGGTTTTAAGAAATATTATTGCGTTCAGAAAAATATGCTTTTGCAGGAAAAATGCTTTTTTTTGTCGAATTGGATAAATGTAAAGGTGAAAAGGCAGAGGTGCATGAGGTGGCAAAGCAATGAAGAAATTTTTTATGGCGGGACTTGCGGTCATCATATTGATGGTCGTTGGGTTGATGTCCTATGGTGCCTATATGAATCAGAGCGGCGAGAATCGGATCGCCGTCAGGATGCAGGAGCAGAGACTGCCATTGCAGGGGGCAAGGGTGCAGGAGAGAGAGATCCAAGAGGAGTTTCTTATGCAGAACATTGCCCTGTCGGTGAGTGACGGGGTGGATGCAGTTGCCTTGATCGACGGCAGGATACAGGAATGCCGCGTGGAATGGGACAAGACGGTAGAAAAGGGGCAGCTGCTTTTCGAGATCGTCAATGATGAGCTTCCTATGAAGCTGGCAGAGGCAGACAGTGCGATCCTTCAGGCGAAGTCGCAGCTGAGAAAGGCAGAAAATTCTTTCAAGAGATACGGCGAGCTGGTTCGGCTTAATGCGACGTCTATGGAGAAATATGACGAGGTACAGGCAGAATATCTTGCAGTCAAGGCAGCACTGGATCAGAAAATTGCAGAAAAGGAGCTTATGCTGGTACAGCAGGGCAGGCAGAAGGTTTACGCTCCCATTTCTGGCGATGTCTTGGCAATTTACCATAGGGCAGGCGCTCATGTGACGGCAGGGACGCCGCTAGCGATGATCGGACAGGTGGAGGAACTGGTGTTCAGCCTGTTCCTGACGGACAGTGATGCCCGCAAGCTGAATCCGCAGGGAACGGGAACCTTGAAGATCAACCGGAAGGAGCTGGATCAGGTATATGTATCGGATTCCAAGCTCGGCGATGAGATAGGGGATGCGGAATTTCCGATTCGGATCAAATCTATCCAGCCCGATATGTCCGAGCCTTGCGAGATTCGGACAGTGGAATGGCAGGTGGATAATTCCAGTTGGCTCATTGAGCCGAAGGTTTACGGTTTGCTTCGGGTATCAGCAAGCCAGCCAAGGAAGGTATTGGCTGTGCCGATGGCTGCCCTTTTCAGCACATCAACAACGGAGTCGCATGTCTTTGTCAAGGACGAGAACGGAACTCTTGCCAAGCGGGCAGTGACTGTTGGTATGCAGGACGGCAAATATGCTGAGGTAATTTCCGGCTTGCAGGAGGGTGATATTGTCATTACGTCCAGCAAGATCGGTCTGCAGGAGGGAATGCAGGTGGAGGTTTCCATCAAGGAGGAGGATGCAGAGTGAAAGCAGATCAACTCTTTAGCAAGGAGGCTTTGCAAAAGCTCCGTTCCCCAGAGCAGCTGGATCAACTGCTGCCTATTACTACGCCGATCAGCTGGATGGCACTCACTGCCGTTTTGGTGTTGGTGCTTTCCATTATCATGTGGTCTATTTTTGGGGCATTTACAACGAAGGCGGAGGGCATCGGATTGGTTATGGATGCAGAGGGAATCGCAGAGGTGTCGCATGAGTCGCCCGGAAAGGTGGCAGAAATTTACGTTGCCAACGGTATGAAGATCAAGAAAGGGCAGTTGATTGCACGCATGGAGCAGCCATCGCAGAATGTTGAAACAAGGATGGCAAAGCAGGCCAAGGCGTGGTCACAGAATGACCGTGATGTGCTGAGCAAGGATGCAGAGTACCGCGCAAAAGTTGCGCACCAGAAAAACAGTGAGTTTGTTTACAGCAGTACAGATGGCATCGTGGATGAAATCTTGACGGAACCGGGAGCTGTGCTTCCTGCAGGGAATCCTATTTGTTCCGTGCGCCGCACGAGAGATTCAGAAGGAGAAATGACGGGACTTTTCTATATTCCCGTGGATAAGGGAAAGCGTGTGGAACAGGGCATGACGATCCAGCTTGCCCCCAATGGTGTAGATACGTCCCAGTCCGGCTGGATGGTTGGTGTGGTCAGCAGTGTTTCCCAGTATCCCGTGAGTCCCGTGAAAATGAAGGCAAAGCTCAACAACGACAGTTTGGTGAATTGGTTTTCACAGACACAGAACGGGAGTGCCATGATGGAAGTGAAGTTTTATTTGGTCGAGGACAAGGAGGATCCGTCCGGTTATTTGTGGACCTCGCATGTAGGTGTGCATAAGCCGGTGACCGTCGGTTCGGTATGCACGGGTTCTATTATCGTTTCAAGGCAGCCTCCTATTGACAAGGTGTTCTATAAGATCAGCCAATGGTTCAGGAACAGGTGATGCTCATGCTGAAGAAGGTAGAGGAAGTTTGGGAAAGGTGGAAGGATCGCTGTCTTGGCGGTCATTGTGTTTCTGTTCCTGTGGTTTTGCAGATGGAGGCAACGGAGTGCGGCGCAGCAAGCTTGGCGATGGTTTTGGCACATTATGGTATGTGGGTTTCTTTGGAAAAGCTGCGGGAGGAATGTGGTGTCAACCGAGATGGAAGCAAGGCGAGCAATGTCCTGAAGGCGGCAAGGAATCGGGGCTGTGATGGAAATGGCTATCGCTGGCCGGCAGAGGATCTTCGGGAGGCGGATTATCCGCTGATCCTGCATTGGGAATTCAATCATTTTCTCGTGCTGGAGGGAATCCGAAAGGATACGGTGTATTTGAATGATCCTGCAGTCGGGCGGCGTACGGTACCGTGGGAGGAATTTCGTACTTCTTATACGGGTATTGCCTTGGAGGTAGTCCCAGGAAAGGATTTCCGTCCGGAGGGAAAACGCTACAATGTGTTCCAAGCGATATATTCTAAGCTCTTGGCGGACAAGTGGGCAGCGGTTTTCCTGCTCGTTTTGGGCTTTTGCGCAATGGTAGTGGGACTGGCATCTCCTATTATGTCGCAGATCTTTATTGATGATATTCTTACAAGGAAGCATTTGGATTGGATGCCGAATCTTTGCTTTGCCATGACGCTGGGGTGGCTGCTTTCCGGCGTTATGACGTGGCTGCGGGCAGTGGTCTTGACAAAGTGGCAGATGAAGCTGACACTTTCCGATTCCAGCAGTTTTTTTTGGCATGTGCTGAAGCTGCCGATAAAGTTCTTCCAGCAGCGCTATGCGGCAGAGGTGGCTTCCCGTGTCGGCTACAATGAGGCTGTTGCAGGAATCCTGTCGGGGACGGTGGCAACGTCTGTCCTTGATCTGCTGGTTGTCGTTTTTTATCTGCTTTTGCTTCTGCAGTACAGCGTGACCTTGACGGTGATCGGCGTGTCGTTCAGCCTTGTGGATCTCTTAGTGTTTTTTCTGCTGCGCCGCCATATCACGGATATGAACATGCGGATCCAGCAGGATGCCGGCAAGGCTTATGGCGTAACAATGAACGGCTTGATGATGATTGAGTCGATCAAGGCGAATGGCAATGAGGCGGATTTCTTTTCCAAGTGGGCAGGATATCAGGCAAAGGTGCTGAAGGGTTCACAGGAGGTAACGCTTTGGTCGTTGACGGCAACGATTTTGCCAACGCTTTTGGGCGGCATCAATGGTGCGCTTATCATGACCTTTGGCGGCTTTTCCATTATGGAGGGGGCAATGACGGCTGGTATCTTTACAGCATTCCAGTCCTTGATGGGCGGTTTTCAAGAGCCGTTCAACAAGATTTTGGGGATGGGATCTGCCTTGCAGTCCACGGAGATGCAGATGCATCGTTTGAATGATGTGATGAGATACCCTGAGGATTCCCTGAATTATCCGGAAAGGGGGAGGAAGGTCGTTTTGGAAAACAAGCAGCTTTCCGGCAGGCTGGAGCTTCGTGATGTCAGCTTTGGCTACAGTCCCTTGGAGCCGCCTCTTTTAGAGCATTTTGATCTGGTTTTGGAACCTGGGCGCTGGGTGGCAGTCGTTGGTTCATCGGGCAGCGGAAAGTCGACACTTGCCAAGATCGTTACAGGGCTTTATGAGGAATGGAGCGGGGAAGTGCTTTTTGATGGGGTGCGGCGCAGGGATATTTCCCGTCAGGCGATCCTTCGTTCTGTATCTTCCGTAGATCAAGATGTTTTTCAGATTTCTGGAACGGTTCGGCAGAATATTTCTCTTTTTGATGATTCTGTTCCTCGTGCGGATGTCGTAGCGGCGGCAAAGGATGCCTGTATCCATGAAGATATTCTTCAGTTGAAGGGCGGCTATGAGGGAATGGTGGATGAAGGCGGGAGAAATTTCAGCGGCGGACAGCGGCAGCGGCTGGAGATTGCAAGATCCCTTGCCGGCAATCCAAGTCTTTTGGTTTTGGACGAGGCAACGAGTGCGCTGGATCCTGTGACAGAGGAGGAAGTACTGAAAAATATTCGCCGCAGGGGCTGCTCATGCTTTGTGGTGGCACACAGGCTCTCCACGATTCGAGATTGTGATGAGATCATCGTATTGGATCATGGCAAGGTCGTGGAACGGGGGACGCATGTGGAGATGATGCGCCATAATGGACCTTATCGTGCCTTGATAGAGGAGAGAGCAAATGTCGCAGAGGGGATGGAAGAATGAGGCTTAGGGCTGGAGAACGGTATCGGTTGACGGATAGCCAATGTTTTGTGCAGCTGCTTTCCGGTGTTTACGAGATCTATGCAGTGACACGAGATGGAGAGGTCTTTCATCAGATATTTTTGGCAGAGAGCATGGAAGGGGAGGCTGTGTTTCCTCTTCGGGATGATTACTGTGAACTGGATATTCAGATCTATGCTGTGACGGAAGGTACTGTGGAGCTTCTTGACATTGCATCTGTTACGGAGGAGCAGCTGGGTGCTTGGTATCGGAAGCTTTCCAAGCTGGAATTTATCCGCCTTTTGGTCGACAGGGGGGATGCACTTCTGGCGGCATGGGCTGATGGTACGATACTGATCGATCGGGAGGATTCCGAAAAAGGCTTGCTGGAATGTTACTGGGAAAATCAAGAGATTTTTTCCATGCTTTTGTCTGCCTCTTTGCAGGGAATGGATGCACGGGACAATGAGCGGCTGAAAAAACGCGGCAGACGGCAGAGGCTTGTCTTGGACGAGGCAGTTGGGAATCTTTTAGGAGATGATCAAGTAAATATCGAGACAGCAGATGAGGCATCTGGTCTTAGCGACATCGCCTTTGCTGTGCAAAGAGCGGCAGCTGCACTCAATATGCCACTTTCTGATATTTCTTTGCCTTCGGAGATGGCAAAAAGTTTGGACGACTTGCAGATCTTGCAGCGATTGGTGCAGAAAGCAAATATGCAGATCCGCTTGGTGAATCTGCAGGAGGATTGGTGGGAAAAGGACAGCGGAGTTCTCTTGGTGCGTGTTGGCACGGAAGCTAAGGTGGGAGTGCTTGTCCCCGATGCACCGGGACGCTACCGTTTGTTTACGCAGGAGCATAGGAAAGGCATACCGCTTACCAAAGAATCCGTAGGGGAAATTGCTGCGCAGGCGTTTCTTTGCTATGGAGGACTTCCTGCGAAAAAACTCAAGGTTTTGGATTTTTTGAAATTCATGTTTCATCAGTGCTGGAAGCAGGATTACGGGATGATTCTTGCGGCGAGCTTTCTTGCAGGCTTGGTTCCGCTTTGTACGCCGATCATTACGGAAACGGTATTTCAGGATATCATTCCTATTCGTGATTTTGGCAGCTTGACTACGGTGACGCAGGTGATGCTGGTCACGAGCTTTACGCTTGCAGCGATGGGGATCGTGCGGTCGATTGCGGTGCTTCGTATTACAACGCATTTGGACATGGCGGCAGAGGCGGCGCTTTGGAATCGCCTGCTGACGCTTCCTACGAAGTTTTTTCGCCAGTTCAAGAGCGGCGAGCTTGCCGTGCGTATGGGAAGCCTCAACTCGTTGAAGGGAGTCGTGAGCGGGGAGTTTGTTGGTTCTATTTTTAATTTTTTCTTTTCCTTTTGGAGCATTATCCTCATGTGCTACTACAGCCTGAAGCTGACTGCCGTGGCTGTTGGAATCTGGCTTGTTTATTCTGCTGTTGTCGCTTTTATTTATCGGAGAGTTTTGAAGTTCCAGAGGGAGTCCATTCGTGCGGAAAATGAAAGTGCAGGAATGGTCCAGCAGATTTTTGCAGGGCTTTCCAAGTTTCGTGTGCAGGGAGCAGAGGAGCAGGCGTTCCTCCTGTGGAGCCGTGTCTTTGGGGAGCAGTGGAAGTGGAACTTGAAGCTTCGCTGGCAGGGAAATTATAATTCCGTTATTCTTTCCATTCAGCCGTTTGTCCTGAATATGCTGCTTTATTACATGGCAGTTTATGGTATCAACGAGGTAGGGCCAGATGGAAAGACGATGGTGCAGGGAATCACATATGCCCAATTTCTCGCCTTTTCTGCTGCCTATAGCAGTTTTAATGGGACGCTGAATGGTATTCTTGGGCTGATTGGAACTTTTTTCAGTATCCAGCCGCATATCGAAAATCTCAAGCCGATCTTGGAGGAGCTTCCCGAGGTGAGTGACGACCGCATGGATGCCCCCGAGCTTACGGGCAAGGTCGAGTTCAGCCATATCAGCTTTTCCTATGGGGAGGAAAGCCCTGAGGTGCTTCACGATGTGAGTTTTTCTGTGAGGGCTGGGGAAAACTTGGCGATCGTTGGAAAGTCAGGGAGCGGGAAATCCACCTTGATGCGGTTGCTTCTCGGCTTTGAGGAACCAACGCATGGAGCCATTTATTTTGACGGGCAGGATCTCAAGGAGCTGCGGCTGTCTTCGGTTCGTTCGCAGATGGGCGTGGTTATGCAGAATGGGCAGCTGATGACGGGTGATATTTTTACCAACATTGTTGGGACGGCAAATCTTTCGCAGGATGATGCGTGGAGAGCGGCGGCAGAAGCTGGGATCGCCGAGGATATCATGCAGATGCCTATGGGAATGCAGACGGTCATCAGCGAGGGCAGCAGCAATATTTCAGGCGGACAGAGACAGCGGCTCATGATTGCCCGTGCTTTTGCCAAGAATCCCAAGCTGTTGGTCTTTGATGAGGCAACGAGTGCGCTTGACAACCGTACACAGGCGATCATTACGAGAAGCCTGCAGGAAAGGCATGCAACAAGGATCGTTGTTGCACATCGTTTGTCTACGATTCGGGATGCAGATCGTATTTTGGTCGTGGATAACGGGAGAATCGCGGAGGAAGGTACCTTTGATGAGCTTATGGAAAAAAATGGGGTTTTTGCGAGGCTTGCGAGCCGTCAAATGGCATGAAGGGAGATGGTAGTTTGGAAGAAATTAAGGATATGGGATATTATAATGCATTGGCGATGCAGGCAGCTTCCAACATGGAGGCTTTTGAGGAGCTGTACCGAGAATTTTTTCCAAGGGTATACAATTTCCTCTTTGCGAGGCTGAAAAACACGGCAGCTTCTGATGATGTGGTGAGCGTTGTCTTTATGAAGGCATACCAGAATCTTTCTAAATATGACAGCAGAAAGGCGGCATTTTCTACTTGGCTTTTTAGGATCGCTTCCAATGCGGTCGTTGACTATTGCAGGGTAAAGGCAAATCAGGCAGAGGAGGAATGGAAGGATCATTTTCAGCCGGAAGCATCGGAAAGAGAGACTCCTGAGTCAAGGCTGTTGGCAGAGGAGGGGGCAGAGGAGCTTCTCTGTGCTTTGGATCAGCTGGGAGAGCGTGAGCGGAGAATCATCGCACTCAAATATTGGTCAGGGCTTTCCAACAAGGAAATTGCGGAAGTCATGGGGATAAGTGCCGGCAATGTCGGAGTCACACTGTTTCGTGCTGTTGGAACCCTGCGAAAAATTTTGGAAGATGGAAAAGGATAATTGTGCTTAAGGACGGCTGATCTGCCGTCCTTAAATGATTTGTGAAGCAGTCACAAGCCTTCTGGGCATTTTGGGAAAATTCCTTGAAGGAGCATATAAAAAATGATACACTTGATATATTAAAATTTTGTGTGATGGAGTGTGAGTTGCCGTGCTGGATATGAAATTTGTCCGTGACCATTTGGACGAGGTTCGTCAAATGCTCAAGAACCGCAATAATTCTCTGCAGCTGGATGAGTTTGCGGAGCTTGAGAAAAAGCGTCGGGAGATTCTCTGCGAGGTGGAGGAACTGAAGGGAAAGCGCAATGCTGTATCAAAAGAGATCAGCGTGATGAAGAAGAACAAGGAAAATACAGATGCCATTGTGTTGGAGATGCGCAAGGTCGGGGAGAAGATCAGTGCACTGGACGCAGACCTCAAGGAAGTGGAGGGAAAGCTGCGGGATATTCTCCTGCATATTCCGAATATGCCGAAGGAGGATGTTCCGATCGGCAAGGACGATACGGACAATCCAGAGGTCCGCAAGTGGGGAACACCGAGGGAGTTTTCCTTTGAACCAAAGGCACATTGGGATATCGGTACGGACTTGGATATTCTGGACGCTGACCGTGCGGCGAAGGTTGCAGGTGCGAGGTTCATGTTCTACAAGGGAATGGGTGCAAGGCTGGAGCGTGCCTGCATCAATTTTATGATGGATCTGCATGCAGACAAGCATGGCTATACGGAGATCTTGGCACCTTATATTGCCAACAAGGACAGCATGATCGGTACGGGACAGCTGCCGAAATTTGCTGAGGATATGTTTAAGCTGGAAGGGCTGGACTATTATCTCGTGCCAACGGCAGAGGTTCCTACAACTAATTTCCATCGGGATGAGATCTTGGACGGGGCGAAGCTGCCGGAGTATTACAGTGCTTATACGGCTTGTTTCCGTGCGGAGGCAGGAAGTGCAGGCAGGGATACGCGGGGCTTGATCCGTCAGCACCAGTTCAACAAGGTGGAGCTTATCAAGTTCGTGAAGCCGGAGGATTCGTGGGACGAGTTGGAGTCGATGGTGGATGCGGCGGAGGACGTGCTGCGGGTGCTGGAAATTCCTTACCATGTGGTACAGCTTTGCACGGGCGACATGAGCTTCACGTCTGCAAAGACTTATGATATCGAGGTATGGTTCCCAAGCCAGAACCGTTACCGTGAGATCTCTTCCTGCTCGAACTGTTTGGATTATCAGGCACGGCGTGCGAATATCAAGTTCCGCAGGGAAACTAAGGGCAAGCCGGAGTTCGTCCATACGCTGAATGGTTCGGGACTTGCCGTTGGCAGGACGGTTGCTGCCATTCTGGAGAATTATCAGCAGGAGGACGGCTCTGTCGTTGTGCCGAAGGCACTGGTTCCTTATATGGGCGGCGTAGAGGTTATCAGGAAAGCTGAATAATTTTGCATATCATAGGGCTGTGAAAGGAAGGGCAAGCATTTTTTCGCAGCTCATTTTTTGTTTTTTGCAAAAGGATTTTTCAAGAAAATGCTGAACCTAAGGAGGAAAGTAATTTTCTGCATCGTGCAGGAACAGAAAAGGAGAGATATTTTGATGGAACTGAAGGGATCGCAGACAGAAAAAAATCTTTGGGCAGCATTTGCCGGAGAATCACAGGCACGCAATAAGTACACATATTTTTCCTCCAAGGCAAAGAAGGAAGGTTATGTGCAGATTGCTAATATTTTTGCGGAAACTGCTGACAATGAGAAGGAACATGCCAAGATCTGGTTCAAGCTGGTAGATGGCATTGGTACGACACCGGAAAACTTGAAGGCTGCAGCTGAGGGGGAAAACGATGAGTGGACGAGCATGTACCCGGGCTTTGCCAAGACAGCAAGGGAAGAGGGCTTTACGAAGATAGCGGCACTCTTTGAGGCTGTTGCAAAGATTGAGAAGGAACATGAGGAACGCTATCGGCTTCTGCTTGCGAACATCGAGGAGGACAAGGTGTTCCAAAAGAGCGAGAAAATTATTTGGCAGTGCTTGAACTGCGGTTATGTTTGCGAGGCTGACAAGGCACCGGAAAAGTGTCCTGTCTGTGACCATCCGCAGAGCTACTTCCAGCAGGTTGCAAAAAATTATTGATAAGATTTGTGCTTTGCATATTGCTTTGAACAGAAAATGCTCCATCGGAGGTGCAGGCTTCCGATGGAGCATTTGTTATTTCCGATAGTTTTGAGCTTCTGCCTTGGTAAGCCTGTTGCAGAGTTTCACCGGAGCGGGAGATATGATCGACGCTTGTTAAAAATTGGCTTCTCCTACTCACACAAGCTGTTGAAGAAGGGGACATCTTTAGCTTCGTTATATTCTAACGGGAAACAAGCCTCCTTTGTTTGAAAAATTTTTTATTTTTTTTGCTTAGGATCTTTTGTATGATATAGTTAGGAAAAAGCGAGGTGATGTGCTTGGGCGATAAAGATTTGGCTTGGAGAACCAGACGGACGTAG
>JAZLHW010000129.1:0-7017 GCA_045617105.1 Selenomonadaceae bacterium | reverse complement strand
TGATGGTACTCAAACACCTCTGTTGATGCACAACCATATGTTACAGTTTGAGAATGGTGTAATTTCTGATGGTACTCAAACCTGCGCTGGCAGAGGATTTGCCAGTTACCTGTTTGAGAATGGTGTAATTTCTGATGGTACTCAAACTGCTACAGCACCCTTGACCCCGCAGCTCTTGTTTGAGAATGGTGTAATTTCTGATGGTACTCAAACCTTGCGAAATCAAGAATCTAGAAGCATTTGGTTTGAGAATGGTGTAATTTCTGATGGTACTCAAACCCCCACTTTTTTATATAAAAAATAGTTGACAGTTTGAGAATGGTGTAATTTCTGATGGTACTCAAACATTCAATGACCTAGATTCATTGGTTGGTGGGTTTGAGAATGGTGTAATTTCTGATGGTACTCAAACAAGACTGCTATCAAATTCTTTGGTAAGCTTGTTTGAGAATGGTGTAATTTCTGATGGTACTCAAACAATAAATATATGTACTGTATTGGGTTTTTTGTTTGAGAATGGTGTAATTTCTGATGGTACTCAAACTCCCTATGAGGTTCAATCAGTTGCCCGTTGGTTTGAGAATGGTGTAATTTCTGATGGTATTCAAGCAAGAATCGCTCCCATCTGTTGTTGGGAATATCATATTACGTTGGGATGTTTTCCTTTGTGGTATATCAAGACATTGTCATAAATGGTTTATAACGAAGCTAAGATGCCCCCTTCTTCAACAGCTTGCTGTAAGTGGGGGAAGCCAAATTTCAACGAAGCGGTGGGCATATCTCCCGCTTCGTTGAAACGCGAATTGGAGGGAAAATTCTTATGGCATTTTCTTGAACAATGGCGTTATAAAAATCTTCAATACTTAGCAGCAGTGTATTGACAGTACCTAATAATAGCCTTATAATATCATTTGTTGAAAATATGACAAAGATAGTGATGACTCACTAGCTCAACTGGCAGAGCAACTGACTCTTAATCAGTAGGTTCACGGTTCGATTCCGTGGTGGGTCACCAGAATGACTCACTAGCTCAACTGGCAGAGCAACTGACTCTTAATCAGTAGGTTCACGGTTCGATTCCGTGGTGGGTCACCATTATGTAGTGAGCGGACTGGTTTATCAGTCCGTTTTTTGTTTCTTCAGTTTAATTGAAAGGGTAGTAGGAATGAAAATCTTATTGACAAATGATGATGGAATTTCAGCAGAAGGAATACGATCCCTAGCGGAAAAATTTTCGAGAAAACATGATGTAGTTATTTCCGCTCCTATGTACCAGCAAAGTGGAATGGCACATGCCTTGAGTGTACATCGTCCGATTGAAATCATGCGGGATAAGGACATGGAGTCTAAGTATCCAGTGGAAGCATGGAAAATAGATGGGACGCCGACGGATTGCGTAAAGCTTTATTTAGAAGCCTTGTCTGATGAATTTGTGCCAGATGTTGTCGTTTCCGGAATCAATCATGGAGCAAATCTTGCGACAGATGTGATTTACTCAGGAACTGTTGGTGCAGCAATGGAGGGCTATCTTCATGGCATTGCTTCGGTTGCTGTTTCGTTGGAAGAAGAAGCGGAGGTCAGTTTTTCTGAAGTGGCTGCTTTAATGGAAAAGTATTTGGAAAAGCATGTCAAGATTGGCGGAGAAGCTTTTTTCCATAATATCAATTTTCCTAAAAATTTTTATGAGGGGAAAGCAGAGTTTATACTCAGCAAGCTAGGAAAACGCGATTATCAAAATGCTTTTCATAAGGTTACAGAAAATGGTCGGGTATTTTATCGGATCGGCGGAACGGTATGGGACCTTGATGATGGAGAAGGAACGGATATTTATACGGTAAAAAATGGAAGGATTGCTGTAACTCCCTTGAATATTGATCTTACGGATCATGAAGCGTTAACTGGAATATAACGAAGCTAAGATGTCCCCCTCTTCAACAGCTTGCTGTAAGCGGGGGAAGCCAAATTTTAACAAGCGGTGAGCATATCTCCCGCTTCGTTGAAACGAAAATTGGAGGGAAAATGCTTATGGCATTTTCTTGAACAATGGCGTTATAAATGAATAAAGATAGTGGAATGATTCGTACAAGGTATGGTAAAATAATCGTATTATCGTGCATGTTTGTTTTATTTATGGAGGTATGATAAATGGAATCTATGATTCGTGACATTAAGCTTGCTCCTTCGGGACATGATAAAATTAATTGGGTAAAGAACTTTATGCCAGTGCTTGCACAAATTGATAAAGAATATTCCGCAACAAAACCTTTTGCTGGGAAAAAAATTGTAATTACGCTTCACTTGGAGGCGAAAACAGCTTACATGGCGAAAGTTTTCCAACATGCCGGCGCAGAGGTTGCTATTACGGGAAGCAATCCTTTGTCTACGCAGGATGATGTTGCGGCTGCATTGGCAGAAGATGGTCTTTATGTCTTTGCCACGCACGGATGCAGTGCAGAGGAATATGACATGTATATCGACCGTGCACTTGATATTAAGCCAGATTTTGTTATGGATGATGGTGGAGATCTGGTTCATATGCTCCATACGAAGCGCAGGGAGCTGTTGCCGAATATCCTTGGCGGTTCGGAGGAAACAACCACAGGTGTTCATCGTCTTCGGGCATTGGCAAGCCAAGGAAAGCTTGAATTTCCTATGATTGCTGCAAATGATGCATATTGCAAGTATCTTTTTGATAATCGCTATGGAACTGGTCAATCGACATGGGACGGCATCATGCGTACCACGAATCTTGTTATTGCAGGGAAAACCGTGGTAATTGCCGGATATGGCTGGTGCGGCAAGGGTGGTGCCATGCGTGCGCGCGGTCTTGGAGCAAACGTCGTGATAACAGAGGTAGATCCTATTAAGGCTGTAGAGGCAGTTTTTGATGGTTTCCGCGTGATGCCGATGGATGAAGCAGCAAAAATAGGCGATATTTTTCTTACTTTGACAGGGGACAAGGATATTTTGTGCAAGCGGCACTTTGAGGTCATGAAAGATGGCGCTATGATGGCAAATTCCGGTCATTTTGACTGTGAGATCAATATTCCTGAACTGGAAGAGCTTTCCGAATCTCGTCGAACTGTACGCAATAACATCGAGGAATTCAGGCAAAAGGATGGCAGGAAGCTATATCTTCTTGCCGAAGGACGCTTAGTTAATTTGGCAGCAGGAGACGGGCATCCTGCGGAGATTATGGATCTGTCCTTTGCAGTGCAATTCTTTTCCGCATTGCATATTGTGAATCATTATGCGGAGCTGGAAAATGGCGTTCATCTTATGCCGGAAGAAATCAATCAAAAAATTGCTGAGATCAAACTGAATTCCATTGGCATAAAAATTGACTGTTTAACGGATGAACAAAAGAAATATCTCGGAATGGAATAATAAGGAGGGCGACTATTGTGAATACGCTGATAAAAAATGCTATGGTGCTTTTTCCAGATGGCAAAGTAAAAGAGTCGGATATTGCTATTTCGGAGAATATTATCCAAGAGATAGGCGTTATTTCTCAGGAATTTCATGAGGACAAGGTTATTGATGCGAAAAACAAGTTGGCATTGCCTGGTTTTATCAATGCACATACTCATGCAGCTATGACGCTTCTTAGAAACTATGCGGATGATATGAGTCTCATGGATTGGCTGACCAAGGAAATTTGGCCGATTGAAGCAAAAATGCAGGCAAATGATATTTATTGGGGAACTATGCTTGCAGCAGTCGAAATGATTAAATCTGGAACGACTGCATTTGTTGATATGTATGGACCGAATATGGAAAAAGCAGCAGAGGCTGTCGATGTGTCTGGCATGCGAGCTGTGCTGTCCCGTGGGATAGTTGGAATAGCAGGTGGGGATAAACACCTGGAAGAGAATATTTCACTCTACCATGATTATCATAATGCGTGCGAAGGCCGCATTACGGTCATGTTTGGACCTCATGCACTTTATACCTGTGCTCCTGATTTTTTAAAGAAGGTGGCTAAGGAAGCTGCAAAGATTGGTGCAGAGATTCATATCCACATGTCAGAAACTAGGGGAGAAGTAGAAAATTGCCTGAAGGATTATGGGAAGAGACCTTTTGCGCATGTGGAATCCACTGGGCTTTTTGAATTGGGGACACTGGCGGCACATTGCGTATGGTTGGATGATGAGGACATTGATATCATCAAGAAACATGATATTCGGATAGCTCATAATCCGGGAAGCAATATGAAGTTGGCGAGTGGGGTTGCTCCTGTTCAGCGTTTGTTGGATGAGGGCGTTTGCGTAGCCCTTGGAACTGATGGAGCATCCAGCAACAATAATTTGGATATGCTGCAGGAGATCCAGCTTGCTGCTTTGCTTGGAAAGGTTCATACCCTTGATCCGCTGAATGTTTCTGCATGGAGTGCCGTGCAGATGGGAACCATGAATGGAGCAAAGGCTGTTGGAATTTCGGATATTGGGCGTATTGAGGCAGGCTGCAAGGCTGATATTATATTGATGTCCATGCAGGAGGCTGATTGGTATCCTAGACATAATCTCATTGCGCATCTTGCGTATGGTGCAAATTCTTCAGCAGTTGATACGGTTATGGTAAACGGAAAGCTTTTGATGGAAAAGAGAAGGTTGCTCACATTAGATGAGGAACGTATTTGCTATGAGGCAGAACGCACTGCAAAAAATCTTGCAGCAAAATAAGAAATTCAAGGGCTGTCGCTTGTGGTTGAGAATATGCGCCAGCCCTTTGTTTTTAGTGTGGTGATTATCAAAATGAAAAAGAAGCTGGAGAATACAAAAAAATCAGGGAAGTCATCGAAAAAGAATAAACCAGAAAATGAAAAAAATTCTTCTGGACGAAAATATGAATTAACAGGAATCGCCTTTCTGATCATAGGCTGTATTTCGCTTTGCGGTATATGGGGTTTCAATGTCGGATTCGTAGGAAGTTATTTTGCAAAGTGCATGGAGTACCTTTTTGGTATTGGAGCAATCATTGTTGCTTTGTTTATCTCATTTATCGGTTTTATTTATATGTCAAAGCATCATGGAATTATTTTTACTGTACGTTTTATGGGATTTTCTGCATTGTTTTCCTTCGCTTTGGCAATTTATCACCATCTTGTGATTTTGCCAGGTGAAGAAATTCTGCCCAGCAGCCTTTTGCGTGGGGGTGGATTGCTGGGGGGAGGATTGCTGTTTCTGCTGAGGAAGTTTTTTGGGGTGGATGGTACCCTGATCGTGCTTTGCGGTGGTTCTCTGGGTTCTATTCTGCTGGCTACGCATTGGTCGCTTGCCAATGGTATCCAAAAAACCCAGAAGCAAGCTGTTAAGGGCGTTACAGCAGCCAGTGAAGGCTTGAATGTCACTTATGAAAAAATAGCGGATATTGGGGATCGTGTAGAGGAACAACTGAAAGAAACTGTTCGAGAGAAATTTCAGCAGGTAAAAGACGCTAGGGAAGAACACCGCCTTAGCAAGAAAAGTTTCCATGATATTGAATTGGATGATAATGAACCAACTGCTGCGGCGGATGAAACCGAACCGGAGAAAAATGTAAGCGTAAGGAAGAAGTCAACAGAGGGATATGATTTCTTTGGTGAGGATGACTTGCAAGAAAAAAAATCCTTTACGATTGAATATGGGAATCGCAGCGGTGGAGATGAGGCAGAAGATTGTTCTCCAAGCAACGAAAGGGAAATGGAACCTGTCAGTTTAACTGGCAGGGAAGACGGTGTTAAGGATAATATGGAAGCAGAAGCTGCAGAACCATCTGTTGCGATAGAAAAGCCGTATGAAATTCCACAGGTAACGCAAATTCTCTCTAAGCATTTAAAAAAGAAGAATGCAGCACTTGAGATTGAAATTGAAGAAAAAGCAAGAATCTTGGCAAAGACCTTAGAGGATTTCCGTGTAAAGGCAACTATTATTAACGCATGTCACGGTCCTGCGGTAACACGCTACGAGCTTGAACCTGCACCAGGTGTAAAGGTTAGTAAATTTACGAATCTTGCAGATGATCTGGCATTGAATCTAGCAGCATTTTCTGTTCGTATAGAACCTATTCCTGGAAAGGCTGCTATAGGTATAGAGGTTCCCAACAAGGAACTGGAAGGTGTACAGCTTCGGGAGGTTCTTGAAAATGAAGAATTTTCAGAAGCAAAATCAAAACTGACGGTAGGACTGGGAATGGATATTGGCGGGCAGGCAATTTTTGCCGACCTTGCCAAAATGCCGCATTTACTGGTAGCAGGTGCAACTGGTTCAGGCAAATCGGTATGTATCAATACATTGATAACGAGTATTCTTTTTAAAGCAAAGCCAGATGAGGTAAAGTTTATTTTAATTGATCCTAAAATGGTAGAGCTTTCTAATTACAATGGAATTCCTCATTTGATGGTTCCCGTTGTGACCGATGCAAAAAAAGCCGCTTCTGTGCTTAATTGGGCTGTACAAGAAATGGAAAAGCGATATGCAAAATTTGCTGATCATATTGTACGCAACATGGAAACCTACAACAAGAAATTCCCTGATGATAAAATGTTTGCGATCGTGATCATCATAGATGAGTTGGCAGACCTTATGATGGTTGCCCCTCATGATGTAGAGGATGCTATTTGCCGTTTGGCACAAAAAGCCCGTGCCGCTGGAATTCATTTGGTTCTTGCTACGCAAAGACCATCTGTTGACGTAATTACGGGTATCATTAAAGCAAATATTCCTTCAAGAATTTCTTTTGCCGTATCATCTCAGATCGATTCCAGGACGATCTTGGATGCAAGCGGAGCAGAAAAACTTTTAGGAAAAGGCGATATGCTGTTTTATCCAGTGGGTACCTCAAAGCCCAAACGTGTGCAGGGAGCATTTATCAGTGATCAGGAAGTAGAATTTTTGTTGGACTTCATTCGTTCCCAAGGGCAGGCGGCGGAAGCAAATGAAGAAATTATTTCATTTACGGAAAATGCGATGAAGGAAGAGGCCAACAAAGAAAAGGCAGATAAAGATTCGCCGAAAATGGATGCCTTGATGGAGGATG
>JAZLHW010000128.1:0-8210 GCA_045617105.1 Selenomonadaceae bacterium | reverse complement strand
CGGGAGATATGCTCACCGCTTGTTAAAATTTGATTTCCCCCATTTACAGCAAGCTGTTGAAGAAGGGGACATCTTAGCTTCGTTATATTTTTATCATAGCAATATACTTTTTTATGTGTCAAGCAGGGAGGCATGAAGCACTTTGCAAAATTCTCCGTTTTTCTGCCAAGCTTCCATGTGCTGTGGTAGAATGGCAGAAGAAGGGTTAGCTGTGGGAGATGAAAGGGTGGAAGCTATGTTAAGTAAAATACTTTCGCGTGATGCCTGTGCTGAATGCAGGTTTTGCTGTTCCTTTAGGCGCTGCAGCCTTTGGGAGACACCTCTTTTCTTTGAAGAGGAAAAGAAGAGATTGGAAGACAGGGGCTATGCTTTCCTTCAGAAGCAGGGCTATGGTCTTATGGATCTGATGCCGCTCTATAAAACGGACGATTCAGAAGAGGAGGCGGCTTGTTTTTTCTTGGATCCTAAAAAGGGCTGTACCCTTGAAGAAGAATTGAAGCCGTTTGATTGCAAAATATGGCCTTTGCGGCTGATGAAAAGACAAGGCAATATCGTGCTGGCACTGACACCTTCCTGTCCTGCCGTCAACCAGCTCCCTCTTGAGGAACTCAAAAGATTTGTGAGGGAAGGACTCGCTCAGCACATATATGAATATGGGCAAAAGCACCCGCAAATGATGAAAGAATATAGGGAAGGCTTTCCTGTATTGTATGAATACTGAGGGGAAACAAGATGCTTTTTATTTTAAATTGAGGTCAAAAACTTGAAAGAAAGGGCAATCTATGGTTTAATTTATCGTAGGAAAATAACAAAATAACTAAGGAAACTTGGTGAAGAAAATGCAGATGAAAATAGATAATTTTTCGGCGAATCGGACACCGCTTGCTCCTGTTCATGATTCCTTTGACCGGCTGCAAGGAAGTGATACGGATTTTTCGATGGAGCTTTATGACCAGCAGGAATCCATGAGCAGTGAGCAGATGGAAAAGATGCTCCAAAAGATCGATGAGCAGGGAGCAAAGCTTTCCAAAACACCGACCTATGATGAGCTTAAGGAGTATCGCACGTTGATCAAGGACTTCATAAGCGAGGCAGTCTCCCGTATGTATGAGCTGCACACGCAGTCCGGGTGGGATCGCATGGGACGGCAGAAGGCTTATACCATCGTGCGAAAGATCGACAAGAAGCTGGAGGAGATGGCAGAGAAAATTCGGCTGGGGCAGTCGGAGCAGCTGGATGTAATTGCAAGCCATGATGCCATTCGAGGTATGCTGGTGGATCTTTACATGTGATGGACATAAAGTGGAAGAGTATTATAGGGCATGAGGACAGCATACGGAGACTTCGCAGTATGCTGTCTGCTGGGAGGCTTCCTCATGCTGTCCTGCTGGTAGGGCCAGATGGTGTTGGGAAACGGCGGACAGCGGAGGTTCTTGCAGCAGCGATCCTTTGCGATGAGGGGACTCCCTGCGGTGTCTGCCCGTCCTGCCGTGCTATGGCTGCCGGAACGCATCCGGATTATTATGCGGTGGAAGCGGAAGCCAAGGGGACGGCTGCACGCAGCATTAAGATAGAGCAGATCAGGAAAATGCAGGCAGAGACGGCACGGATCCCTGTCCTTTCGGGACGGCGTGTTGTCTTGGTGGATCATGCAGAGCTGATGAATGAGGCGGCTGAAAACAGCCTTTTGAAAACTTTGGAAGAACCTGCAGGGCAGGTGACTTTTTTGTTGACGGCGAGCACAAGGGAAGCTCTCTTGGAAACTATCGTTTCCCGTTGTGTGCCAGTCAGTTTTGGTATGCTTCCGCAGAGTCAGCTGGCAGATCTGCTGCGGATGCATGGTGTGCAGGAACAGGCGGCAGGAACGCTTGCCTCTCTTGCTGACGGCAGTGTCGGACGGGCACTTGCCCTTTACGAGAATGGAGGTATGAAGCTTCGGGACGATGCGCTCCGTTTTTTGGAAGACCTTGACAGCATGGATATGGATATGATCTGGCGCAGGGGAAAGGAAATGGGCGATATGGAAAGGGAGAAGGTCTCCGAATGGTTTTTGTACCTTTCCATGCTGCTTCGCGATATGCTGGCACTTTATGGAGATGGGGGAACAGACCTTCTTTATCATCAGGATAGGAGGGCGCGATTGCTTGCCTGCTTGCAGTTTTTTCCCATGGTGCGTGTTTTTCGTGTCTTGGAGCTTGTGAGGGAGATGCAGCGGCGATTGCAGGCAAACGTGAACCTTCGTTTGCTGATGGAAGGGTTTTTGGTTCGTATGATGGATCTGCGCTGACAGCCGGCCTTTTGCCTGCGGAATTTTTTGATATGAACATTGGGGGATGCAACTTGCAAACTGTAATAGGTGTCCGCTTTAAGACGGCGGGGAAAATATATTATTTCAGCCCAGGCAATCTTGTGATTGAAAAGGGCGATGACGTTATCGTGGAAACAGCGCGCGGAATGGAATACGGTTTTGCTGTGCTGGGCCCTCGTGAGGTAGAGGACGATTCCGTTGTTATGCCGCTCAAGGTTGTGACGCGCAAAGCGACGGAAGCAGACCGAAAACGGGTGAAGGAGAATCAGACAAAGGAAAAGGAAGCCTTTGTGATATGCGAAAAGAAGATCGAGGCACATGAGCTTCCCATGAAGCTGGTAGATGTGGAATATACTTTTGATGTCAACAAGATCATCTTTTATTTTACGGCAGATGGGCGCATTGATTTCCGTGAACTTGTCAAGGATCTGGCGGCGGTATTTCGTACAAGAATCGAGCTTCGGCAGATCGGCGTTCGTGATGAAGCAAAGCTGATGGGGGGAATAGGCTGCTGCGGGCGGCCTCTTTGCTGTGCAACCTTCCTTGGGGATTTTGAGCCGGTGTCTATTCGGATGGCAAAGGATCAGAACCTTTCCTTGAACCCTGCCAAGATCTCTGGAATCTGTGGCAGGTTGATGTGCTGCCTGAAATACGAGAACGATTGCTATGAGGATGCCTGCCACAAAAAAACAGTGATCAAGGCTCCGCAGCAGGGACATCGAGTGGTATCTGTGGAAGGCGAAGGAAAGGTGATCTCCGTCAATGAGCAGCGCAGAACGGCTACTATTTTGCTGGACGACAGGAAAACCATTGTTGCGGCATGGGAAGATGTTATCGAAAAGGATGAGGAGCTGGAAGACGAGGCAGTCATGATAACAGAAGCAGCTTCTTCTGAAAGTGAGATCCAGCAGGAGAGTGAAGCGGAGGAGCAAAAGGAACGCAGGGCACATGGCAATCGTCCGCACGGAAAAGCTAGGGAACATCACGAACGAAAGAATCATGAGCCGAGAGAAAATAAAAAGCAGCGCTTCCAAAGGGAGAATCTAGGTGAAAATCGAGAGGTACGGGAAAGACGTTCCAAGGAGCGACGGGCAAGAGGCTCCAAGGAAAATCGGGAAGGTGCAAGAGGAAGGCGCAGCGGAAACTCCCGTTCCAGCAGTCATGGCGGATATGGTGAGCCATTTACAGAATCCGGCTTGTCTTTGGACAAGGGGGACGCATGAGGCAGGCAGAGCTTCGGGAGTTTGAACGCCTGGACGACCTCATGAGAAGCGGGCGGCACATTATCCAGAATACGAAGGAATTCTGCTTTTCCTTAGATGCAGTTTTGCTGGCGCATTTTCCCAGCCTGAAAAGCCGTCAGAAGGTACTGGAGCTTGGAACTGGTACAGGAGTCATACCATTGATCATTGCAGATCTTGTGGCACATGTGGAGGCAGTGGAGCTGAATGAGGTGATGGCAGATCTGGCAGGGCGGAACGTCATTCTCAATGAGCTGGAGGAAAAAATCACTGTGCGGCAGGGGGATTATCGAAGGATTCGAGAACTTTATCCTGCGGAGAGCTTTGATGTTGTGCTTGCCAATCCACCTTATCGCCCTGTGGCACATGGACAGGTGAATGCACTTTCCGGTGTGGCACGTGCAAGGCATGAGTTTACGGCAACCTTGGAGGATGTCGTCCGTGCAGCCCGTTATGCGCTTCGCTTTCATGGAACCTTTGCGATGGTCCATCTGCCGGAACGTCTGGGAGAGATCTTGGTTTGCCTCCATGAACATCAGATGGAGGCAAAACGATTGCAGATGGTGCAGCCGAAGGCGGGAAACGCGCCGAATATGATGCTTATTGAAGCCGTGGCGGGAGCGAATCCCGGTGGGCTCAAGGTGCTGCCGCCGCTTATTGTGCATGAGGCGGATGGCGGATATACGAAAGAAATATTGGAGATCTATCAGGACGGTTGAGAAAATGGAAACGGAAGAAAAAAAGGGAATGCTTTATCTTTCGGCAACGCCAATTGGGAATTTGGAGGATATGACTTATCGCAGCGTGCGGATCCTTTCGGAGGTGGAGCTGATCGCGGCAGAGGATACCCGCCACACGAGGCAGCTTTTGACGCATTTTGATATCCATACGAAGCTGACGAGCTATCATGAGCATAATAAGCTTGAGAAAGGCCCCGAGCTTGTGGAATATATGCTGCAAGGGCATGATCTGGCATGTGTCAGTGATGCAGGACTGCCGGGGATCTGCGATCCAGGCAGCCATTTGGTACAGCTTGCTGTTGAGGCAGGAATTTCGGTCACAGTGCTTCCGGGAGCGAATGCAGGACTTTCCGCTCTTATTTGTTCCGGCTTGGATACAACGATGTTTACGTTTGTTGGATTTTTGCCCAAGACAGCAAAGAAGCAGAGAGAGATGCTGGAAACGGTGAAGCTTCGCAGGGAGACCTTGATTTTTTATGAGGCACCGCACCGCTTGAAGTCAACCTTGAAGCTGATGGCAGAGGTGCTGGGAGCAGGGCGCAGGGCTGCGGCTTGCAGGGAGCTTACCAAGAAATTTGAGGAAATCCGCAGGGGAACTCTTTCGGAGCATTTGGAGCATTATGCAGAGCATGAGCCTAGGGGAGAGTTTGTCCTGATCGTGGAGGGCTGCGGAGAAGAAGCGGAGAGTATGCAGGAGGAAATCTCCCAAAATCCTATGGAGCTTTACGAAAAATATCTCTTGGCAGGTATGGATAAAAAACAAGCTATGCGTGAGACTGCGAAAAAGCTTGGAATCAGCCGCAGGGAGGTCTATGCTGCGGTACTCAAACAGGAGTGATGGGAGAGACGGCAGGATATGAGGAAAATGCTGGTTGCATTTTCTTGATGGAGGGCGTTATAATATTTCGTTGACAGAGAAGTTGAACCAGTGCATTGGCACTGGTTGAATTGATGATTAGGATCAATGGCTGAAATTGGAGGAGGAGTTTCTGTGGCGGAGAAGAAACCTTTTTATATTACGACACCGATCTATTATCCGAGTGCAAAACTGCATATTGGTCATGCATACTGCACGACCTTGGCAGATACGATCGCACGGTTCAAGCGCTTGGCAGGGTATGACGTATTTTTCTTGACAGGTTCGGACGAGCATGGGCAGAAGATCCAGCAGACGGCGGAGGAAGCCGGTGTTACGCCGATTCAATATGTGGACAAAATCGTGGCAAGCTTCCAGCATCTTTGGAAGCAGCTTGGCATTTCGAATGATGATTTTATTCGCACAACGCAGGAACGCCATCAGCGTGTTGTGCAGGAAATTTTCAAGCGGATCTATGAGAAGGGAGATATTTATAAAGGATCTTACAAGGGGCTTTATTGCACGCCCTGCGAAAGTTATTGGACAGAGCACCAGTTGGATGAGAATGGCTGCTGTCCTGACTGCCATCGTCCTGTGCAGGAAGTCTCTGAGGAAGCATATTTCTTCAAAATCTCCAAGTATGCGGACAGGCTGCTGGACTTTATAGAAAAAAATCCAGATTTTCTACAGCCTGTATCGCGGCGCAATGAGATGATAAATTTCATTAAGCAGGGATTGGAGGATCTGTGCATTTCAAGGACTTCCTTTGATTGGGGCGTTCCCGTGCCGATGGACGAGAAGCATGTTGTTTATGTGTGGTTCGATGCACTCAGCAACTACTTGACACCGATTGGCTTCTTGGACGACAAAGAGAAATTTGCAAAATATTGGCCGGCTGGGCTGCATTTGGTCGGCAAGGAGATCGTTCGGTTCCATACGATTATATGGCCATGCATTTTGATGGCATTGGAGCTTCCGCTTCCGCAAAAGGTTTATGGGCATGGCTGGCTGATCGTGGAGGGCGACAAGATGTCAAAGTCAAAGGGCAATGTGGTCGATCCCTTGGCTTTGATCGATGAGTTTGGAGCAGATGCTATCCGTTATTTCCTGCTTCGGGAGATCAATCTCGGACAGGATGGGAATTTCTCCCGTGATGCGCTCATTGCCCGTATCAATTCGGATCTGGCGAATGATTTAGGCAACCTGCTTCATCGCACCTTGAATATGATTGGAAAATTCCAGCAGGGGGTTCTCCTTGCACCGCAGGGAGAAAGTGAGTTTGATGCGTCCTTGAAGGCAGATGCGATGGAAACGGTCAGCTCTTTTGAAAAGGGAATGGAGAATATGGAGCTGAGTGAGTCCATCAAAAAGGTATGGGCGTTCATCAGCCGTGCGAACAAGTATATTGATGAAACGGCTCCTTGGGCATTGGCAAAGGATCCGGAAAAGAAACAGGTACTTGCCAATACGATGTACAATTTGGCAGAAAGCCTTCGTATCATCAGCATACTGATCTCTCCGTACATGCCGATAACGGCAGAGCGGATCTGGAAGCAGCTCAGCCTGACGGGAGAATTTTCGGAGGTACAGCTTTCGGAAGCTTATGCATGGGGCAGCATACCGGGTGGACATGCTGTTGGGGAGCCGGAACAGCTTTTCCCACGCATTGAAGTGGAGAAGGAGACACCTGCAGCTAAGCCGGCAAAGGCAAAAAAGCAGAAAGGGTCCAAGGAAAACAAGAAAGAAGATAAAAAAGAGGAATCCTGCGAGATCTCAATGGAGGATTTTTCCAAGATCCATCTTCGTGTTGTGAAGGTGCTTGCAGCGGAAGCCATTCCCAACACGGAAAAGCTGTTGAAGCTTACGGTAGATCTCGGCGATGAGCAGAGGGAAATCGTGTCCGGCATTGCGAAGCATTATGCACCGGAGGAACTGGTAGGCAAGAATGTGGTCATGGTCGTTAATCTGAAGCCTGCCAAGATTCGGGGAATCGTGTCGCATGGCATGGTGCTTGCCGCTTCGGCAGATGAGGATCTGCAGGTACTGTCCGTGGATATGCCGGTAGGAAGCAAGGTACGCTGATGGAGCTTATTGATACGCACACGCACCTCAATGACAAGCAGTTTGCACAGGATATAGAGGAAGTCGTGGAACGGGCTGTTTCGCAGGGAATCTCCCGCATGATCAACATGGGAGACACGATGGAATCCTCGGAGCTGGCGGTTCATTTGGCGGAAACGCATGAGAGCCTTTATGCCGGAGTAGGGATTCACCCTGAGGAAGCCTATGAGATGAACAGCAGGGACGATGACCGCCTTGCTGCATGGACGATGCAGGAAAAGGTCGTTGCTGTTGGCGAGATCGGTCTTGATTATTATTGGGAAAAGGATGCGGAGCGGCGGCTTCTCCAGCAGCGTGTTTTTGTGCGCCAGCTGGATCTGGCACGGCAGCTTCATTTGCCTGTCTGTATTCATGACAGAGAGGCGCATGGTGATACACTGCAGATCTTGAAAAAAGAAGGAAAGGGCTTGCAGGGCGTTCTTCATTGTTTTTCCGGCAGCTTTGAGATGGCACAGGAGATTGTCCGCATGGGGTGGTTTATCGGTGTCGATGGACCGCTGACCTTTAAAAATGCGGCAAAACTTCCGGAGATCGTGCAGCAGATGCCGAGGGATATGCTTCTGCTGGAAACAGATGCACCGTATTTGGCACCCGTTCCGATGCGGGGCAAACGCAATGAGCCAGCTTATGTCCGCCATGTGGCAGAGAAGGTGGCAGAGCTTTGGCAGGTTTCTTTGGATGAGGTTGCTTTTTGCACGGCACGAAATGCAAGGAATCTTTACACAAAAATGAAATAAATATTTCTTTAGGACTATAGGGCGTATCTCCTGTAGTCCTTCTTTTTTCGCTTGTTCAGATTATTTTTATAACGAAGCTAAGATGTCCCCTTCTTCAACAGCTTGCTGTAAGTGGGGGAAGCCAAATTTTAACAAGCGGTGAGCATATCTCCCGCTTCGTTGAAACGCAAATTGGAGGGAAAATGCTTATGGCATTTTCTTGAACAA
>JAZLHW010000127.1:0-5017 GCA_045617105.1 Selenomonadaceae bacterium | reverse complement strand
AATAAATCACACGCTATGTACGATGTTCAACCCGAATTTCTGTCTCTGGTGGACAGACCTGCTAACCGCAGAGCTTTTCTTCTGATAAAGTCAGAGGACAAGCCCGACTTCCAGAAGTTTGAAGTGCAGGCCCCGTTCATCAAAACAGAGACAGTCGGAGAGGTTCACTACGTTACCGGCGTGGCTTACGAACCCGGCGTTGCTGATACGGACGATGAATACATGACCGCAGAAGAAGTCGAAAAAGCGGCTCATTACTTCATGAAGCGTCATGGGCAAATCGACAAACAGCACGACTGGAAAGCAGATAAGAACTGTGACGTGGTTGAAAGCTGGATAGCAACGGATGACATGACGCTGAATGGTCAGCTCGTAAAAGCTGGCACATGGCTCTGCAAGGCTGAAATCCGAGATTCTGAAATCTGGGGAAAAATTACTTCTGGTGAAATTGGAGGTTTCTCAATCGGCGGCTATGCGAAGGTGGCACAAGATGACACAAAAGCAGAGAAATCAGACGGACTCTTTGAGCGAATCGTTGAGTATGTCAAAGCCAACTTTGTCCAAAAGGGCGAGGTGAAGGAAAGATATGACCACGATTTTAAAGACCGTAATCTTTGGGCAGCACATGACGCTCTTAATACCGCTCTCCGTGAAGCAAATTGGGAGCTAACAACAGACAGAGACAAAATCAGAGATTGCCTTAACGACTTCAACGAGATTGTCACCGCACTGTTGGCAACCGATGACCAGCAGCTAATTAAAACCGCCACAGAAAACCAACCCACCGAAAAGGAGGAAACAAACATGACCAATGAGCAATTCGATACTCTCATTGCCACTATCAAGGCAATGACCCCTGTTCAGGAGCCTGTCAAGGAAGAGAAGGCTGAGACCCTGACCGCAGAAGATGTCAAGCGCATGATAGCTGACGCAATGGCTGAGAAGAAAGCCGAGAAGCCTGAAGAGGACAAGAAGGAGAAGTCCGCAACCATGGACGACATCATGGAGATGCTGAAATCCATGACTCCCTCCTCTGCCGCTGACGGCATGAACGAGCAAACTCAGCAGAAGTCTGTTGAGAAGTCCGACAATCCCTATGCAGGTATCCCCTGCTTCCCCACCATCATGTAAGGAGGTAATTACATATGCCTTTTATTGGTACTACTGGCGCAACCGCTGAGGCTGTTCGTGCCGCAAAAGCATCTGTTCAACGCGATACTCTGAACCCATCCATGACCTATGGCACTCAGGGTCTTGCCTACTATCTGCCCGACCAGTTCATTCTGGATGCTGTTGATTCTCAGCCTCTGCTGTCTCGCACTCGCACCATCTTCCGTGACGCAATTTCCGGTGAGATTGACAAGATGATGATTGCATCTCACATCATGCAGGCAAAGCAGGAAGGTGAGAAGGTCAACTCCACCGGCGTGACCATCACCAAGGTTCCCTACCTCATGAAGTACACCTCCTCTCTGTGGGACATTTCTCAGGAGGCTTTGGATGCAAACATTGCTCATGAGCAGCTGTCTCGTGACATCTTTACCATGCACTCTCGTCAGTATGGCTCCGACAACGCAGACCTCGCACTGAACGGTGATGAGGAGCTGGTTGTCACTTCTGCTGGTGGAGCAAGCGAGGAGGAGAAGGCAGAGGACGCAAAGACTCAGGCTTTCTACCGCATCAATGACGGCTGGATTAAGCAGGCAGAGGCATCCGGCAACGTCATTACTGACGCAAAGACCATCGACTGGGATGTCATGCACGACATTTACGGTGCTATCCCCTCTCGCTACATGACTTCCTCCCTGTGCTGGGTTATGTCTCCTTGAATGTACAATGAGTGGCATCGCTACGCTACTAACAGCGCAAACGGCGGTGGCAACATCTCTCTGGACATCGTGAACAAGCCCCTGAACTTCGAGATCATCATGGAGCCTAAGATGCCCAAGAATAAGATTCTGCTGGCTGACCCCCAAAACCTGATTCAAGTTACCAACCGTAACCCTGTGTTCAAGATGACCGCAGAGGGCATGAACGCTATCCAGCGCAATGTGGTGTACCATGCTATCCACTCTTGCTCTGACTTTATCATTGAGGAGCCTAAAGCACTGGCTATCGCTTCCAACGTCACTCCTGCTTGATAAGCGAGGTGATTGCCAATGGCTACTGTTAGACTCATTGGCAATTACTCTCTTATGACACATGGAATGACTTTCTACAAAGGCAGAGCAACTGAGGTCAGCGAAGAACTGGCAAAGGAGCTGGAAGCCACTGGAAAGTTCACGGTCTCCTTCACTGAAAGCGTGGAGGAGACCGTTTCCATTGAAGAGGAAATTGCCAAAGCAACCACTGCCGCCGCTGTCAAGGAGCTTGCGGCAAAGTATGACATCGACGTTTCTCACTGCAAGAACAATGCGGAGAGAAAAGCGGCTATCATTGCCGCCTTTGCCGGAATCTAATGGATAGACCGTTTGTTACTCCGCAGGATGTTAAGGATTTTAGCACATATGACACTATACAAGAAATGACAGACTCCGTTATTGCCAACCAAATAGCAAGAGCAGAGCTGTGGATAATGTCATATTGCAAGCGCAATTTCGCTGACCTTGACGAAGAGACAACTGACGCTGACATCCTTATCCTTGCGGACAAAATCCTGACGGAGGCGTTCTCTGTCAACGCTCAACTTCGGTCAATGACCGTCAATTCATCGCTGGACGGAAGATATATAGCACAAGAAGTCAACCCAAACTACACTTTCCATTACAGTCAAGCATCTAACGAGACTATCAACATGGACGAACTGTTCAGTGAGGTCGGTTCTATGCTTGATGTCTTGATTGCCAAAGACAACGGACGAACAACTGTTCGCTTCATGGCTGTCTAAGGTGGTGGAAGAATGTTTGAGACAAAAGGGCTAGACAAATTAGCAACGGATTTACGGGAGGTTGCCAAAAGGGAACTAAACACGAAAGAAGCGGCTAACAAATTTGCAGACAATGCAAGGTCTTTAGCCCCGAAATTTGCGAATATTAAGCGTCTATTTGATGAAACATCAGCAGGAGTTCAAACCAAAGACCCTGTCACGGTTTACTGGGAACTTGGTACTGGCCCAGTCGGTATCAAAAATCCGTATCCTGTTCCAGAAATCGAGACGCAGATTGGCGTAAGACACACGCTGTCCTACCTCGCTCCTGATGCAGGAATATCAAGAATAGATAGACCGTGGCATTACGAGGGTGGATGGACTTCCGGTATAGCTGGTAAAGCATTTATGCACAAAGGCGTGACAGAGATACAACATCAAGTTATCGGAGAGATGGTGGATGAGCTATTCAAGTGAGGGAACCCCAGCTATCGTTGACCCAAAAGGTTTCATAAAAGAGAAGCTGGGGGCAATCGAGGGAGTGGAGATTCACGATGCTTCACGGTTCAACTCACTCCCTCCGAAGCAACGGCTAACAAAAACAACAAAAATCACAGTCACTACACTTGACAACCACAATGCCAATATTGTGGTTGATTTTTTATCTTTTCAGTTTGAGATAACAGCTGAAAATGTCGAGAAGTGCGAAAATGCCGCAAGTGAAGTGGCAAAAATCATGAACGAGTTAGGATTTACTCGTTCTCTGTCCTCAGAATGTTTCTGGTCTGGACAGCATCAATCCATTGTTCAAAGATATACGGGATTTGTTGATAAACGCAACGGTCTCGTGTACTCAACTATTTAAGGAGGTATAAAGCATGGCAATAAGACAAGGTCTTGCTTCAATCGGGATTGATGTTGCAATCAACTCCGTTTCCATGAACTACGTCACTGACATTGGTGACATCGGTGGTTCCCCCGAAATGCTGGACGCAACCTGCCTGAAAGACGTTATGCAGCATAACGTCATAGGCGTTCAGCAGACTGACTCTTTCCCCGTGACGTTCCTGTACGACGGTGCAGATGCAGCATCCGATTTCGTTGTTCTGAAAGCACTGCAAAAGGCAAAGACAGTCGTTCCCATCGTCGTCACCATGCCTGACGGTTCCAAACATGAGTCCGAGGGCGAGGTTTCCGTCCACGTTACTGGCGTTGGTGTGAACGCACTGATTCAGGCACAGGCAGACTTCGCACTGTCCAAGGACTGGGAGTTCACCAAGGGTGGAATTTAACGTATAAAAACTAATCCAAATCATCACACGGAGGATATATTACATGGCAATCAAGTTTCATGAGGTTCAAATCGGTGAAGTCAACGTTAAGCTGCGCCTGACCAAGGCGGCACTGGCACGAGTTGAGTCCAAGGTTCAAGCAAACGACTACGCACAGATGGCAGAGGCAGGAGCACTGCAAGCAATTAAGGGCTTTACCCCTAAGACCTTCATCGAGATTTTCTCCAATGCTTGCACCGGCTCCGTTCGCTACCAACGTGCTATTCTGGACGAGGCACTGAACTGGAAGGATTCTGGAAACTTTGTCAAGACTGCTGACGATCTGTTCGACCTGCTGGACGAGCATGACATGGGCGATACCGAGTCCGTTGCAACCATTCTGCTCCACGTTGCTGGAAAGAGCGGAGTTATCTCCAAGACCCAGTATGACGGCATGAAGGAAGCTATCGAGTCCGCTGACCCTACTCTGGTGGAGAAGGAAGCGGAGTAACCTTCTCAGAACGCTGTGATGATTTGGAGCGTCTGGCATGGGGGTTCGGTCTCACGCCAGACGCAACCGAAGAAATGACCATTGCAGAATTGAAAGAGTATGTTGAGGCTGTCAACAAACAGAAACGTGCGGATAGAAAAATTGAAGCTGAAATAGCTTATATCCAAGCATCGTTGACCATCAGAATGTTGAACGGAGACAAGAAACTTCCTCCGCTGAACGAAGCATTCCCGGGAATTTGGACACAGAAGGAGATTGACGATGAGAAAATCCGCACGATTCAGCAGCGAATGATGGCATGGCAAAACAAAAAGGTGGTGAAAAAGAGTGAATGAGGAATATATCGTAAAACTTAACCTTGATACGTCC
>JAZLHW010000126.1:0-1805 GCA_045617105.1 Selenomonadaceae bacterium | reverse complement strand
CGAAGCCCCAGTCGAGGAGCAAAACTTCTCCACGCTGATTGATTTCCTGGGTGCGATGGAAGTTCGTGAGGATGATGAGGAGTTCAAAAATACGGTAGACCTGATGTTTGAAGAATTGGAGCAGATACAGCCAGATCACTTCGCCGCTAGACAGTATCGGAAGTACAAGCTGGCTGCTGGTAAAACCGCAAAATCCATTCTGATTTCCTGCGGTGCCAGACTTGCCCCCTTTGACATTCAGGAGCTTCGTGACCTGACAGCCTATGACGAGCTGGAATTGGACACGCTGGGAGATCGCAAAACCGCGTTGTTTCTCATCATGTCCGATACCGATGACACCTTCAATTTCCTGATTTCCATGTGCTACACCCAGCTGTTCAATCTTCTTTGCGAGAAAGCAGATGACGAGTACGGCGGCAGGCTTCCTGTGCATGTGCGCTGCCTTATCGATGAAGCGGCAAACATTGGACAAATCCCCCGGCTGGAAAAGCTGGTGGCAACCATCCGTTCCCGTCAGGTGTCTGCCTGTCTGGTGCTGCAGGCGCAGTCCCAGCTGAAAGCCATCTACAAGGACAATGCCGATACGATCATCGGCAATATGGATTGCTCCATCTTCCTCGGCGGCAAGGAGCCTACCACGCTGAAAGAATTGTCCGCTTCTCTCGGAAAAGAAACGATTGACAGCTTCAATACCGGTGAAAGCCGTGGCAAAGAAACCTCCCACAGTCTGAACTATCAGAAGCTGGGAAAGGAACTCATGAGCCAGGATGAACTGGCCGTCCTCGATGGCGGCAAGTGCATCTTGCAGCTTCGTGGTGTCCGTCCGTTTCTATCGGATAAATTCGACATCACAAAGCATCCCAATTACAAATACACATCCGACTTTGACAAGAGAAACGAATTGGACATAGAGCGTTTCCTGTCCCCCCAGCTCAGACTAAAAAAGGACGATAGCTGTGCTGTGTACGAATGTACCGTGTCCGACGATTCTTCTGCTGATAACGAGTAAAAGAATCTAATTACCCCAGCGATTCAGAGAAGCCATAATGCCCCAGGCAATACCCAAATCTATATGGAGGCTTATTTATGGCATTTTTCATCAGCGCAATCAACGTTTTGCAGATTCTGGTTATCGCACTGGGCGGTGGCCTTGGTGCATGGGGTCTTATCAACCTCATGGAAGGCTACGGCAATGATAATCCCGGTGCAAAGAGCCAGGGCATCAAACAGCTCATGGCTGGTGCTGGCATTGGTATCATCGGTATGATGCTGATCCCCATGCTGGCTGACCTGTTTACTGTGGGAGGCTGATCCCTAGTGAAACGCTGCATTTGCCTGTTGCTGGTGGTTCTTCTTCTGATCGGCTCGCTGCCTACGGTTTTTGCAGCGGAAATGCCGGGGATGGACGAACCCACCACAGAGAATACTCCCTCTGCTACCGCAGAGGAAGCGGAAAACACCGTCACCGATGTGGATTCTTCGGAGCCGCCCGGTGACACAAATACGGCAGAGGAAAATCCCTCTGCTGACAATGAAGAAACCGTAACCCCGGAGGAAGTGGAAGAAATCACTGAGGAAATCGTCGATGAAGATTTCTTGGATGATGATATGCCCATCATGGACGGTCTGAACATGAGCGGTATGCCCTCTCTTCTGAGCATTTCCGGCACGGACAGCGGCATTCTGCTGTTCAACTACGCAGACAATGGCAACTATGAGATTGTCTGCGGTATGCGTGAGGATTGGACTTTCAACCGTCTGTCCAGAAACGAAAGCGGTTCGGATGGCGCAGCCTTCTACAATGC
>JAZLHW010000125.1:0-9494 GCA_045617105.1 Selenomonadaceae bacterium | reverse complement strand
TTAATTCATTTATGCTAATAGATGTATTTTTATACTTTGATAAAATCTCTGCTATATCACTTTTTTGTGTCGCCCTTATTTCCACATCCTGAATTTTAAGATCTGAAATGAAAATTTTCTGCTGGTCTGCAGTATTATCTTCACTGGATTCCTGTTGTGTATCTAATACCTTACTGCCATTATTTTGCTCAAATCTTTCTGCAACAATATCATCCTGCTCCTGAATGGCTTGTGCCGCTAAAGCTATATTACAAGTAAATGCTCCCACTAATAGTCCACTCATAAACACATACTTTTTCCAAGCGGTTATCACCTTTCCACTCCCCATCTAAAATTTCTAATCATCGACTTGACTTCCCACACAAACAAATAAGGCAGAACTTTCATAGGAATAAATCTATATTCTTAATCCGCCCTACCTTATTTGCCCTAATTCTCTTAACAAATTCAAATATCTAAAACAAACTCATCAATTATCAATAACGAGACGTATCAATCTCTACTTCAGACAAACTCTTTTCAATTGCCTCTTTGTACGCATTCTTAAAGGAAGGCGTACCTGCATATACCGCTGTTGACTTGCCATCCTTGGTAACTTCCTTCATGTAAATATACTTTTCTTCACTTACGGACAGTACTCTAACATCGCATTTTACGGTAGTCTTTGCTGTTACAGTAAGGAAACCAGACGACATAGTAGGCATACTGTTAGTCACACGCAGCATTAGAATATAATCTGCTCCCAGTTCCTTTCCTACTTCGACAGCCTCAGAAATCTTTAACGGAACAACTACATCATGCATCATGGCTGTGCTATAGGCATAACTATTAGCGTCTACGGCAGTAGACACACTGGTCTGAGTTCCATCTTCATTTGTGTAAACGGCAGAGTACGTCATCGGATGTTCCTCTTTATATATCTTTTTAGCCATCTGGCATGTTTCTAAATCCAAAACCTCAAATCTTGTTTTAGGGAACAGCTTTTCGCTCTTTTCTTTCACCATATGAACAACATCTTCACCCTCAACCCAGCTAGTAGCAGTAGCCGGCGTATCTAAAAATACGGCTACTTTTTTAATTCCATTTGCCGATACCTCTTGTGGGGCAATACATGTCAACATACCTACCATGAATACCATAATTATCAATAACCATCTTTTCATAAAATCACAACTCCTCTGCTAAATAATAATATCTTACATTTTAGCACACTTTTCGTAGTTTGAAAATAGGTATTTATCGTGTCCTATAATATCTTTTATCTTCTTTTGGTGTACAATCAGTAGTATTAGTATCATTAACCATATACAATTGGAGCTGATAATTTGAAAAGAACATGCGTAGGAAAGCGTATCAAATATGAGCGTCAGCGGCTTGAACTTACTCAGGAAGAGCTTGCCAATATGATAGGTGTTACTAAAAATTGCGTTGGTGCGTGGGAAACTGGCAGAAATTTGCCCGATATACTTACAATCAATGACTTATCCCTGATGTTTAAGATTCCTATTGACTATTTTCTAAAGGATGAAGGTTTTGCTATAAACGAAAAGCCTACTGGGCATCATACATCTGTGGCTGAAGTAATCCACCTTACAGATAAAGAAATTTTAACCATCAACAAACTGCGCTCTATGAATAAGGATTTACGCAATGCATTTGAAACTATTCTTGGAGTGAGTTAAAATGAATATTAGCTTTATTGCACAAAAAGACCGCCAGTAATCATACTGACGGTTCTTTATTTGATAATAGGTTTTTTGGATTTAGAAAGCACTAAACTATCAAGGAACGTTCTTTACAATTTTTCCTTCAGCAGGTCTGCTGCAGCCAAAAGTGCCGCTATCATTGCCACAGGTCTTGGCGGGCAGCCGGGGACACTAATATCCACAGGAACGACCTTGCTTGCCGCTCCAACGACAGCATAACCTGCCCCATAGGTCTCACCGCCTGCCGCACATGCTCCGCAAGCCATGACCAGCCTTGGTTCAGGCATTGCCTCATAGCTCTTTTGAAGTGCCTCCTCCAAATTTCTCGTTACGACACCCGTTACCATCAAAAGATCTGCATGTCTTGGCGAAGCAACAAAATGCACCCCGAAACGGTGCAGGTCATAATACGGATTGCTGAGCGCCCCCATCTCAAAATCACAGGCATTGCAAGAGCCTGCATCTAAATGACGGACATGCAGGGAACGCCCCAGCTTCCTTTGAATCTCATTTTTCACCACGCTCCCATCTGCCAGCAGGGGAAGCATATCCTCCGAGCTATGGGAAAGGCCTGCCGCATCCTCGCACCTTCCGCAGAACAGGCATTTCCTGTAGTCGATGGTATATTCCTTTCCTCTCGGCAGAAATGCTCCAACAGGGCAAGCCTCTGCCGCCCGTTCCAAATCATCTGCCTTCCCCTCAATCTTCCCTCGAAAACGCTCGCTTCCGACGAAAGAGATCTCCTCCGTTGCAATTCGATCTTTGACGATTCTCTCCAATACCTTAAACATATCTCTCTCCTAGCGGTCGATACACGCATAACAAAGCTCAAAACTTTTATTGATCAGCGGAAAATCCGGTATGATATCCCCCTGCACAGCAACCGTCAAGGCGGGCCAGTTCGGATAGGACGCACTCCGCACGAAAATACGATTGATCCTTCCGTTTTCATCCAAGGCGACATAATGGAAATTGCTCCCTCTTGCCGATTCACTGATACCCCATGCCTCGCCTGCCGAATACGAAAGCGATTGCAGGCAGTCCGATCTCTCCTCCTCCAACATTCCAAGAAGCTGCTTCACCATTCGGAAGGACTCCTCCAATTCCCTGATACGGACAAGAATCCTCGCCGCTACATCGCCAGTCTTTTCCGTCACTGCGGAAAAATCCAATTCATCGTAAACACCATAAGAAAAATCCTTGCGGCTGTCCTTGCAAAGACCGCTCGCCCGACCTCCTACGCCGACCATCGAAAAATCAACAGCGGTACGGCGGTTCACCGTCCCCGTCGTGCGGATCCTGTTCTGGAAATTCGACTGCTCGGCAAACATCTCTGCCAGATCATGAATTCCTTTCTCTGTTTCTGCCATCACAGAGGTGATCTCCCCAGCCAGCTTCTCCGTGATATCCATGCGTACTCCGCCCGGAACGATCTTACCGCGAAGGAAGCGATTTCCTGCTATAGCCTCCTGCAAACGCATCAGTCGCTCCTTGAGTCTTCCTCCCAAGCTGATGGCAGGCGAAAATCCTACACCAGCGGGAATGTTGCCCAAGTCCCCCGTATGGTTCGTGATACGCTCCAGCTCCATCAAAAGCGTCCGAATGATCTCCGCTCGTCTTGAGACTTTGCCTCTTGCCAGCTTTTCCACCGCTTGGCAAAAGCTCCAGCTGTTTGCCACGCTGCAGGCACCGCAAATGCGCTCCACAATGGGCATGGCTTCCTCCGGTGTCTTGCCCTCCATAGCCTTCTCCAAACCTCGATGCGTATAAAAGAGCTTGGCATCCAGCTGAAGCATAGCTTCGCCTGCCTGACTAAAGCGAAAATGTCCCGGCTCAATGATACCTGCATGAATGGGGCCGACAGGAACCTCAAAAACTCCCTCGCCCTTTGCCGCCGCCATATCATACTTCCTGCCGTTTTCCACCCTCGGTGCCGTTCCTGCCCCCTTGCGAAGCGGATAAAAGCCCTGCGGAAAATTCTCATGCAGAACCAACGGGCGAAGATCTGGATGATTCTTCGGAACAATGCCGAACATATCATGAATTTCCCGTTCATACCATACAGCGGCGGGGATCACAGGTGTCAAAGAATCATAGGAAAGTGCCTCCTTCTCAGGAAGCACAGCCTTCAACACCTTCATTTCCCTGCTTTCCGGAAACTCAAAAACTGCATACACTGCATAATTCCCACTGGTCAACGTCTCATCACGGCCGAACAGTGCTGTAAGCGGGTGCCTGCCCCCTGCACTCATGCCCACAGCCTTTTCCTTGAATTGCTCCACGTTCGTACATTCCATCAGACAGCACCTCCCAAAATGACCTTAGCCGCATTGCCCACAATATCCCCGAGATATGGCATATCCCGAAAGGCAATGCTCACGGCTCCGCTCACCAAGAGAAGCACCGCCAAAGCCGCCGTGTCCATGCATCCCATCAGCTCGCCTGCCGCCTTTCTGGCAGGCGTTCCGCCAAGCATACGCATAGCATGATAAAGAATACCAATGAGGATTCCTGCCAAGAGCAGCAGCACCAATACCCCCAGCCAATAATTTCCAGACAGGAAAAAACTCTCCAAGACAAAAAACTTGCTAAAGAAAATTCCAACGGGAGGCATCCCAAGGATACCAATGATTCCCACCAGCCAAAAAGCCGCCGTTCTCGGTGCCTGCATCATCATACCATGGATCCGCATCATATTCTTGGTCGAATAAGCCTCCATGATTGTTCCTGCCGTATAAAAAAGCACATACTTGACCAACGCATGATTCATCATGTGCAAAAGCGAACCCTCCACAGCAAGCGGAAGGAACAAGCCAAAACCTGCCATCATCAGACCAAAATTTTCCATAGAGGAATACGCCAGCATACGCTTCACATCACGCTGCACGATAACAAAAGGAACCGCCAGCCCGATCGTCAAAATGCCGAAGAAAAGGCAAAGCCCCGCAACGAAGCCCACGCCAACGGCAGGAATCACGATCACCATATTCCGCAAAAGGACGTACATAGCACAAATACAAAGTGCGCCGGACAAAAGCCCGCTCGTCAATGCCGGTGCCTCAGAATGTGCATCTGGAAGCCACGCATGCATCGGTGCCAAGCCAATCTTCGTCCCATATCCCACAAACAGGAAACAAAAAGCAAGCTTCGTAAAAACAGGATTCAGCTCACCGCCATGCAGTGCCAAATAGGTCCAGTCCAAAGCCTGCGCTCCGCCAAGGCTTGACAGCTGTGCATAGTAGAGGATCACCGTTCCCAAAAGGGCAAGGCAGATCCCGACCGTGCAGACCATGACATATTTCCAAGCAGCCTCCAACGAGGTGCGGGTAAATTTGAACGCAACAAGCAGGGCAGACACAAGCGTTGTCGCCTCGATCGTCACCCACATAAGTCCAAGGTTATTGACCAGCACCACGAGGAGCATCGTCCAAACGAACATGTGCGAAAGTGCATAGAACCGCCCCTCCAAGTGGCGGAATCTCCGCAGGTAACCGTAACGAATATTCGTGTCCCTGTCCAGATATGCCTTGCTCGTAAAAGCAAATCCCAGATACAGCAAAGCCAAGATCACAAGCATCCAAAGGCTCAGCGCATCCAAATACAGATAGTCCCCCTGCCAAGCAGTCCCCGAATCAAAACAAAGCACCAGCTTCCCGACAGCAGCTGCCACCAGAACTGCCGCCAAACGGTTCAGCCAATGAATCACCGCACAAGGAAGCCAGCCCACAACTGCCAATGCACTGAAAACGAGCGGCACTGCCAAAATAACATACAGGATCCCGTTGATTTCCAAATCCATTTCCTACCCCTTCAGTTTCTTCATAACTCTCGTGTCCGTTGTCATAAAGGACAGCCTCATTCTCGATGTCAAAATAACCAGAACAATTACCGCAATCAAAACATCAATGAACACACCAAGCTCCACGACCAAAGGAAGCCCCTCCGTCATCAAAAGCCCCAAAAGATAAATGCCATTTTCCAGCGTGATCAGCCCGACGATCTGCATAACGGCACGCCTGCGGATCACCATGAGGGAAAGCCCTGTCATAATCATGAAAAACGTTGCCGCCAGCACGTCACGCCCCACGCCCACATCGAACGGCATCAGAGAATCGCTCAGCCAGTAGCCAAGCACCAAAGCAACCACCGCCGCAAGGCTCGAATAACTGACGTTCGTTCCCGATATGATCTCCCGCTTGTCCGTGATCCTATGAACCAAACGCAGGATTGCCGCCGGAATGAAAAGAACCTTCACTGCCAGAGTCAAAAGTGCAGGAAGCACCGCATGGATCCCCTCACCGCTCGAAAGCCCAAGGAAAAAACACGCCCCTGCCAAAAGTGCCGACTGTGCGCAAAGGCAATAGACCGCCTGCGAAAGATCCGTCAATCTCGTTTGCAGGAACACGATAAACACCAAAACCACTACAAGATATTCCATATTCTCCACCTACTCCGCAACAATGGCAGCTGCCAAGAGAATCACTGCGGCAGCCAAATAGACACGCACCTTGAAAAGACGCATCTTGTTGTTCAGCGTCTCCACAACTCCGACCAGCACCGCCGAGCAAAATGCCTTCAGCACGGCAGGAAGTGCAATCGGCAGGTAAAGCGCTGAAAAAAGATGAAGGAACACAAACAATTTCAGCATGCTCCCCAAGTGAATGAGTGTCAAATATCTGCCCGAATATTCCAGCGTCATGCCCTCATGAATCATAGTAAGCTCCAAATGCGTATCTGGATTGTCCACGGGAAGCCGGCAATTTTCTGCCAAGATCACAAGAAAAAACGCCACGCAGGAAAGCACCGCCGGCACTGTAAAATAAAAGCTGTCATAATCTATGGCCATCTGCGAAAGAAACGTAGAATGATAGCGCATCGCATTCACAAGCACCGACAGCATGATCGCAGGCTCTGCAAGCACCGAAATATAGATCTCCCTTGAACCTCCCATACCGCCAAATGCCGTTGCCGAATCCAGCGAGGAAAGCGTCATAAAGAACCGCCCCAATGCCAAAATATAAACGAACACGAACGCATCTCCCCAGCCAAAGCCTCCTGCCAAAAGTCTCGGCACCATCATGGCTGCCAAAAAGCTCGTCAAAAAATAAATGACAGGAGCCGCCAAAAAGATCCAGCTCGTATACTTCGTCAAAATGGTCGGCTTTCTCCACCACTTCCAAAGGTCAAAATACTCTTGGAACACGGAAGCTCCCTGCCGCTTCTGCAAAAAAGCCTTCGTCTTGTTGATGATCCCTGCCACAAGAGGAGAACAAACGAGAAGCCCCACCGCCTGCAAAAGATTCAGTCCCATATTTTCTGCAAGCCAGTCCATCATCTCACCCCCAAAACAAGGACAGCGATCATTGCCGCCATCGTATAGCCAATATAAAGGCGCACACTGCCCTGCTGCACAGTACGGATCATAGAGGCAGCACGGATCATCACCGTTTCCACAGGATGATACAGCTTTTCCTTGAACCTATCCGGCAGGTAAAACTGATATACCGCCTGACTGCCGAAATAACGATTTTCTTTCTGAAGGAACACTCTTTCCTTCCTTGGCTTCAAAATCATGTCAAAGGCTCTGCGCAAAGGCTTCGTGAAGCCCGTTGCCGAATATTGCTGCCTTCTCGTCGGAACCGTTCCGCAATTCCATGTAATATCCCTTTCCTCCGTCACCGTCCTGCCGGAAAGAAGAAGCTTCATCAAAAGCCCCAGCACGAGCAGGAGCAAAAAGAGCGGCAGCGGCTGAAACAGATCTACAGCATACAGCCTTCCTGCCTTGCCCTTCAGCAGTTCCACAATAGGTGCAGGAAAGAGTCCAAAAAGCAAAATGCCAACAGCCTCTAATCCCATGCCCGCCTTCATGAAAAACGGGGCATCCTTTGCCTTCTGGACGATTTTGGAGCGAGCACGTCCAAGAAAAGCAACGCCGTACATACGGACAAAACAGCCAAGTGCCAAAGCCCCCGTAAGCCCCAAAAGGACAAATGCCAAAATAACGATCAGCTTCCATCCCTGCGTTCCTGCCTGCCATGCCAATGCCATCATACTCTGGAGCACCATCCACTCACCGACCAATCCGCTCGTGAAAGGCAGCGAAGAAAGCGACATGGCACCAACCAACGTAAAAAGTGCTGTCACAGGCATGTACCTCGCAAGCGCACCAAGCTGTTCCAAATTCTTGGAGCCTGTCGCATGCATAACTGCCCCCGCACTCATGAAAAGAAGGGACTTCATCATACTATGGCTGAAAGAATGAACCAAGACCGCTGTAAACGCAAGCGCCGCAAACTGAGGAGCACCCAGCGACTGCAAAACCATACCGCAGCCAAATGCCGCAAAAATAATTCCCATATTCTCTACCGAGGAGTATGCCAAAGAACGCTTCATATCCTTTTCCATGCAGGCATAAAGAACGCCAAGAAATGCCGAAAGCAAACCGCAGAACATGACCAACAGCCCCTGCCACAGAGCAACGCTCCCCAAAAAGTCAAAAAGAAAACGTCCCATGCCATATACTGCCATTTTGAGCATAACACCGCTCATCAGTGCCGAAACATGGCTCGGTGCCGCAGGATGTGCCACAGGAAGCCATACATGCAGAGGCATCAGTCCCGACTTCAATGCAAAGCCCAAAAAAGCGGCAGCAAAAACAGCCGTCCTCACCTCAGCCGACACGGTACTTGCTGAAAGCGAAGCAAACGAAAGGCTGTCCGCCCCGCTTGCCAACAGGAAAAAGGCAACGAAAACAGCCCCCGTCCCAAGATGCGTCATGACCATGTACTGATAAGCTGCCTTAGCGGTCAGCTTCTTGGCACTCTCATGGTTCACCAGCAGGAAGCTGACCAACGCCATGATTTCCCAAAACACAAGGAACGTCAATGCGTCCGCCGCCAAAAGCACACCTGCCATCGACAAAAGAAAAAAATTCCATAATCCGCTCAAAACGCAGATCCGCTGTTCTCTATATGCCTTCGCATAATCAATGCCGTAAATACTGGTCGCAACGCCTGCCAATCCCAGCAAGAGCAAAAATGCCGCACTCCAGCTGTCAGCCGCCAAGGAATACTGTCCCAGCGAGCAAAGCTTCACAGTGCCCAGACTTCCATCACACAAATAAAAAGCCGATGCCCCAGTCAAAAGTACGCTGCCGGCAGCTGCAAGCAGCATACCCGCATAATGCGCCGTCATCTTCATGCGCTTGGGACACAGCATCGCCAGCATCCCCAAGGCATACAGCCCCAGAGAAGGAAATAATAGATCCATGCTATCCTCCATTTTCTGCAATTTCTTCCTTAAAAATCTCTGCCTCAAAAGAAAACAGACAAGAAAAATCTTGTCTGTCCTGAAAAGGCAAGCGATTTTTTTATTATAACGCCCTCCATCAAGAAAATGCAACCAGCATTTTCTTCAAAAAAAACCGCCAGCGGTAAAATCACCTATTCGTTTACAGCACCCCTGCTTGCTTGCCGAGTGCCGTTACCTCCTCCACCGTCATCTGCGTAATCCTCGCAACCATGCTTGGCTGCAGCTTTTCCTTTAACATATTGATAATATTGCTCTCTCGCTCTTGCTTGATGCCTTCCGCACGTCCTTCTGCACGTCCTTCTGCACGTTCTTCTTCAAATGCCCTGCACATGGTCACCTCTCCTTTCTCCGTTTCCTTAAGCTGCCGTACTCTTTGGGCAAGCACGCCATAGTTCATTTCGTCTGCTTTTGTGCAGAAGAAGTCATGCATCAGCCTTCCCACGGAATCCTCTCCACGGTACGTCCCATTCGCATAGA
>JAZLHW010000124.1:0-10165 GCA_045617105.1 Selenomonadaceae bacterium | reverse complement strand
ATTTATTGAAGCAGCCTGAATGGCTCTCAATTATCATTTTGCCGGAAACCTTAGTTTCTATAAAGAAATTGCCGATTGCTTATGTGTTATAACCAATCGATGTCTTTTAACATCTGGCTTATCATACAGTTTGCATGATGTATTCTGTATTGTTTAGTTTTCAAGGAACATCTGCTTTTCCGAAGCCCCGCTTCGTTCAAGCGACTTGTTTAGTATATCTCATCAGGCTTTCTTTGTCAAGGACTTTTTCACTCCCTGTCTGCCCGAACCGGCTGAGGAAGTACTGGCTGCCATGCCGTGAACCCTTCTCTCAAGCCTGCCACCTCGCAGCGACTTGTATTATGTTACACGCATTTGCCTTCTCTGTCAATAGCCTTTTTTAACTTTTTTAATATGCCCGTAAACAACCGTTTTTCCATTCTATATTCCACTCATTTTTGATCTTACTTTGAAATGTGCAACAAAAAAGCAGCCACCCAATCAGGATAGCTGCTTCGACATCAAATGGATGCTTCTACCTCGTTTTCCTCAAAGATCTTCAATAGATCCATCAGCTTTGTTTTGGCAGGATTGTAATCGATGGTAGTCTCACCGTCATGCGCATGGATATGTACATAAAGCACGCCCGGCAATCCGAGAAGCGCCTTTTCGACTGTCTTTGCACTCTCTGCCGTATAGCCCTTGGCACAAAACTGCAGGCGGTTGTTTCCGTTCGTTTCACCGCAGCCACATTCTTTGCACATGCCTTCACCTCCCTATCTCAAAAACGATCCGTCTTTTCTACCTCGCAAGCATCCTTCGGTTCATGCGCCAAGATCTTGCTCCCAGAGAACATACTGGAAACCTCGCTCTCGCCCTCCATGAATTCCGCGCGAATGACCATGTAGAAATGACCAATCGCAAAGAGGATAATCGCCCATGCCGCAACATGATGAACAAAATGTGTCATGTATTCGCCGCCAAGCAAGGTGATCACCCAGCCAAAGAGTGTACCTCCGATAGCGGACGGATCCGTCATGTAGTACATAGCAAATCCCGTCAGGATCTCCACAGCAACGAGGAAGTAAAGCCCCGCATAAGACATGCGAGCCAATGGATTGCGAAGAAACGATGCATGTTTTGCCTTCAAAAGCATGTAGTGAAGCGCAACATCTACCGTTTCTGCGTAGAAGTGTCCTTCCCATACGCGTGGGAAAAGACGATCGCCCTTGTTCACGATGAATCCGTAGATTCGCAGAATAAAGGACGCGCAGAACAAAAAGGCTGCAAGGAAATGGATATTGCGGATATTGTCCACCGTCATGCCGCTAAAGGTCGGCTCAACGGAATAAATGATCCACGGCTTTGTAATCATCAGTCCCGTTGCAAAAAGAGCGATGATGCAGACAACCATAATCCAATGAAAGATCCGCAGCCAGGGACTGAACAGGTAGTATTCCCTGCGAATTACTTCTTTCATATCATAGTTCCTTTCTCAATATCACTTCTCTACTCTCGTTCCGGAATACGGATCCGTCGTGATGACCTGAATACGTTCACCGTTGGCATTGAACATATGTGTTGCACATGCCATGCATGGGTCAAAGGAACGGATCACCTTGGCGATCTCAAGCGGCTTGTCGGCGATCTGCACCTTGGTATCCATCATAGCAAGCTCATAAGCGCCATGGCCTGCCTTGTCGTCTCTTGGGCAAGCATTCCAAGTTGTCGGGACTACGCACTGATAGTTGTCCGTCTTGCCATTCTTGATAACGATCCAGTGGGAAAGTGCGCCGCGCGGTGCCTCATAAAGACCAACACCTTTGCAGTTTTCCGGCCAAGAGCTTGGATCCCACTTATCAGAGTTTGCGACCTTCGTATCGCCGCTCTTGATATTTGCAATCAATTTATCAAAGAAGAACTTGTTGATCTCCGCATTCAGCTGGCAATCCAGTGCGCGAGCCGCCGTGCGTCCAACCATTGTCGGGAGCCAAACCTCCGGCGCAAGCCCAAGCACATTGGATACCGCCTCGATCTGGTCGATCATCATCTTTTCTGCCCAAGTCATATCAGGCAGCAGACCTTGTTTTGCCTTCGTATAAATAATGATGTAACGAGCCAAAGGACCAACCTCGCAGACCTTGCCGCGCCATTTTGGTGTCTTGAGCCAAGAATACTTGCCCTGCTCGTTGAGTTCCTGCCACTCCGTCGGCGTACCGACCTTCGGTCCCGTAAAGGAAGGCTCTGTCTCGCCCTCCCAAGGATGGATCTCCTTGCTGTCACCGCCTGCATACTTATACCAAGCATGCTCGACACTTTCCGTAAAGCCATCCTGAGAAGAAACGTCCTCTCCCTTGACCTCCGTGTATTTCGCATTCATGACACCGCTGCCGAAGTTCTCGACCACACCATTGCACCGAATGAGCAAGTTGTTGAAGAAATCTCCATTTGCCGTACCGCTGAACGGCTCTACCGGATAGCAGCCATAGCCCAAGACACGAGTCTTTGCCAGACCGCCGCCATCGACCTTGCCGGCCTTGACATAAGCAGCTCCAATAGCCAAAAGATCCGGCAGGTAATAATTGTTTACCAACGTGCGTCCCATATTGATCGCGCGATCCACGATATCCAACCGAGCCGCATTGATCGGAGAATTGCCGTCCTCCATAGAAATGGAACAAGGCATGCCGCCCACCACATAATGCGGATGCGGATTCTTGCCGCCAAAAACGACATGCGGCGTTACCAATTCCCTCTGTTTATCAAGCATTTCAAGGTAATGTGCCACTGCCATGAGATGAACCTCCGGCGGAAGCAGCTTGTAATCGGGATGATCCCACCACTGCGCAGCAAAGATACCAAGCTGTCCGCTTTCCACGATAGCCTTTACCTTATCCTTGATAGCTGCAAAATATTGCGGCGTAGCTGCTGGGAAATCATGCGGATATGCCTCCGTGCTGCTCGTATCCGGTGCGGCAAATGGGAGCTTGTACGTCCCAAGCACCGTATTCTGCAAATTTGCCGTAGCGATTGGATCGGCTGCAAGTGCCTCCACGGGACTCACCCAATCCAATGCATGCAAATGGTAGAAATGAACGATATGATCCTGCACTGTGAGAGTTGCCGCCATGATATTGCGGATATAGTTCGCATTCTTCGGGATCTTGATGCCAAGCGCATCCTCGACTGCACGAAGCGATGCAAGTGCATGTGCTGTCGTACAAACACCGCAGATACGCTGAATATATGCCCATGCATCCCTAGGATCGCGATTCTTCATAACCAGCTCAAGCCCGCGCCATGCCGTGCCGCTGGAAACGGCATCCGTTACCTGCCCCGAGCCTTCGTCCACCGAAACCTCAACACGCAGATGCCCCTCGATTCTCGTAATCGGATCTACTACTACATGCTTCATTTACTTGTTCACCTGCTCTCTATTCTTCTCTTTTGCCTCAGCCTCGTCACGCTTTTTCTTCTGGACGACACTGGCCGCCCCATGTCCTGCAACGCCCAAAGCAGTTGCAACGCCCAAGGCTGCACCGATCTTGTCTACGTCACCCAAAGGCCCAAAATCCGGCATACGATCCGTCATCGGATCCTCATCCCAAAAATGCGCATTCGCACAGCCAATGCATGGCGCGCCGGACTGAACAGGATAGCTCATGCCCTGGAACCAGCGCAAATTGCCGCAGGAATTATACGTCTCAGGTCCACGGCAGCCCAGCTTGTACAAGCACCAGCCAGCCTTTGCCCCTGCATCATCAAAGCGCTCTGCAAACATTCCTGCATCAAAGAACGGACGGCGATAGCAGGTATCATGAATACGATTCCCATAGAACTGCTTTGGACGGCCCTCATTATCAAGCGGCGGAAGCTGCCCAAAAAGCGCCAAATGCATGATAACGCCCGTCATGACCTCTGGGATCGGCGGACAGCCAGGCACATTGACAAGCGGCTTGCGCCCAACAAACATACTGATGCCGGAGGAACCTGTCGGATTGGGCTTTGCAGCCTGAATCCCGCCCGATACAGCACAGGTACCATAAGCAATGATCGCAGCAGCATTTTCTGCCGCATGTTTCAAAAGATGCGTAAAGGTATGACCGCCGGACATGCAGTAAATACCATTGTCCTTCGTGCAGACAGCACCCTCGACTGCCAAAATATACTGTCCCTTGTACTTCTGGATCGTTTCCTCAAGATGTGCCTCAAAAGGCTCACCGCAAGCAGCACTCAAAAGATGATCATACTCCAGTGCGATCTGATTGAGAACGACATCTGACGTAAGCGGCGCACCCGAACGAATGAAGGACTCATCGCAGCCTGTGCACTCATGCCCATGAATCCAAATAACTACCGGAAGCGGCTTCTTCTCAGCAGCCTCCACGACCTTCGATACCATATCCGTGCTAAGGCCCATAAGCGTTGTAAGTGCTACGCAGCCCTTAATAAAGCTGCGGCGGCTCAGACCTTTTTTGAGATACAGATCTAACATACTCTCCCGTTTCTCCACTTTCGTACCTCCTCTGCCAGCTATCCCTGACAATATCTCAAAGGATTCCCCGCCATTGCTGCGTGAAACCCCTTCATGGCTCGCCCTTCATTATACGCTTTCCTGTCTCGAAAATCAAAATTTATGATATGTATTTACACCATAAATTCTGATTATCATTCTATAACGAAACGCAGATACTCCACATTTTTCTTTATTTCTCCATAGTCATGCATTTTCCCTGCCAAAGCCAAAAATAAAATACAGAAAAGAGATTCCCCTGCACGTTTACCAGCCCTTGCTCTGTCTCCAAAATTCAGGCATCAGAAGAGCTATCACGGTAAAGATCTCCAATCTGCCCAAAATCATGACGATGCAGGCACCCACCTTGCTGAAGGTGGGCAGCAGGGCATAGGTACTCATTGCTCCGTCCAGCCCAAACCCGGGGCCGACATTTCCCATTGTGGAAATGGCTACACTGACTGCCTCCACAAACGGAACGCCGTCAAAGGTCATCCAGATCGCAAAGAGAATGTCGATCATCAAGTACGCAAAGAAAAACCTTCCTGCCGAATAAAGAACCTCATCGGGAACCGGACGCCCATTCAGCTTTACATGATAGATCATCTGCGGATGCAGCTTCTGCCATACAATAGATTCCACCATTTTCAGCAGGAGAACGATCCTCGATACCTTCAATCCGCCAGAGGTAGAACCGGCACAGCCGCCAATAAACATCAGAATCAGCAAAACTCCCTTGGAAAAACCTGGCCACGATGCAAAATCATACGTCACAAATGCTGTCGTAGAGGAAAGCGAGGCAACATGAAACACCGTATAGCGGAGAGCCTCCAGCCAATCCATCTTCATTTCTATCAGCAGATCCACAACGATCAGCACAGTCGCCGTTCCCAAAATCATCAAAAACACACGAAATTCCGTATTCTTCCAAATCACCCATGTACCGCTGCGGAAAGCCAACAGATACATCGCAAAACTGCCGCTCGAAAGAATCATGAAAAACACCATGCAAAATTCCAAGCCCGGATTATGATAAAAATTTACGCCGTCATTATAAATAGAAAAACCGCCCGTTGCAATCGTGGAAAGTGCATGGTTCAATGCCTCAAACCACCCCAGCCCGAACAGCATGTAAGCACACATGCAGGAACATGTAAAAAAGACATATATCCCAAAAAGAGCCTTGGCATTGTTGCGGATCTGCGGAAGCTGCCTATCCTTCGTAGGGCCAGTCGCCTCCGCCTGAAACATGTACATCGCCCCTCGCTTCATCTGCGGCAGAATTGCCATGAAGATAACGATAATGCCAAGCCCGCCGATCCAGTTCGTCAAGCTGCGCCACAGCAAAATACTGCGCGGGAAGATCTCCAGATCCGCTACCACCGTTGCACCAGTTCCCGTAAACCCCGACACAGATTCCACGAAGCAATCCAACGGCTGCATGTAACCGCTCAAAAAATAGGGCAGCATACCAAGAACAGAAAGCATCAGCCAGCCAAGCCCTGTAATAGCGATCCCCTCCCGAAGCGAGGGAACATCATCCACATTGATCTCACCGCTGCTGCGCAGCTCAAACGATACCAAAAGGCAAATCAGAATGGACACCAAAAAATCCGCACCGCCCGTTGGCTCACCATAATATTTAGCAAGCACCAATGGAGGAACAAGTGCCGCCCCGGCAGTCAGTGACATCGTACTAAGCACATAAATGATCAACTTGAAATTCATGATGCCCTCCTACCACTTTTTCCGAACCACATCGGAAGAAATCTGCGCAAGAACCAAGAACGCAAAGATCTCGATACGTCCAAGAATCATGAACAATCCTATAGACAGCTGGATCGGCACGGGCATATCCAGAAATGCAACGTCCCCTGTAAACCCAACCGTATTGCCGACAGTCGTAAATCCAGCGACTGCCACACTGACCGCATCTGCCATCGAAAGCCCCGACAAGGAAAGCACCATAGCAAAGCAAAAAAATGTGAGGACATACAAAAAGAAAAAGCTCAAAATACGGCCCACCAAGGCAGGCGGCACAGCACTTCCCCCAACAATAACAGAGGAGACCATGTGCGGATGAAGTGCGCGCTTTGCCTCAACTGCCATCAGCTTAAAGAGAACAATAAACCGTATGACCTTCAGTCCTCCTGTCGGAGAACCCAAGCACCCCCCAACAAAGCCTGCAAGCAATAAGAGAAGCCTGTCAAAATCCGGCCACTCGGAAACATCGGATATCTCATATCCCATAGTACTCGAAAAAGAAAAGGTGTGAAAAAATGCCTGCCTCAAAGCTTCCGCAAAGCCAAATTCCCCATGGCACCAAAGATGCAGACCAATAATCACGCCAAGTGCCAAACTAAAGAATATAAACACCTTGATCTCTGCATTTCTGTAAAAATCCGAAAATTCCTTCCGTTGAACAGTTCGCCAATACCGCAATACATTTCCGCAAGAAAGCACCATCAAGAAAAAGATTACCATCTCTGCCCAAAAGATCTTTTCGGAATCCTGCAAAACATACAAGTCTCTTGCACCCGTCGTTGATACGGTCAAAAGAGCCGCCTTCCATATATCGCAGCCCCCAAGCCCCACCAACCAAAACAAAAACAAGGCGATCCCCGTCAAAGCAGCATAAGCACCTGTTACCTGCCTTGCCACCGACCCCATTTGTTTCAGCATAAAGCTGAACGACATCGTTTTGCGAAAAGCAAGCTTCAAGCCAAAGCAGCCGCTGACAATGGGAAGCACCGTTACCACCATCACAAGAAACGCCAATCCGCCCACCCAGCCAAATACAGCATGCCAAAGCAGAATAGGGGAATACATGTCATTATAGTAAAGCAGAAGCGTAAATCCTGTTGTCGTTGCCGTACACACCGATTCCAAAAAAGCTTCTGCCAGATTCAGCGTCCCCGTGCAGTAATATGGGAAGATTCCAAGAAAGCACATCCAAACCCAAAGCAGGAAGGTAAAGAGAGCCGCCTCACGCAAGGACACATACTGCTTGTGAGTTCTCCCCGCATAAAACAAGCTTCCGCCCAAAGCCCCCATACCGCCTGCCAAAGCAAGATACATCCATGCTGTGCTGTCCGCAATGGAACACGCATAAACAAAAGGAATTAAAAGAGCCGCCCCCATCACCATAGGAACCCAGCTCATCAAATACATCATCACCGGAACATTCATCGTGGCATTTACTCCTGAAAATATTTCATGACCTTCTGCGCTGCCTTCACCTGCAAAACCAATATCGTCCGATCACCCGGCAAAAGCACCGTATCTCCTCGTGGGATATATGCCTTTCCATCACGCACATAAGCACTGACCAGACACTCCTTCGGCAGAGCCACGTCCATCAGCCTCTTGTTTGCAACAGGAGCACCGCTTTGAACGATAACCTCCATTGCCTCTGCCTTCGCCCCCTCCAAAAGCGATACCGAAACGACACCGCCCCTTCGTGCAAAGGCAAGCACACTGCTTGCAGACAAAAGCCTCCCAGACACAGCAACATCCACGCCGACCTTTTCCATCAGATCCATATATTCCACACGCGAAACTCTCACAATCGTCTTTTTTGCATTTTGATGCTTGGCAAGAAGTGCCATCATCAGGTTCAGCTTGTCATCCTCCGTCAAGCAGATCACCACATCCGCACTTTTTATGCCTTCCTCCAGCAAGAGATCCATGTCCGTGCCGTCTCCGCAAATGGCGATACCATCCGTCATCTGCTCCGCAATCATGCGGCAGCGTGCCTCATCCTTGTCAATAACCTTAACACGAACCTTTTGTGCATCCAAAAGCTTTGCCAGCACCCGTCCTGTCCTGCCTGCCCCAATGATCATGACATGCCGTACCTTCGTTGCCGAACGATGCACCAACTTCTGGCTGAACTTCTCGATCTGCTCCGGTATACCGACAAAATAAGCATTATCATGTACCTGAAACATATCATCGCCATGCGGAATGATCATGCGGTGTGAACGAGATATCATAGCGGCAAGCACGCCCTCCGGCAGATTGAGATTCTTAAGCGAGATCCCAAGAAGTGCCGAATCATGATGGATCCTCGTCTCAAAAAGACGTACCTTTCCCTGTGCAAAATCCTCGACATTCAAGGCGGCAGGTGTCATCAAAATACGATTGATCTCATAGGCCGTAATCATCTCCGGATTCAACATAAGGTCAATATCAAAATTCTCTTTAAGATAATCCTTTGCCTCCGACATAAACTGCATGTCACGGATCCTCGCCACCGTATGCTTGATCCCGTGCTTCTTCGCAAGAATACAAGCGACCATATTTACCTCGTCCGTAGCCGTCACAGCGATCAAGATATCCGCATTTCTCACATCTGGCTCATTCATCGTGATGGGACTCGCTCCATTGGCACAGATGGTCAAAACGTCCAGCGTATGCCTTGCCGCTTCCAGCTGGCTATCCACCTGATCAATGAGTGTCACGTCCATCTGCTCCTGCGAAAGAAGCTCCGCGATACTATAGCCAAGCTTCCCCGCTCCCACAACAACCACCTGCACAAAAATTCCTCCGCTTCACCGACACAATAAAAGTCAAAAAGATAAAAGATTCAAAAGTCAATCTGAAAACAGCTCCGTAGACAAATAACGTTCCCCGCTATCCGTCAGCAGCACTACGATATTTCGCCCTGCAAAATCCGGACGCTGTGCCAAAAGTACCGCAGCAGCAAGCGCCGCACCGGAAGAAATACCGACCAAGATACCCTCTGCCTGTGAAAAGCTCTTCCCATAACGGAACGCTTCCTCGTCCCGAACCGCCATAACCTCATCATAAAGGCTTGTATCCAGTGTCTCAGGAATGAAATTCGCCCCGATACCCTGAATCTTGTGCGCACCTGCATACCCCTTGCTCAAAAGAGGAGACGAGGCAGGCTCTACAGCGATGAGCTTCACGTTCGGGTTCTTCGAGCGCAGATACCTTCCCGTACCTGTCAATGTGCCGCCCGTACCAACCGTTGCAATAAACGCATCCACCTTGCCCTCCGTGTCCTCCCAGATCTCAGGGCCTGTTGTCCTCTCATGTGCCAAAGGATTGGCAGGATTCGTGAACTGGGACGGAAGAACCGCATTTGGCATAATTTTTACCAGCTCTTCTGCCTTATCAACAGCTCCCTGCATACCGAGCGCCCCGTCTGTCAGGACAAGCTCTGCCCCAAAAGCCTTCAAAAGATTTCTTCTCTCCATGCTCATCGTATCCGGCATCGTCAAAATGGTACGATAACCGCGTGCCGCAGCCACACAGGCAAGCCCGATTCCCGTATTGCCGCTCGTTGGCTCCACGACCACATCGCCAGGCTTCAGCCGCCCTTCTGCCTCTGCCGCTTCAAGCATCGACTTTGCCACACGGTCCTTTGCACTTCCTGCTGGGTTGAAACACTCCAGCTTCACGAGAATATTCGCATGAAGGTCACACGTCCTCATAAAATTCCTTGCCTTCATCAGCGGTGTGCCGCCGATCAGCTCCACGACACTCTCATAGATCCTTCCCATACCATATTCCTCCCTTACAGCCTATCTTTCTATTATAACGCCATTGTTCAAGAAAATGCCGTAAGCATTTTCCCTCCAATTTGCGTTTCAACGAAGCGGGAGATATGCTCACCGCTTGTTAAAATTTGGCTTTCCCCCACTTACA
>JAZLHW010000123.1:0-4153 GCA_045617105.1 Selenomonadaceae bacterium | reverse complement strand
TGGGACGCAGGGGACGTTTCGGAGCATGTCTTGCGCAAGCCGAGTTCCCAAGGAGTGCCTGCATAGGATCTCGGAACCCTTTCGGTTGGGAAACGTCATGGTTGAGCCGTTTTCGATTCCGCATGATGCGGCAGAGCCTGTGGGCTATAGGATACGAGGCTCCGAGAATTGTACGGTGGCAACTGACCTTGGGTTTGTCACGAGTTCAGTGCAGTCGGCATTGGAGGATGCAGATGTGATGGTGCTGGAGGCGAATCACGATCCAGAGATTTTGAAGAACGGATCGTATCCTTGGGCATTGAAACGCAGGATCTTATCCAATCAAGGGCATTTGGCAAACAGTGAGGCGGCATGGGCTTTGGCAAGGCTCAAAAAACGTCCCAAGACGGTGTTTCTCGCACATCTCTCGGAAGAAAACAATCGACCGTCGGTTGCAAGGAATACGGTGCAGAAGATTTTGGAACAGCAAGGAATCCAGATCAGTATAGAGATGACATCGCAGACAGAGGCGGCCAGCCTTTGGAGTTAAGGAGGTTTTTGTTATGTTTGGTAGTGGAAAAAGACGCTGGAAGGGCGGTGCAATGCTTGCGGCAGCCTTTGCGGTCATGGGTGCCGTGTATTTTTCAGGATGTTCTTTTGGGGCAGCCGGTGAAAGCCAGTCGGAGGGAATCCCTTCTTCCTCGGCTTCGTCTGCGGTTTCTGCGGCAAAGCTGTCGGATGCAAGGGATACGCCGGTCGTGCGTGCAGCAAAGAGCGTTGGCCCTGCGGTGGTCGGTATCACGAATAAAACCATTGCAAGGGACTGGTTTAATCATCCCGTACAGACGGAGGGCTGCGGCTCTGGTGTGATCTTCCGTTCGGATGGTTATATCGTTACGAACAATCATGTCATTGAAGGTGCCAAGGAGCTGATCGTTTCGTTGGCAGATGGGCGCAGTGTCAAGGGCAAGCTCGTAGGGGCGGATGCCCTGACAGATATTGCCGTGGTCAAGGTGGAGGAAAACGACCTGCCGGCGGCGGCATTTGGCAATTCGGACGAGGCAGTGGTCGGTGAGCCGGCTATTGCTATAGGCAATCCGATGGGGCTTGAGTTCAAGGGGAGCGTTACGGCTGGTGTGATCAGCGCACTCAATCGGACGCTGGAGCTGAGCGACCGCAGGGTAAAGCTTTTGCAGACGGATGCGGCGATCAATCCGGGCAATTCGGGCGGTGCTCTTGTGAATGCAGATGGCTTGGTCATTGGCATCAACAGTGCAAAGCTTGCTGCAAATGGTGTTGAGGGCATGGGCTTTGCCATTCCTATCAACACGGTGCGTACGGTTGTGGAGGAGCTGATGAGCAAGGGATATGTTGCCCGTCCGTATCTTGGTGTTACCATCTTTGACAAGGAAACAGCGGCTCGCTACGGATACCAGCTCAACATTGATAAGGGTGTTTATGTGTACCGTGTCAGTCTCGATGCTCCAGCAGGAAAGGCAGGCTTGCAGCGTGGAGACGTTATCCTGAAGGTCAACGAAAAGGAAGTCAATTCTGTCATGGAGCTGAAAAATGAGATTGCAGATGCTGAGGTCGGTGCAAAGATGACGATCGTTTATGAGCGTGATGGAGATAAGAAGTCGGTTGAGGTTACTTTGGAAGAAATGCCGCAGGAGGCTCGATGAAAATTACGATCGTTGCCGCAGGAAGGATAAAGGAAGCTTATTTGAACGAAGGCATTGCGGAGTTTATGAAACGGATGAAGCCTTTTGCGCAGGTGGAGTTTCGTGAGATCCATGAGGAAAAAATGCTGGAAAATCCTTCACCTGTGGAGAAGGAAAAGGTACTCAGGCAGGAGGGCGAAAGGCTTCTGCGCCAAGTTCCGGAGGGAAGCTATCTTTTTGTGCTGGATGTTTTTGGGAAGGCGCTTTCCTCGGAGGAGCTGGCGGCGAAGATCTCGGAGCTGGGGCTTTGCGGAAGGAGCCATATTACGTTCTTGATCGGAGGGGCATTTGGGCTTTCTGAGGAGGTGCGAAGGCAGGCGGATATGCGGTTGAGTTTTTCGAAAATGACCTTCACACATCAAATGGTCCGCCTTCTGCTGATTGAGCAGATCTACCGTTCGTTCAAGATCAATCGCGGTGAGAAATATCATTGGTGATTCGCTGACAAGGATGCCCGTGCTTTGCGGCATCCTTGTATTTTTGAGAAAATTTTTGTAAGGAGTGGGGTTATGGGAGGAAGCTTCTTGAGAGCCTTTTGGAATCTGTTCAAGGGCTACTGGAATTCGGAGGAAAAGTGGAAGGCGCGTGGGCTGCTGGTTGCAGTGCTTGGCATGTCGGTTTTTGATGTGTATCTTTTGGTGGAGCTGAATACATGGTACAGCGAATTTTACAATGCCCTGCAAAATTATGAGAAGGATCTTTTTTGGCCGCTGGTCGGGAAATTCAGCCTGATCGCAGGCCTGCATATCTTTATCGTGACCTATGCGATCTACCTGCGGCAGTCCTTGCAACTCAAGTGGCGCATTTGGATGACCAACAAGTATTTGGCACATTGGATGGAGGATCAGTCCTATTACCGCATGCAGGTAATAGGGACGGATACCGACAATCCGGACCAGCGTATTTCGGAGGATATTGATAAATTTTCATCTCTGACGCTTCCTCTCTTGATCGGCCTTGTGAAGGAAATGACGACTCTGGCGGCGTTTGCTGTCATTCTTTGGAATTTGTCGGGTGTGATCACTGTGCCGCTTGGAAGCTATTCGTTCGAGATCTACGGATATATGTTCTGGTTTTCTCTCCTTTATTCTCTGGCAGGCACAGTGTTTGCGCATTTGGTTGGACGGCGCTTGATTGGGCTTAATTTCGATCAGCAGCGTTATGAGGCAGACTTCCGTTTTAATATGATGCGTGTGCGGGAGAACAGCGAAAGCGTTGCCTTTTATCACGGGGAAGCTTCGGAACATGCAGGTTTTTTGCAGCGTTTTTCCTGTGCGGTCAATAACTATTGGAAATTGATCAAAAAGACGAGAACCTTGAATTATTATGTGAATGGCTATGGCCAGCTGGCATGTATTCTTCCTTTGATCCTTGCTTCGCCGCTTTATTTTCAGGGGACGATGGCGCTTGGCGGACTGATGCAGGCATTTTCTGCCTTTGGGCGGGTACAGGATGCACTTTCCTATTTTGTTACTACTTATGATGTGATTGCGGAGCTGTCCTCCGTCAACCGCCGACTTGCGACCTTTACACAGCACATGAACGATGTCCAGCAGGTGAAGAACGGAGTAAAGGAAAGCGAGATGGAGGAGCAGGGGCTTTGGCTGGAGCATTTGGATGTGCAGCTCCCTGATGACAGAAAGCTGCTGGAGGATTGCAGTGTGAAACTGCCAAGCGGCAGCAGGCTTTTGGTGACAGGCGCCTCTGGCTGCGGAAAGAGTACCCTCCTTCGGACGCTTGCGGGAATTTGGCCGTATGGAAACGGGGAGATCAGCCATAGGAAAGGGGATGGCTTCCTGTTCCTTCCGCAGCGACCGTACCTGCCGCTGGGGACGCTTCGCATGGCACTTTGCTATCCGCTGGAGGAGGCACTTCCCGATGAGGAGCTGAAGCAGGTGCTGGCGAAGGTGGGACTTCCGGAGTTTGCCCAAAAGCTGGAGCAAACGGACGATTGGAGCAGGATCCTTTCTTTGGGAGAACAGCAGCGGCTGGCATTTGCAAGGGTGCTTTTGGTGCGTCCCGACTGGGTGTTTCTTGATGAGGCAACTTCTGCTCTGGATGAACCAAAGGAGCATGAAATGTACGAGCTTCTTCGCAGTGAGCTGCCGAACCTCAGCATGGTGAGTGTGGCGCATCGTTCCACGCTGATCTCCAAGCATAATTGCAGGCTGGAGCTTTTGGGAGACGGCAAATGGAGCTTTGCTGAAAGCATAGGCTGACGGCAGGAAACGAAAAAGAGTTTCATTAAAAATTTAGAAGAAATACACTTCATTGCAGAGCAGAAATGTAATTAGGATAGAAATTCTTGTGGAGGCACCTTTCCTTTCGAGGGAGGGTGCTTTTTCTTGACAGGAAACAGGGAAGATGGTACACTCTAGTTGTTGATGCGTGACAACCGAAAAAACTGCCAAAAATGGGGGTGGGTTGTCACAAACTTTCGTGGACAAAAGGAT
>JAZLHW010000122.1:0-17201 GCA_045617105.1 Selenomonadaceae bacterium | reverse complement strand
TGAGCATATCTCCCGCTTCGTTGAAACGTAAATTGGAGGGAAAATGCTTATGGCATTTTCTTGAACAATGGCGTTATAATGCCAAAATTTTTGCAAAACGGCTAGGCAGGGGTTAGAAGGTTTTTTCTTTTGTGTGTGGAATACTAAATGTGTGTATAGGTCTATGGGCATGGAAGGGCATGGTGAGTATGTGGTGTTTGTAAATTATACGAATCACCCGTCGGCGGCATGGTCAGAAGCACAGCTTCGGGCGGCGGCAGAATATGGCGAGGTGCAGGATCTGCATTTTCCGGTTGTGCGGGAGGATTTGGACGAGCAGGGAATTTTGGATTTGGCAGAAGCAGAGACGAAAAAGATTTTGGCATTGCAGCCAAAGGCTGTTTTGTGCCAAGGTGAATTCACTCTTTGCTATGCGGTGATCCAGCGTATTCTGCAGGCGGGGGTTACGGTTGTTGCAGCATGCAGCCGCAGAGAGGTAACGGAAGAAGTTGATAAAAACGGCGGGGTGCACAGGGTTTCGGATTTTCGTTTTGTTAGATTCCGTAAATACCAGTAATTGAAGAATTTTAGTGTGCAAGGAGGTGTTCATGTGGAAAAAAAGAAAATGGATATTATGCTGATGGCGATTAGCCGGCTGTCGGCGGTACCCAAAGTGGCAGTCTATTCCAATGATTTTGGGGGGGAAGATTATGAGGCTGTTCACACGAATGAGGCTGGGATATTTTATGTGCAGGATTGTTTGCACAGCTTGCAGCAGGAGCGGGATTTGTCTAGAATTTATTGCCTGTGCACAGATACCGTGAAGAATGTGCCGTTAGAATCCGCCACTTTAGAAAAAGTAGAAAAATTAACCCAAAAAAAATACAAGGAAGGATCGTCTTATCGTTTCCTTGTGCAAAGGGTGCTGGAGAAAAATCCGGAATTAAAGGACAGTTTTGTTTCGCAGGATTGCCAGGAGCTGACGGAGAGCGCTGATGCATTGATGCAGGATATCGGCAATGTTACGCAGGAGATTTTGAAGCTCCAAAGAGAGAACATGGATTGCCAGCTGGTCATTCATGCGGATATTACGGGGGCGTTTCGCCACTCTGGAATCATGGTCATGGATATCATGCAGCTGCTTCGCTATTACGGAATTGAAATTGGCTTGGTATTGTATACGGAGGTTTATGGCAAGAAAATTTATCGTATCAATAACATGCAGAACTTGTTTCTTCTGCTCAATGGTGTAGACGAGTTTGTGCGGAACGGAAATGTAGGGGCTTTTAAGGAGTATGTAGCACAGGACATGCCCGAAAAGAGTTCGGCACTGGAGCATTTGATACAGGCGATGGAGAATTTTTCCATTGCAATCAGATTGTGCATGCCGAATGAAATTGTAAGTATTACGCAGGATTTGAAGGCAGCTGTCCGCCAATTTATTCAAAAGCATAACAAGAAGAATATTCAGGAAGCCATGGTTGCTAAAATTATGCAGAAGGTGGAAGAGGAATATAGTTCCTTTTGGGACGAGAAAAAGGATAAGGACGATTTGATTCTTGAAATCATTCACTGGTGCATGAGAAAAGATTTGTGGCAGCAAGCAATGACCTTTGGCATGGAGCTTCTTCCGCTCTATATCTGCCACAAAAATATTGTAAGCCCCAAAAATGAGGCGGATCGCAATACAAACGATTCTTTGCATCCGCATTGGGAGACAGTCTTTGTTATCGATCCGAGCAAAGTGAAATTATCCGAGAAAAGAAAGAAAGAACTGAATCGTGATGCGTCTAAACAGGTGAAGCAAGGCATCCGAGATGCGATTTCCCAATTGCAGCCGATAATTACGGCGGAGGTTCAGGAGTCTGCTGCAGGAAAGCCGGCAGTCGACAAGTTTTTGGGAGAGCTAAGGGATATCGATGAAATTTTGGACAAGGCAAAAGAAGAAATGAGGGAAAATGAGAGAAAGAGGAAGAAATCCTTTCCGCAGGAGACATTTAGAGAGCATCCGCTGATATTCAAGCTGTTAAAGTTTTTTTACATGCGGAGTGATGAAAGGAATGGCTTTGAAGGATTTGTAAGGAGCCGGAGCGGGGATGAAATTGCGAACTGGTTGCTGACCCTGAAGGGGAAGCCATGTTATTTCGAGGAGGATGAAATAGCTGTTTTGTTGAAGTCCTGCTATACGGAGAATACCTTGCGGGAAATGAAAAAAGCACAGGAAGAAGCCTTGAAGAAAGAGGCAAATGGGGATGGCTTCGCCAGGCAGGAACGTCTGTGGGGGATTCTTTTGGATGATTGCAGTGTGCGATGCGCTTATCCCAAGAAGAAAAAGGAAATTTTGGGACTTTTGCGGCACTATGATGAGCTTAGGAACATCCGTAATACGATAAATCATGCTTCGGAACGTGAGGGGCGGTCGCTGGATGTTTTGCATGAGGCAGAGCGGGTAAAGCAGGCAATAAATACTTGCCTGAAGGATATAAGAGATATTATGGGGTAATGCTTGAGGCATGGTGCAGGATGTCTGTTTTATGGAATAGGGGGTTTTTTATGATAGGTGCGGTTCTTTATCGACTAAGCGCAATGAATGATTGCTTGCTGCCTTTGCACAGCGGCAGGCTGATGCATGGTGCGTTTTTCCAGATGCTTCGGGATTTCTCGCCTGAGGTGTCGGCGGTGGTTCACGAGGAAATGAATATCAAGCCGTTTACGGTATCAGAGTTGAATCCGCAGGAAAAGCTTCGGAGAAAAGGGAACTTTTATCAGGTGCGCCAAGGGGATTTGTTTTATTGGAGGATTACGGCACTGAATGATGTTGTTTTGCGAGTGGTGCTTGAGGCACGGCCGGGGCGCAGGATTCGTGCAGGGAGGCTTGATTTGCAGATGGAGAGCATTGTCGCAGATGGCAGCTGCGATACCGGCGTGGTGGCTGAAGAAGAATTGGTGTCTGGGGCGTTTTCCGTGGAGGACTTCCGTGAGATCTGCTTTGATTTTGTTTCTCCTGTCAGCTTTCGTGTCAATAACAAGGATTATCCGATGCCAAGACCGGAGCTGGTTTTTTCCTCTTTGGCAGATAAGTGGACGCAGGCAGGGATGCCGGGAGCGGTGGATAGGGCAGTGATCCGTGAATTGGCGCAGAATGTTTATCCTCAGCGTTGGGAGGGACGGACGGAACGCGTATTTTTTGATGCAAATCGAGGCATGCTTAGTTTCCGTGGGCATTTTGCTTATGATTTATCGGATGTTCCAAAGGAAGAGAAACCGATATTTTTAATGCTTTCCCAGTTTGCGGCTTTTTCAGGAACGGGAAGGCTTACCGGACAGGGAATGGGACAGACAAGAGCGGCATACCATTGAGTGAAAGGTTTTAAGGGGTGTGGATTTATGGCAAGGAACATTATGCTTCTTTTTTTGAGCGATGTGAAGACGTGGGTAAATAAAGAATCTAAGTTGGAGATTTCTCCGGCGCGCTATGTAAATATTGATGCAAAGAGCGAGTCATGGGTGGAAACAACAAATGAGTCGGCGGTGCGTTACCTGATACAGAAGCAAGGCATTTCATTTGACAAGATGTTCTATTTTGCAACGAATAAGGTTAGGGGAAAAATCGAGAATCCAAGAGAAAAGCTTGTATATAAGGATGACGCAGGAAAGGAATATACCCATGAGGAGTATTTCAAGAAGCGTTTGGCTTTCTTCTATCCCGTAACGGAGGAAAATTTGCAGCCGGTACCTTTCGATGAGGATAAGCTGGCAGAGGAAACCATAACGACGGTCATTGATATGGCAGAAAAAATACAGAAGGAGATTTCATCTACAGAGGAAGATGTATGTATTTATGCAGACTTCACCGGCGGAATGCGTCATGCAAATATCATTATGCTTGTATTGATGCGCTTGCTCCAGTACAACAACAATGTGAAGCTTGGCAAGATCGTTTATTCCAATTTTGTTTCGGGCAGGGATGTAAATTATGTAGAAGAGGCAAATGGGATCTATAACCTTTTTGATATCATTGCAGGCGCAGAGGAGTTTGCAAATTTCGGCAGCGTAAAGGCTTTGGAAAAATATTTTGAGAATAAGAAGAAAACGCAGTCCCTTCAGAAGCTTTTGGATGCCATGCGGAATTTCTCGGATGAGATTCGTATGACGCATGCAGGAAAATTCTCTGCGGTAGCAGAAAATCTGAGAAAAGCATTCTATGAATTTGAGCCTGCGGGGGACAGCAATTCACGGCTGATGCTTTTGATGAAGCAGCGTATGGAGGAGGAATATCGTGAGATTTTGAAGCCTGAAGTAACCGCTTTGGATCACATCAGCTGGTGCCTGCATCATGATTATGTCCAGCAGGCACTGACCTTGTTCAATGAAAAAATTCCTGAGGTTTTGTTTGATTGGAAAATATTGGAGCTGACAGAGGAAGGAGAAAAGCAGGTAAGGGATTATGAAGAAGAAAAGGAAAAGGGGGAAATCGAGAAGGTAGGAATTTGCTATTATACTGTAAATAGATATGATGCGTATAAAAGTGAGATAAATAGCGAGTTTTCTAAATGCAAAAGGGGATTTTGCAAAGATATAAAAAATTTTGCAAAGGAACTATGCCTCAAGGAAATATCCGTCGAAGCTGCAATGGAAAAAATTGATAAAAGCTTAGAGGTGCATGGTTTTGATTGGGAGAATATAGATGGGCTGAAGGATGCCTTCCGTTGCTTGGAAAGATGGGGAAATGCTCCGCAATTGCTGAAGGATTTGGACGACAGGGATGATTTCTTGCAGAGAATGATAGAAGTCCTTAAAAACAAGGATATGTATCAAGCCTTTTTGAATGATAAATATGGGAAAGCACGATTGCAGAGACTGGCGAGTTTATTTAAAGATAAGGGGATAGAAGAAAAGGAATATAGGGCGTTATTTCAGCTATCGCTTTTGCCCTCCACTCATTTTGATAATTTAAAATTTGCCGAGAAGCATGGCGTTTTGAAGATGAATCTTTCAGGGGAGGACAGGAAACGCTTGAAAAAGATTCTGCAAAATGGACAGATTTTGAGGGAGCAGCGCAATAAATGCAATCATGGAAGAAATGATGAGGATGTCATGTCGGCAGATGCTTTGAAGAGCCTTATGGTGCAGAGCATAGATATGTTAAGGCAGATGGAAAAGGCTGGAGGGCAGGAAAAGCTCTCTCTGTAAATTTTTGTGACTGCCTATTGGCAAAATCCTTTTTCTGTTGTATGATGAGGGGCGATGGTACGCAGTGAGCGACCATACACTATGGAATCGTGGATCAGGCATTTTTGACATAGGACCATACGCTGATGGGACTGCCGCATAGTTTTTTTTGACTGCAAGATGGGTATCGTGCGGTCTTTTCTTGAGGCATTCCTATGGGAATGCCTTTTTTGCGGAAAAAGGAGACAGAGATGACGAACGAAAAAAAGTATGAGCAGGTACGGAAAGAGGCAATGTACACAGGTCTGGCACTGGTATTTTTGATTCTGTTCTGGGTGGTTGCAGGCTTTGGTCTGGCGCAGGTGGATGTGAAGGTGTTCCATTTGCCGCTTTGGGCAGTAACTTCTTCTGTAGGTGTTTGGGCAATGGCGATTCTTTTGGTGAAGTTTTTGACCAAATATGTCTTTGCGGATATGAGCCTTCAGGACGATGAGGAGGTGGAGCAGCGTGGGTAATCTTGCAGCGCTTTTTCCTCTGCTTCTCTTTATGGTGGTAATGCTGGGAATCGGCTTTTATGTGCGGCACCAGTCCGAGGGCGGATTTTTGCAGAATTACTTTGTCGGAAACCGAAGCCTTGGCGGATTCGTGCTGGCGATGACGATGGTTGCTACCTATAGCTCCGTCAGCTCTTTTGTCGGCGGCCCCGGCATGGCGTGGCAGATCGGATTCGGTTGGATCTATATGGCAGTTGTGCAGGTGACGGCTGTGTTCCTCGTGCTGGGTATTTTCGGCAAGCGTGTGGCACTTCTTTCCCGCAAGCTGAATGCTGTGACGGTAGTGGATATCATTCGTGCCCGTTACCGCTCGGATTTTTTGGCGGCAATGGCTGCCTTCATCATTGTGCTGTTCTTCTGTGGAACGATGACAGCGCAGTTTGTCGGCGGTGCAAAGCTCTTTTCTGCCGTAACCGGTTACGGCTATGAGATGGGGCTGCTTCTTTTTGGATTGATCGTGGTCGTTTATACTGCAATCGGCGGCTTTCGTGCCGTTGCACTGACAGATACCTGCTGTGCTGTCATTATGATGATCGGCATTGTCCTCTTGCTTTATTATGTTTTGCAGGCAGGCGGCGGCTATGATGCCATCATGACGAGCATTGAGACGAACCATCCGGAGATGCTTGACCCGCTTTCCTTTGGCAATATGCCGATCGGGCTTTACTTGACGCAGTGGATCTTGGTCGGTATCTGTACGATCGCCCTGCCGCAGTCTGTGGTGCGTGGAATCAGCTACAAGGATACGAAGGGGCTTCATCATGCTATGCTGATCGGCACGGCTGTGGTTGGCTTCATGAATATCGGCGTGAATTTCACGGGTATCTTGGCACATGGTGTGCTGACAGAGCCTGTTTCCGCTTATGGAACGGTGGACAATATCATTCCGGCGACTATCGTTCAGGTCATGCCGCCCTCTTTGGTCGGTCTTGCGATCATTGGCCCGTTGGCGGCTTCTATTTCGACGATCTCTGGTCTTTTGATCGTGGCTTCCTCTGCTATCATCAAGGACGTTTACCTCCACTATAGGGAAAAGAGGGGGATGGAGACTTCGACTCGGCGTTTGCGTGGGCTTTCCATGCTTGTAACGGCAGTGATCGGCGTTGTTGTGTTCTTCATTGCATTGACTCCGCCGAGCGTGATCTGGCTTATCAATATGTTTGCTTTTGGCGGACTGGAAACGGCATTCTTTTGGACGTTGCTTTTGGGACTGTTCTGGCGAAGGGCGAACAAGCTGGGCGCACTTCTCTCTATGGGAGGCGGAACGATCGTCTACTGCTTGACGCAGGGACTTGGGTTTAAGCTGATGGGACTTCATCAGATTACGATTGGCATTAGCTGTTCCTTGCTGTTCTTCTTGGTGGGGACGTATCTTGGCAAGCAGGAAGAACCCGGTGTCCTTCGGGTATTCTTTCCTGAGAAAAAGGAAAAGCTCCCTGTACAGCAGACCGCTGAAACGTATAACTGCTAAATGAACGAAAAATATTGAGTCTGTACTGACATGGAAAAGAGCTGTAGGGCTATTTTCCATGATAAATCAGGTAAGTTGGATTTCAATTCGCTGAAAGGATTGAAATAGTTGTGATGGCATGGTATACTCAAACCAAGCTAGGAATGTGAGTAGTTCCAATGTGTAACAACAAAGAATCCCCACGGTCTGACCACCGTGGGGATTCTGCTTTTTAGGGAGAGCTACCTGAAAATTATAACGCCATTGTTCAAGAAAATGCCATAAGCATTTTCCCTCCAATTTGCGTTTCAACGAAGCGGGAGATATGCTCACCGCTTGTTAAAATTTGGCTTCCTCCACTTACAGCAAGCTGTTGAAGAGGGGGATATCTTAACTTCGTTATACCATGATTTTGAATTTTATGCAGGGAAGGAGTTTTCCCTGCTTGGGAGAAACTATTAAACAAATAATAGGAAAAAGCTGACGGGGAGGGATTTTTATGAAGGTCAGGGACATTATGACGCAAGATGTGGTGACAGTCCGTTCCAGTACGACGATTGCAGAGCTGGCGAAGCTGCTTGTGGAGAAGGACATCTCCGGCGTTCCCGTGGTTGACGCGGCGGGACAGATTCGAGGGATCGTGAGCGAGGGAGACTTGATGCGGAAGGAGATCGCTCCCCTGCCGCCGGATTATTTCTGTCTCTTGGGGGCGATTATTTATTTCCACGGTATGCAGGAATATCAGGAATCCTTCCGCAAGTTCTCGGCGGTGACAGCAGGAGAGATCATGACGGAGCAGGTGGTTTCCATCAAGGAGGACGAGGACGTGAGCCAAGTCGCAAAAATCATGCTGGCACGTCAGATCAAGAGGCTTCCCGTTGTCGATGAAAATGATGTGCTGGTCGGAATCGTCAGCCGAAGGGATATCGTGAAGATGATGATAGAAAAGCCGGAAGATAGTGAATAAGGCGTGATAAAAGAGGCTGCTGCATGTAAATTAACGTGCAGCAGCCTTTTTGACGCAAAAAGATGATATTTTTTAGAATGCCCAGCTGAATCCAGTGTTAAAACTGATACCGCGTTGTTTTCCAACCCAGCCGGTTGCTCCGAGTTCAACCCCGAATGGGTTATCCTTCGTTGCTTCCTGCTTCCAGCCCGGCTCCAGCATACCGCTGCTGCCCTTCATGCTCGGTGACGGGGTTGACGTGCCGTTGTAGTGTGCTCTTGCCTCGCTGTCAAATTCATAATCCCACGCAAGCCCTGCATAGAATACATCTCTTGCCCCGAGCTGCTGGTTCCATCTTGCTCCCAATCGCAACCGATAAGAATTGATGGCATCAAATGTATATGCCGCTGGTCCGAGGAGGCTCTGGATATTGACATTATCACCGTTCTGATGGGTGTAGAAGAGCTTGCCGTAGCAATCAAGGCTGCTCTTGTCGTTGAGCTTCTGCATCTTGCCAATACCTGCATGGAATGCCAGATAATTGGAGGCTGTGTCGTAATTGGAACCGAAAGTAGAGGCATCGCCTTGGTAATCGCCCTTGGAACGTCCGAACCTTACACTTCCCTCGCAGTAGAGACCATTCTTTTGCTCGTTCTTCACCATGAAGCCGATACCCGTAAAGCTGCTATCACCGCTGCCGTGTGTGCCGTTATCAAGATAGCTGTTGTAGCTGGACTTGCCGTATTCGATAAACGGTGCCAGTGTCAGCTTGCTGTTTTCCTTGTTGATGATCCGTGAGAAACCGACATTGATTCCCCACCCCTTGCTGTCAACGTAGGAGCCTGTTGCTACGCCTGCCCGAATGGTCGAGCCGTCAATCTTGGCAGTGTTTACTGCCAGCATTGTGTCGCCATTTACCGCTGTCGCTGGGACGTAGAAATTAAGCGTGTCGAAGTTCTGCAGGCTGTTGGCTTTGATTCGGTACATAGAAATTGATGGCTGCTTCCGGTGCAGAAAGCTTGCCGCCTACCTTGTTGCCGACATTGTAGACATTGAGCGTACCGCCGGGTTGGGCATAGGTTGTGCCTGTGGGGGGATATCGATGGCATTGATATAGACATTTCCCGCAATAAACACCACTGTTAACTGTACCGCCAGAGATGGTTACTTTATTATTGGATACCTCTCCATTTTGCTCTGTTGAAGTTATAGTAACATATCCACCGTAAACATCAGCCCACTCATTACCCAATACTTCAAAATTTTCACATTCATATTCCTTTTACTTATGCAATATTTTCTGAAAGTATAACGCTTTGAATCAGGAAAATTACATCAGCAAGATTCTTCCTTCGTCAGCGTTGAAACGCAAATTGGAGGGAAAATGCTTACGGCATTTTCTTGAACAATGGCGTTATAATTTAGAGAAATATTATCATTAGCCGATGTCTGTGCCAATCCAATTTGTTTATTATTTATTCCATATTTATTTGAGTTCTCCGTTTCTATGGACAAACAACGCATCTGTCACAAACGGCAGAGCCTTTGGGGCAAACAGCAGCGTTGTCTAGCATAGGAAAAGTTCCGTCAGAAACACGATGATGCAGCAGAGAGCAGAAACTTGAAAGAGGCTTGCACCGAACCAAGCGAGAGCAATGCCGACAAGGAGAGCAGCACCTCCTGCTATCGGTATGCGGGTCGCATGGAGAATGGCTGGGAAGGTCATGACGGCGAGCGTCACATAGGGGACATAGTAGAGGAAGGATCTCAGGAAGGGATTCTTGATTTGCTTTCGTATGAGCGTCAGCGGGAGAATTCGGATAGCGAGCGTGACGGCAGACATGACCAAGAGATAAATATAGATGTTATGCTGCATGATCTTCCTCCTTTGCGACAGGGAAGAGCCATGCAGCGCCGGCAGACAGGAGAATGGTCAAAAGAATCGTGCGTGTGCCGCTGGAAAGCTCCATAAGTCCCGGCAGCTGGGCAGCTATAAAGCTGGCAGCAAAACTCAGGATAACGAGAACGCCGACGACACGATCCGTATGTGCCGGCGGAATGATGATAGCAAGGAACATGCCGTAGAGAGCAACGCTCAGGGCACTGACCGCCTCCAAGGGGAGGATATTTCCGGCAATGATACCGAGCGCTGTCCCGACAGACCAGCCGGGCAGGGCAACGAGCATAGCACCATAATTGTAGAAAGGCTCGATACAGCCGGGACGCCCAACAGAAATGCCGAAGATCTCGTCCGTCAGGTCGAAGCCGACAAAAATGCGATGCCAAAGGGAGGTATCCGGCGCAAACTTTTGGCTGATGACACAGCTCATTAAAAGATAGCGGGCATTTGCTACCAGCGTGATAACAGCGATCTCAAGATAGCCGGCATCCGTGGCAATCGTGGTAAAGGCGGCATACTCCCCAGCCGATGCATTATTGAAAAAACTGGCGAGAAATCCCTGAAAGGGTGTAAGACCTGCATTTTTTGCGGCAATGCCAAGCGTAAAGGCTACGACAAAGTAACCAAGCGCAATGGGAATACCATCGCGGATACCGTCATGAAATGCCTGCTTTTTGCTTTGCAGCAGACCTTTTTTTAGCATGATATCAACTCCAAAGATAAGATACCTGCTTATTTTATGACTTTTTAGCCAGACTGTAAACATTTTGGGGCGGAAATGGGCTTATTTTAGGATTCCCGCCATTTTCAGCAGGTATTGTGCGTTGGTCGTGCGGCAGCGCCCAGATTTGAGCTTGAAGTCAAACTGGATCTTGTCATCTACATAATGCTCTTCAAAGTGGCAGTTTGTTACGGGGATATCCTTTTCGGAGGCAAGGTCGCAAAGCTCAAAGTCATGGGTGGTCACAAGGGTAATGCACCAAGGACAGGTGAGCTGGCGGATCGCCTCCCGTGCACCGATAATGCGGTCGGCTGAATTTGTTCCCTTGAATATTTCATCAATGCACAGGAGAAGCGGCTGCTGCTGCCCGCAGGCTGCCATCATGCTCTTGATGCGGAGAAGTTCTGCGTAGAAGGTGGAAAGCCCTTTTGTGATATCGTCATTGACACGTATGGAGGTATGGACATGGAGCAGTGTCAGGGCAAATTCTCCGGCACAGACGGGAGCGCCGGCATAGGCGAGGAGAACGGAGCTGGCAAGTGTCCGCATGTAGGTGGTCTTGCCTGACATGTTGGAGCCCGTGATAATGACCGTTCCGGCAGACAGGTGAAAATCATTGGGAACGGCTTGCTCCTCAGGAAGCAGAAGGGAAACCATGTCACTGGCTTCGATTTCGGGAGATATGTTTTCGAGGATCTTCGGAAAGGTAATAGTCTCTCTCGTATGCCCAATGGTGGCAAGGGAAAGAAGGACTTCAAATTCTGCCCATACACCGAGCCATTTCCTTAGCTGTTTTGCGGAATCCTCATGCCAGCGAAGGTACTGGGAAACGCAGTGGAAATCCCAAAGCAGGAAAAGGTTGGAAAAGAACAGGAAGAAGATATTTTTTCTCATGCTCACCATATCAGCGAGCCGTGCCATGCGTCGAAGGGTGGCAGCAGCATTCGCTCCTTGCTCCAGCTGGCTGCGGAGATTTTTGAAATGCGGCGCATGGAGGTCTGATTTTTCCAAAAGAGAAAAGATTGCTTCATAAAGATGAAGCTCATGATGAATGTGTGACAACGGTTTCAATGTTTGGCTGTGCGTATTCAGGAAGAAAAGAAAAAGGATAAGCTGCAAGCAAAGGAAGGTGCTGGGGAGGAAGATGCTGACAATGTCAAAGGAGGCAAGAAGTATGGACAGCATGGACAAGATGGGGAGGGAAATGGAGATCGCCTTGAGGGCAGAGTTCATTTGCGGAGCGTTGTGTTCTATGCTGTTCAAAAGCTCCGTGGTATCGTGCCCATCGGGAAGAAGCTTTCCAAGAGCTTCCAGCTTCGTACAGAGAAGCTGGTGCCGCATCAGCTCGGAAACTGCCTGCTGGCGGTTTCTGATCTGTGCTGGATTGGGAGGATCCGGCGAAAGCGAGGCGGCAAGGCGGTCACGTCCTGCCTTTGTGCGGGCACAGCAAATGTACTGGTAGATGGAAGCGTTGCCAAAAACATTAAGATCGATATCCTGTGGGCGGTTGGCTTCCAAATATTCCTTTCCATCTAAAGGAAAGCTTTTCCATGTTCCATCACAGCGGGAGAGGTAGGAGGAGAGAACGGAAAGATGGCTGTGAAGCAGGAGAAGCTTGTGCTTGATGCGGTTATGCGTCCGCACAAAGAGAATGAAGAGCAGGAACAAGGCTGAGGCAGCAACGAAGAACACGGGATATCCGTCATATCCTCCGGCAAGGGCAAATACCATGCCGATAAAGCAGGCGCTTCGCAGCAGCATAATGTGCTGTGATTTTTTTTGCATATGTGTTTCAAGGGAGAGGCTGTGTTCTCGTGAAGAACGATAAAAATCTTTTTTCATAATGACATACCTCGCAGAAAATAAAAGGCGATCCTAGCCTGTGAAGGATAGGCAACCTCTAAAATTTTGATCTATTCAGATTGCTTGGGATTCTTTGCAGTAATCTTTCCGAGTAGTCCACGTTTTCTTAAAAATTAAATAATTAAAATTGTGTGACATTTTAATTATACGCAAAGTGCAAAAAAAATGCTATTCCTCTACGCAAAAACCTGCAAAAAAATTCTGGTGATTCATGGCAATAGAAAGGTTTCATGGTATGCCGCATAACTTGCTGGGTGCTGCTGTATTTCGGTTTTTTGGCATAAAAAATCCCCGGAACACGTTTTATGCTCTGGGGATCGGTTTTAGTTTAACGCTTGTCAAAAAAACTTTGACTTTTTGACTATTTTTTAGTAAGATGATAGCTGAGGGCGTCGTATTTTGTTGTGGCTTGCGAAATGGCTGTTGTTCCGATATACTTTGGAAAGAGGAGGATGGAAATGGTCTCTTTGGAAGTGATGGAGCGGCTTCAGCGGCGTATAGATGAGCTTTCCAAAAGAATGCGTATAGATTCCAATGATTTGGAGTATGAGACGCATCTCAGGAGAAAGCGGGAGTTGCAGCGAATGTTGGACTGCATGAAAAGAGAAATGTGTCCGGAATCGAAAGAAAAGAATCTTCATGAGTTTTAAGGAGGAATCGATATGTCGCAGAGAATGACAATGCAGGAAGTGTTGAAGGAATATGGGACACCACAGATCAAGTTGGATATCCATGCAACGAGGACGGAGCTTCTGAAGCTTCGGGAAAAGCTGATGGCGATTCGTGACCTCAGTCAGGCAAGGGAGCAGGGGTATCTTGATATCAACTGCAAGCTTTACATTGACGTGGACGATATTGACCGTTACCTGTCCGGTGAGCTTGATACGGTGGGAGAGATCTATGCGTTTCCGGACGATGTAAAGGCATACACGGAAGAATGACAAGGAATGTTTTTTAGGACTGTTTTTCAGATGGAGAAAAAGAGATGAAATTCAAGAAGATTTTAGCAGTATGGGTAGTTGGCGCAGTTACGGCGGCATATTCCCCTATTGCCTTGGACGGGGCATTTTCTGTTGCCTATGCGGCAACGGCAGGGACTTCTGCACAGAAGATTTCCAGATCGGTACAAAAGTCAAATGCGGCAGAAAAGAAGGCTCCAGCGGTAAATTTCAAGGCATCTGCCAACAAGACAGCGAATACACAGCAGAGCGGCTCCAAGCGGAACAGCACGATTCGCAATATCGATCTTTTTGCAGGAGGCATGATGCTGGGCAGTATGATTTCTGATGCGTTTGCGGAGCAGAGATATCGTGATATCAACCGCAGGATCTATGTTAATGTGAAAGAGGTTGGCAGTTACTTGTCCGGCGGGGCTGTTACGGTGGAAGAGAGTTATGCAGTCTCAGGAGATACCGAGGTATACAGTGAAGAGGTATACAGTGAAGAGGTATACGATGCGGATGTATATGTGGAAGATTGGTAAGGAATGTTTTTTAGGATTGTTTTTTTATGGAGGAAAAGAGATGAAATTTAAGAAGATTTTAGCAGCATTGATGGTTGGCGCAGTTACAGCAGCATATTCCCCTATTGTGTTGGACGGGGCATTTTCTGTTGCCTATGCGGCAAAGGGTGGCGCAAAGATAAGGTCTTCCGCGCCGAAGGCTTCCAAGCCGGCACCGAAGTCAAATGCGGCGGAAAAGAAGGCTTCCCCAAACAATAAGGATTATGCGCCATCAAAGAAGGCGGCAGATTTGGAAAAGAATGCTCCGGCAGCAAATTCCAAGGCACCTGCCAATAAGGTAGCGAATACACAGCAGAGTGGCTCCAAGTGGGGCAACACGCTTCGCAACATCGGGCTTTTTGCAGGAGGCATGATGCTGGGCAGCCTGCTTTCCAATGCGCTCGGGCTTGGTGGGCTTGGCGGCATGATGGGAGATATTTTGGGACTTCTCATGAATATCGTTCTCTTTGGTGCTGCATTTATGGCAATACGTTGGCTTTGGAACAGATTCCGTCATAAGGGATCGAATTATCAGGAGAGCGGAATGAGGAATGTAACACCTCAAAGTCCTTCTGTTTCTCATGGAGATATCCTTGATATTCAGCCGCCAACGGGCGACTATGATGCAAAATCTATGGCGGATCGTTATCGCAATCGCTAAGATAAGGTTTGGCTTTAATTTGCTGAGAGGCTTGAAATAGCCGTAATAGCGTGATATACTCAAAGCAAGCTAGAAAGTTGGATAATTCCATATGGAACAGCGAACCCCCGAAGATGTAGCCAATCTTCGGGGGTTCTTCTCTTTTAGGGCAAGAGAAAGCCCAGGCTAGTTGCTCACTGTCTGCCGTTTAGCCATTTGCAAATGTAGTAGCCAATTACACTTGCCGTCACGGAGATTAGAAAGTTAGATAATATCTCCAATATGGAACACCTCCTTCCTGTTGCCAGAATGGAGGGAGCAACAAAAGAAGTATAGCAAATTTTTCAGAATTGTGCTATGTTGAAAATGTGTACTCTGATTCAAGGCGTTACACAGCTTTTGAGGAGTTTATCCGTCTGAGCGTTTTAATTAACAGTGATGTATAGAAGGGAATGTGTGATATGGTAAAGGAATCGACTATTCAAAAGGCAGACGAATTGATAGCAAGGTATCCTGCCCTTTCTGTTTGCAGAGAGGAGCTTTTGGCGGCTGTGGAAACGATTTGCGAGAGCTATCGGGAGGGCTGCAAGCTGATTGCCTGCGGCAATGGCGGAAGTGCTTCGGATGCAGAGCATGTTGTCGGCGAGTTGATGAAGGGGTTTCTTTTGCCGCGCAGGCTGGACGCAGGAATGCAGGAGCGTATGCGGGAGGTCTGTCCTGAATATGCGGATTATTTTGTGGAAAATCTGCAAGGGGCGCTTCCTGCACTATCTATGGTCAACCAAGTGGCACTCAATACGGCATTTGCTAACGATCAAGCACCGGATCTCTCCTTTGCCCAGCAGCTTTTGGGCATGGGAGATAAGGGAGATGTGCTTCTTGCTATCAGTACATCGGGGAATTCCACGAATGTTATTTATGCCGTGCAGATGGCAAAGGTCAAACGCATGAAAAGTATTGCACTTACGGGAGCCTCTGGCGGCAAGCTCAAGGGAATGGCGGATATCTGCATTTGCGTTCCGGAAAGTGAAACGTATCGTATACAGGAATACCATCTCCCTGTGTATCACATGCTTTGCATTGCGGCAGAGAACGAGTTTTTTGGCGATTAAAGAAGAAACTGGAAAGAGGGCTTCGGTTTTTGGACCGAGGCTTTCTTTTTTGAGATTGGGGGAATTTTCACAAAATTTACCAAGGGAATCCATTTTGTGATATGATATAGGGAGTGCAGAAGAAATCAAGGGGGTATCTATATGGCTATTGCAACAGAGAAAGCAATCATGAAGCTGCAAAATGGCAGCGATGTTCGAGGCGTGGCAGTAGAGGGCATGGCAGATGAGCCGGTCAATCTTACGGTGGAGGTGGCAAACCGCATTGCCGGCGGGTTTGTGGAATTTTTGGCGCACAAGCTTGGCAAGAAGCGTTCAGAGCTGCGAATCGCAGTTGGTCATGATTCCAGAGTTTCGGCAGGAAAACTCAAGAAGGCAGTTCTGGAAGCGTTGACGGCGGCGAGAGTCGATGCTTTGGACTGCGGCATGGCATCGACTCCAGCCATGTTTATGTCCATTATGTTTGAGGAAACCAAGGCAGATGGTTCTATCATGATTACGGCAAGCCATCTTCCCTACAATCGCAATGGACTGAAGTTTTTCACGGCAGATGGCGGCGTGGAGCATGGGGAAGTGATGGAGATCTTGAAGAATGCTGTCCGCCTGCCAGAGGATAAGGCAGATGTTTCCGCAGTAAAGAAATTTGATTTGATCGACCTTTATGCAGGGTATCTCTGTGAAAAGATCCGTGGCGAGCTTGGCGGAGCGGAGCGGCCTTTGGAAGGAATGCATATTGTTGTGGATGCAGGAAACGGTGCAGGCGGATTCTTTGCCGGAAAGGTTCTTGAGCCTTTGGGAGCGGATACGTCCGGCAGTGTATTCCTTGAGCCAGATGGCAGGTTCCCGAACCATATCCCCAATCCTGAGAACAAGCAGGCAATGGCGGCGATTCGTCAGGCAGTGTCTGACAGCAAGGCAGATCTTGGGCTTATTTTTGATACGGACGTTGACCGCATGAGTGCTGTGCTGGCAAATGGGGAGGAGATCAGCCGCAATGCTCTGATTGCGCTGATGGCTGCCATTCTTGCGCCAAAGTATCCGGGAAGTACGATCGTTACGGATTCTGTAACATCAGATGAGCTTACGGTGTTCTTGGAGCAGGAGCTTTCCTTGAAACATCTCCGCTATATGCGTGGCTACAAGAACGTAATTGATGAATGTATCCGCCAGAACAAGGCTGGTGTGGTCTCCCCTCTTGCGATAGAGACTTCCGGGCATGGTGCTCTTTCTGAGAACTATTATCTTGATGATGGTGCCTATCTTGCCGTGAAGCTCTTGGCTGCGGCGAAAAAGGCAAAGGAAGAGGGCAAGGCGCTTGGCGATCTGATTGCAAAGCTGGAGTATCCTGTCGAGGCAAAGGAATATC
>JAZLHW010000121.1:0-4021 GCA_045617105.1 Selenomonadaceae bacterium | reverse complement strand
TATTTTCGGTATGGATTATGTGGTCCTTCGTTTTGCCAATGTTTATGGCGAGCGTCAAGGGGACGGCGGGGAAGGCGGTGTCATCAGTATTTTCACGAAAAGGATCGTAGAAGGAGAAGATATTACGATCTTTGGCGATGGGGAACAGACACGTGATTTCGTTTATGCAGGGGATATTGCCAAGGGGATCTGCTCCGCACTTGTGACTAAGAACGTGAATACTGCCTACAATTTGAGTACGCAGACAGAGGTGAGCCTGCGGGAATTGGTCAGCTGTCTTTGCACGACAGTGGGAAAGGAGATTATCCCGCTGTATGGGCCGGAACGTGAGGGCGATATTCGGCGTTCCATGCTGGCGAATGGAAAGGCACTTCGCGGGCTTCGCTGGCAGCCTTCGGTTTCCTTGGAAGAGGGGCTGAGGAGAACGGTAGATTATTTTGCAAAGAAGCAGAAATAATCAGAAGCTGTCTTGGAATGGAGAATTTAGGGGGATTAAGAAATGGATATGTTGCATCGTTTGAGGAACAAGGAGACAAAGCTGGCGGTTGTCGGTCTAGGCTATGTTGGAATGCCTCTGGCAGCAGCTTTTTCTAAAATGTTTTCTGTGATTGGATTTGACCAAAATGAGGAAAAAATAGGGCTTTATCGGCAGGGTATAGATCCAACGGAAGAAATTGGGGCAGAAGGCATGAAGGAGGCAGCTATCGATTTTACGACAGATGCTGCCCGCTTGGAGGAAGCCTCTTTCCTTATCGTGGCAGTACCGACTCCCATCAATGGAGATAAAACGCCGGATCTGCTGCCAGTCAAGTCAGCTACGCAGACCGTTGGAAAGCATTTGAAAAAAGGAAGTATCGTTGTTTACGAGTCAACGGTGTATCCCGGTGTTACGGAGGATATTTGCGTTCCCATTTTGGAAAGGGAGTCCGGGCTTTCTTGCGGGATAGACTTTAAGGTGGGCTATTCGCCGGAACGCATCAATCCGGGGGATAAGGTACACAAATTGAAAAACATCGTCAAGATCGTGTCGGGTATGGACGATGAGGCATTAGAGGATATTGCTTCTGTTTATGATACGGTTATTGACAAAACCTATTGTGCGCCAAACATTAAGGTAGCTGAGGCGGCAAAGCTGGTTGAGAATTCACAGAGAGATATCAATATTGCCTTTATGAATGAGCTGGCTATGGTATTTCATCGTATGGGAATTTCTACCAATGAAGTTATCAAGGCAATGAATACGAAGTGGAATGCTCTTGGTTTTTACCCTGGACTTGTGGGGGGGCATTGCATTGGCGTTGATCCGTATTATTTTATTTATGAGGCAGAAAATCTGGGATATCATTCCCAGCTGATTGCAGCCGGCCGCCGTATCAATAATGGTATGAGTGATTTTGTGGCGCAGGAAATTATCAAGGCATTGATTCGCTCCAAGGTAGATCCCAGCAAGGCAAATATCTATCTTTTGGGTATGACGTTCAAGGAGGACTGTCCAGATACGCGAAATTCCCGTCCTGTGGACGTGTATCACAGGCTGAAGGAGTACGGTGTTTCCTTGAAAGCAGTAGATCCTGCAGCGGATGCGGAGGATTTTGAAAGGGAATACGGTATTAAGCTTGTAGGATTTGAGGAAATACGTGATGCGGATTGCTTGGTTTTCCTTGTGGCGCATGAGGCGTTCCGCAAGCTGACGGCGGAAAATCTGCGCATGATGTTTACGAACCGTCCGGGTATCAGGCATGTTTTGGTGGATGTGAAAAGCATATTTCCTGCAAAGGAAATGGAAAATGCTGGATATGAGTATTGGAGCTTGTAATTGGGAGGCAGTTGCAACAGATGAGTTACAAGAAAATAGGGATTATCGCAGTTTGTGTCATAGTAATTGCTATGGGAATGCTTTCTTATTTTCGGGAGGATCTGCTCCCCAATGTGCATAGGGCAGGCGATACGACAGACCTTTCCGGAAATTATTTAGCAACGGAGGAAATTGCTGAGGCAGAAAAGAAGCTGGCAGCCGGTATTCAGCCAGCTGATGTGATCACGACTTTGCAGGATAATTCTCCAAGAGTCGCTATTATCTTTGACGGTTTGCCGGATGAAGTGACAACGGATCGCATTGTTGATGTATTGCAGAAGTATCAGGCACAGGCAGTATTTTTTGTGGAAGGCGAGAATGCTATTGACCAACCGGGCTCCATACAGAAAATCTTGAAAGGCGGGCAAAAGATAGGGAATTTCACTTTCATAGGAGCGCCTGCCATGGAACAGCTTCCTCCATCGGATCAACTTGCACAGATCTGCCGCACACAGGCGGCTGTGGAGGGCTTGACCGATACAAAACCGACACTCTTTCGTGCACATCGCACCATATTTAATGACACGCTCTTGAAGTCTGTTCGAGCATCGGGCATTGACTATGCCGTAAAGGAGAGTGTTTGGTACAACCGCAATGTCATTCACAACCAGGCACAGGCAGATGCTTATGCGGCATCCATTCGTCCAGGCAGTATCCTTGCGATACGGGTGGGCGTACCGGTAGAACGCAAGGCAAGTGAAAAGGGAAAGTCAAACGAGAAGCCTGCATTTGACAAGAAGGCGACGATTCCCTTGAACGGGGAAAACAAGAAGGCAGCTCCGACGGAGGATCTGGCAAATGAAGTAGAACGTTTGCTGGTTGCTTTTCAGAAAAGGGGCGTTAAGGTAGTGTTCGTTGACCAGTTCCGCAAGATTCGTTTCGTTTCGCCAGCTGCAGCTCCTGCACGTCAACCAGCGGCTCCGGCTAAACCGGCGGTTCCGGCGAAGCAGCAGGCACAGGGCAGGAAGTAAAGGAGGGAGAGCTATGGCAGAAAAAAAAGATGTTTTGTATTATGAGAAGCCGGATCGCCGTCTCCTTTCGTATGTTCCGGACGAGTCGGGACAGCGTTCCAATCGTGATCGCCGAGGAGAGGCAGGCATAAAGTTTTCGGATTATGAGAACTATCAGGATAAGGAAAAAAGCGGGCAGCGTTACTTGGTAGATTACAAGGTGAAGGTCGTTATCGGTACGAAGATCTTTTGGGCGGATGCCGTGGATATTTCCACAACAGGAATGTTGCTTTCCATGAGTTCCGGTGTTGACAGATACTTGATCGAGAGTGCGGAGCATGTTCTGCTGACGTTTGAGATCAAGCCGGGCTCTATGCCGGAAGGCTATGAAATGCGGGTAGAGAAAATCTCTGCCCGTTGTGTCCGCACGTTTGAACGTGGGGAGAATAAGGTTCTCTACGGCATGGAATTTGAGGATTCACTTGCAGAGTATGTATCAAAGAAGCGCCAGAACTATATGCTGTGCGTGTCGGCAATATTCCTGTTTCTTATTTCTTTGTTTATTGTGCTTATGCGTGCGGAATCTGTCATTTATTTCAAGTTTAATCGCTGGCTGTACCTCTATAGTATTGTGGCGGCAACCTTTCTTTTGACACGCTATTTCTTTGCTTCGTTTTATCGGCCGAAGAAAATCGATCCTGACTATACGCCGGGCGTTACGATTATTGTTCCTTGCTTCAATGAGGAGGAATGGATCCAGAGAACCGTCCAAAGCTGTGTCAATCAGGACTATCCCGTAGACAAGCTGGAGGTTTTGGTTGTCGATGATTGCTCCACCGACCATTCTGTGCATAAGGTAAGGGAGATCATTCAGCAGCTTATTGAGGCAGATACGTCCTCCGGTGCCTACCAGATCGCCAATCGGGTGAGCTATGTGGTGCAGCCAAGAAATATGGGAAAGCGAGAGGCAATGGCAGTGGGCGCAAAGAAGGCAAAGCATGAGCTTCTGGTTTTCGTTGATTCTGACAGCTTCTTGGATCCTTTTGCTGTGAGGAATATCGTGCAGCCCTTCAAGGACAAGGAGATGGGGGGCGTATCGGGACGCACGGACGTTGCAAATACATACACGAATGCATTGACGAAGATGCAGTCAGTTCGTTATTATATCGCCTTTCGTATCATGAAGGCGGCAGAGGGCTTTTTCGATGCTGCAACC
>JAZLHW010000120.1:0-1628 GCA_045617105.1 Selenomonadaceae bacterium | reverse complement strand
TCTGGATGCGGTTATGCTGTTTACCGCTGCCGGACTGTATGCCAAAAATCTTGTTCCCTTCTCCGGCGTGGTGATTCCGGTTGTCGCCCTGATGAGCAGCTTCGGCCCAACCATCGCCCTTGCAAATCTGGGTGCCGGTCTGCAAAATACCTTTGCTGCCGGAAACCGGGTACTGGATATTCTGGATGAGCAGCCTCAGGTGCAGGAAGTCACCGGCGGGATGGATATTGCTTTTACAGGTGCCGAATGCCTGAATGTTCAGTTTGCCTACGGCGAAGAGACGATCCTGAAGGATTTCTCTTTGGACATTCCGCAGAAGAAAATTATCGGCATTGTTGGCAGAAGCGGCAGCGGCAAGAGTACTCTGCTTAAGCTGCTGATGCGGTTCTGGGATATTGACGGCGGCAGCATCCAAATATCCGATCAGGAAATTCAGAGAATCAACACAGCATCCCTGCGAAATAACGAGAGCTTTGTCACTCAGGATACCCAGCTGTTCCACGACAGCATCCTGAAGAATCTGCTGATTGCCAATCCGAGTGCTTCCCGGCAGCAGGTGGAGGAAGCCTGCAAAAAGGCATCCATTCATGACTTTATCATGACGCTGCCCCAAGGCTACGATACCGAGGTCGGTGAACTGGGCGAAACCCTCTCCGGCGGTGAACGGCAGCGGCTGGGGCTTGCCCGTGCTTTCCTGCACGAAGCGCCCTTCATCCTGCTGGATGAACCCACAAGCAATCTGGACAGTCTGAATGAGGCTGTCATTCTGAAATCCCTGCAGGAATATCAGGAGGACAAGACCATCCTCCTGGTGAGCCACCGCAAGTCAACCATGGGCATTGCCGATATGGTTATCTCTGTAGAGAACGGACGCATAAGCTGAGGAACCTCAACACAAACAGCCGGGACACCCGGCTATTTGCAAACATAGCGGTTAGCAAGTGCTAACACAAGGAGAAAATATGGATACAGTTGACACCGCCGAAAAGCGGCAAATGGAAACAGAGGTCGTCAATCTGATGATTACCCTGTATTGTCACGGAAATCACAAAACAAAGGGACATGGGCTTTGTCCGGAGTGCAGCGGTCTGAAGCAATATGCCAATGCCCGTGTTGCCCACTGTCCCCACATGGAAACAAAAACCTTCTGCTCCAACTGCAAGACCCATTGCTATAAGCCGGACATGCGGGAGAAGATTCGCACCGTTATGCGGTACTCCGGTCCAAGGATGCTGTTTTACCATCCGGCTCTGGCAATACGCCATGTAATTGAATCGAAAAAGGAAAAGAGGAAACTGCAATGAAGAAAACACTTTATATCGCTGCGGGTTGTATCAGCCTTGGCTTGGGCTGCATCGGTGTGGTGCTGCCGATTTTGCCGACAGTGCCGTTTCTGATGATTACACTGTACTGCTTCACCAGAAGCAGTGAGCGGCTGCGCAGCTGGTTTGTTGGCACAAAGCTGTACCGGAATCATCTGGAAAGCTTTGTGCAAAAGGAAGGCATGGCCATGAAAACCAGCTTTCCATCCTATCGGGCGTAACCATTCTGATGGCCGTCGGCTTTTACATGATGCGCAATGCTCCAATCGGGCAGATTTGCCTTGCCATTGTTTGGGTTTGCCACCT
>JAZLHW010000119.1:0-3071 GCA_045617105.1 Selenomonadaceae bacterium | reverse complement strand
GCGGCACTAAACCTGCTGGCTATGAATGCAGCCTATAAACTCGTAAGGCTGTTGTTGCGCCTTTTTAAAATCTATAAAATTAGACTCTTGTTTCGGCGGAATTTCTCTTGTTGAATGCGTTTTTCAGCAGACCCTAATTATTACCATAATAATAATTACAACTTACAATATAAGGGGTTTCACCCATGACATCCAATGCAAAAAAAATAAGTTATAATATTTTCTTTGGCGTCGGCAGCCAGCTTTTAATTGCTATTGTCGGTATTATTGTACCAAAGCTGTTCATTGCAAACTTTGGTTCCGAGGTTAATGGTTTTCTATCCTCTATCAATCAGGTATTAACTTACATCGTTTTATTGGAAGCAGGTGTTGGTGCTGCAACTCTGCAAGCGCTGTTCAAGCCGGTTGCAGAGGATGACCGGGATACAATTAATGGCATCCTGTCTGCAACAAATCAGTTCTATACTCGTACCGGACTGTGGTATTTGGGCTGTGTTATTCTTCTGGCTATTATCTTCCCACTGGTTGTTAAATCCTCTATTCCGGTTTGGCAGCAGGTTGCCATCATCCTGATTACCGGTGGCTCCGGATCAATCGGATATTTTCTTCATGCAAAATTCCGGATTTTATTAAATGCCGATGGGAAATTGTATGTATACACCAATGCACATACCATTGTACAGCTTGCAACCAGCTTCTCTAAGGTCATCCTGATTCTTCTTGGATTTAACATTGTCTTTGTCCAGCTGACACATATGGTTTTGATGCTCGGACTTTCTGTGTACATTATCTTGTATACACGCCGCAAATATCCCTGGATCAATTTACGGGTGAAGCCGGATACAGCAGCCATCTCTCAGAAGAACTCTGTGCTGGTGCATGAAGTTTCCCAGATGATCTTCAATCACACGGATGTTTTGCTTTTGACTTTATTTACAGACCTGAAGGTTGTCAGTGTTTATACACTGTATACGATGATCGTGGATATTATTTCCACATTGATCGGAAACATTCATAACGGCTTCTCTTTCCGCCTTGGGCAGATATATAATACAGATAAAAAGGCTTTTACAAGGATTTTTGATTCTTATGAAGCCTGCTACATGGCACTTTCCATGGTTCTGTATTGTGTGACCTATCTTTTCCTGCTTCCGTTCATGCGCCTTTATACTGCCGGTGTTACGGATATTGATTATCTGGATCGATACCTGCCAATACTTTTTGTGACAATTAAGTTCCTTGTTTCCTCCAGAGCGCTCTCCGGTGCTACCATCTCTTATGCCGGCCACTTCAAGAAAACCCAGTGGCGGTCTGTATTGGAATCAGTGCTGAATTTGGGCGTATCCATTGCGGCAATTCTCATTCTTCGGAACATTAAGGTATACTATGGCATATATGGTGCACTTATTGGTACTGTTGCTGCACTCCTTTATCGCGCCAACGATATGATTATCTATACCAGACGCCATATTTTGCATGATTCCCCGCTGAAATCTTATACAAAATGGGTCGTTAATCTAATAGGCTTCGGAATCATGCTTCTGATTTCCAATTTGATTCCAATCAAGGCAGACAACTATTTTATCCTGATTGTCTATGCAGCCGGATATACCCTGATAGCAATTGTTGTCTTTGGCGCACTGAATTTCCTTGCTTTCAGAAAATACATGACCGAGGCAATCCAGTTTATTTTTTCAAATGTTTTTTCTAAACTAAAAAAGAAGCGTCAGGCATCAACTGAAAATTCCTGACAATTGGAATTCGATACCGTTTAGGAGACGATGCTTATGGCAAAAGAATTACCCGTCATGACAGAAGAAAACGACCAGCTTACAGCTTCTGAGCTATTTTTTCTGTCTGTGCTGTCAGATCATTTGAATAAACGCCCCACATCTGCACCTGATACATTGGATTGGGATATTGTGCTTCGGTATGCCCGCAGTCATCAGGTAGAAGGTATTTTATATTCGCAGTGTAAAACTTTTCTTCCGGATAATTATTTGGCAAAATTGACGCAATCCTATGCCTCTACAGCTTTTTTCTATTCCAACCGTGTTGCGACACTGAAAAACATCCAGAATCGTTTCGACAAAGAAAAAATTCCATTCTATACAGTAAAGGGTCTTGAAGTTGCACAGCTTTATCCTTGTCCGGCATTTCGGACGATGGGGGATCTGGATATCCTGATCCATACTGAGGATAGAGAAAGAGCACGGGGCGTTTTGCTGTCCATGGGCTTTGAGGACGAAAGCAGCAACGCATTTGAGATCAACTTAAAAAAGAATCAGCTGATGTATGAGATTCATGATCGGCTTCTCTATGATAATTCGGTCAATTCACAGGCAAGCAAGGACTATTGCGATCAGGCATGGTCACATGCACAGCAGCTTTCCGATTCCGTGCGCTATACGCTGGATTGGGACTTCCATTTTGTTTATCTGCTGCTCCATCTGAAAAAACACTTTCTGGTATCCGGTGTCGGTTTCCGTCAGTTTATGGATTTAGCAGTTGTGGCACAGCAGTGCCCGATTGATTGGGAAGCATTGACACCTGTTCTCGTACGTCTGGAGATTCTGGATTTCGCAAAGGTCTGTCTATCCTATTGCCAGCGCTGGTTTGATATGGAGATGCCGCTGCAAAAGCCACTTGATGACGTATTCTTTACCCGCTCTACTCTGAAAATATTTGGTAATGGTGTTTTTGGTTTTGATGATAAATCAAATCAGGATAACCAAAATTTAAATACTGTTCGCAAAAAGGGGAAATTCCTGACGGCGCTCAATCGTGTTTTTCCGTCCTATCAGGATGTTTATGATGTGCCTTACTATTCCTTTGTCAGAAATCGTCCCTATCTTCTTCCTGTGGTGTGGATTTATCGCTTTTATCGTGCCATTCGTTTCCGTATGTTTGGCCGTGGAAAACAGTTATTAGGGCAATCCTTTGTGGATCAGGCAGAGTATAACCAACGTGATGCCCTGCTCCGTTTCTGGGGATTATAAAAATATCCGGGTTCTGATTTATATCGGAACCCGGAAAAATTTCAGCCTGCGCTGATTACAATATTATCGGTG
>JAZLHW010000118.1:0-15914 GCA_045617105.1 Selenomonadaceae bacterium | reverse complement strand
CTTTTCCAGAATACGTTTTCTTCGCTCTGCTTGCTGCTCCTCCATCAGCTCCATTTTGTCACCCTCTTTCCTGCATTATAACGCGTTCAATCAAGAAAATGCAACATGCATTTTCTTGATTGAAGGCGTTTCAACGAAGTGGGGGATATACCCGCCGCTTGTTTACTCCATAAGGTACCTGCCACCTATGGAGGTGGGGGACATCTGTGCTGAGTTATACACGATTTCCTGCACTTACGCAGCATGCACACGTTCAACTGCTTTGACTTTTCCAACGTTCTATCAAACTTGCTCAAAACTTTTTGCCGCAAAAAAACCGCCAGCCCTCTCGCCAGCGGTAAAATCACCTATTCATTTACAACACCCCTGCCTGCTTGCCGAGTGCCGTTACTTCCTCCACAGTCATCTGCGTGATTCTCGCAACCATGCTTGGCTGCAATTTTTCCTTTAACATATTGATAATATGGCTCTATCTTTGACGAAATCTTTAAACAACAAGGGAATCTTTATTCCTGTGAAACATAGAGATGATAATAATAGCCCTTGCGCTCCATCAGCTCTTCATGCGTACCATATTCCACAATGCGTCCCTTGTCCATAGCAAGGATAACGCCACAGTTTTTTACCGTGGAGAGTCGATGTGCAATCATCAGCATAGTCCTGCCCGCTGCGATTTTATCAATATTCTTGAGGATATGCTGCTCAGACTCAGTATCCAGTGCACTCGTTGCCTCATCAAAAATCAAAATGCGTGGATCCAGCAGAAGTGCCCGTGCAATAGATACCCTCTGGCGCTGGCCGCCTGAGAGCAGGCTGCCTCGCTCACCAACAAAAGTCTCATACTGCTGAGGCATTTCCTGAATGAATTCATCGGCACCAGCAAGCCTTGCAGCCTCCAATACAGCCTCTTCCTCGATCATCGGCTTTGCAACTGAAATATTTTCCTTGATGGTACCTGCAAAGAGGAAATTCTCCTGCAGTACGACACCGATCTGACGGCGCAGCCACGCTGTCTCGACCTGTGCGAGATCCACACCGTCAATCATGACACGTCCGCTGTCCGGCACATAAAGGCGCTGAATCAGCTTGGTAAGTGTCGACTTGCCGGAACCGGAGCGTCCAACAATACCAACCTTTGCCCCCGGCGCAATGCGGAGTTTTACATCGGTCAGGACATTTTTCCCGTCCGCCTTATAACGGAAATTCACATTATCAAAGATGATTTCACCACACAGGGACGGAAGTGTGGTACGGTTTGGATTGAATGCAGGCTCGCTCTTCTCGTCCATGATATCGCCAAGACGCGTCATCGAAACCCGAATCTGCTGGAATTGCTGCCACATATTTACGAGGCGAAGAATGGGGGAAATGACCTGCCCTGCGAGCATTTGGAAGGCGATCAGCTGTCCGACAGACAGCATGTTTTCCATGACATAGTAAGCACCGATCCAAAGAATGGCAAGGTTGAATGCCATCTGCAGGAACATACCGATACTGCCTGCCGCATTGGCTACATTCAATACGCTGAGCGAGCTCTTGAGGAATCTTGACAGGATCTCCTCATAACGATCCACGAAGGTATGCTCCACACCCATCGTCTTAACGGTACGCACACCAGTCACAGCCTCGATCATGAAGGATTGCTGCTTGGAAGCAAGCAGAAATCTCTCATTGATTCGTTGCTTATAGATTGGAGCAATGATCACATTCAAGATAATATACAAAGGTATCGTTACCCATACAACATAGCTGAGCTCTGAACTATAGAGAAACATGACCACCAAATAAACTACAGCAAATATGACATCTAAAATGACTGTCAGCGCAGAACCTGTCAAAAAGCCGCGTATCGTTTCAAGCTCTCCCATACGGGAAACAACATCACCGACCTGCCATTTGTCAAAGAACGGAACGGGAAGCTCCGAGATCTTGCGGAACAGATGTGCAGACAAGGTAACATCGATCTTATTCGTAGTATTCAGGAAAAGATAGGAACGCAGTGCCAACATCCAGTTGCTGAAAAGTGCAACCAGAATCATGCCGCCAATCATAACGTCCATAGTCGAGACACTGTGATGAACCAATACCTTGTCAATGATCATCTGGGTAAAGAACGGTGTCAGAAGCCCAAAACCCTGCAGCAGCAGGGAAATGAACAAGACCTTCATCAAAAAGTCCTTATACTTCATGACTTCCGGAATAAACCACCCAAAGCCAAACTTCTCTACCTTTTCCACCAATGCGGACAGCTGGAAGCGCTTGGTAAAAAGAACTGCCTCACCGTTCCAGTTCTCACGGAAAAAATCCGCTCGGATCCCGACACGTTCCTGCTGGGGATTCACTGGATCATAGGCAACGATCTTTTCCTCGTCCGCACCAAAGATAACCAAATACTGTCCATTCTTCAGCTGGCAGATGGCAGGCATCGGCAGCTTGGGCAGATGCTCCATGCGGATCTTCTCAAACTTCCTTGCACGGAGTCCAAGTGCCTTTGCCGCCTGCAGAAGTGCAACCGTATCGACACCTGACTCATCAACGATATACGCACGCTCCAGCTGGCGGTAATCTGCAGGAATGGAATAGTATCCTGCAATCTGCACCAAACAGGCAAGTGCCGTATCTATCTTTGCCATATCGTCATCTCTCCCTCAGTGCTTCATCCTTGTACTGACGGAACGGATCGAGGAAGAAGTCTATGATTCGCTTTTTCTTGATCTTGATTTCTGCCGTAACATTCATGCCCGGCTGGAGATTGATACCGCTCGTATCTCCCTCTACAGAAAGGGCAAGACGATACTTGCCGTCACGTTCCTTGTCCTTTGTATCCGCAACAGCATCTGGACTGATCTCTGCTACCTTCGCATTTACCATACCAAACTTCTGGAAGTTAAACGTCTCTACCTTGACCTCTGCCTCCTGCCCAAAACGGATAAAGCCGATATCCTTGTTGTCTGCATAAGCCTCGACCTCCATACGGGCATCCTCCGGAACTACCATCATGATGGCCTGTCCTTCGGAAACTACACCGCCAATCGTATGCACAACAAGCTGATTGACGTGGCCGGAGACTGGTGCAGTAACCACTGACTGCTGATTCGTCTCCTCTGCCTTTTCCAGCTCCTCCTGATATGCATTGAGCTGCTTCTTCGCCTCGACCAGCTGCGTCATCGTCTCCTGACGGTACGCAGAATCTGTCGTTGCCTGCATATCGAGCGCCTCCATCAGCCTTGCCCGCTCCTTCAAAATCTCCTTGTCCATCGCCTCTGCACTCTTTTGATACTCCACGCGAGTCTGGCGAGCCTCCAAGAGCTGGAAATAAGAAACCGCATCGCTTGCAAAGAGACCGTTCAGCCGCTCCTCCTTGTCAATAGCTACCTCCAGCATGGAAAGGTACTTCTGCCTTGTCGCCTCCTGCGATTGAATGGAAGCCTCCACCTGCTCTACCGCTGCATAGTTCTTCTCCTGATCTGCCAAGAGCTTCCTCCTGCGGCTTTGGTACAAGGCCAGCTGGGAAGCAATGTCCTTCTCATCGAGATCCTCAGACATTGGCGGAACGAATGGCTCATCATTCATCTCTGCCTGCAGGCGCTTCACCGTCATATCATAATAAGCTACCTGCTTTCTCAACTGATCCACATCTGCCTGCGTCTTTGTCGTATCGAGGACTACCAGCTTCTGACCTGCCTCAACATAGTCACCCTCCTTGACACAGAGTTCCTCGATCTTCCCCTTGTTCTGTGCCTGAATAACCTTGACATTTCCAATCGGAATGACCTTGCCATAGGCAACTGCCACCTCATCGACCTCACCGATGAAAAGCCAAATACCTCCAACGACCAAAAGCAAGACGATCGTCCAAAGCACCATACGCCCCACTGGGGACGGCGGTGTTTCTGTTACCTCCAGAATAGAGGAAAGGAATTCTGTCTCATCACGGTTCTTATCCCCGTCTATGAAATTCTTCCACATCTCTTTTATCTTCATTTTCCTACCTCTTGCTGTTCATACAGATTCTTATAGATACCACCGAGTGCAATCAACTCATCATGCGATCCCTGCTCTGCAATATGCCCATGATCCATCACGAGGATACGGTCACACTTTTCTACCGTGACCAAGCGATGGGCAATGATAAGCATTGTGCGATCGCCCGCAATACGCTCCAGATTCTTCATCACAATACGCTCAGACTCATAATCCAAAGCAGAAGTTGCCTCATCAAAAATGATCAGCCTTGGATTCGCCAAAAGTGCCCGTGCTATCGCAATGCGCTGGCGCTGTCCGCCGGAAAGACCTGCACCGCGCTCGCCGACCTTGGTATCATAACCCTCATCCAGTTCAAGGATAAACTCATGTGCGCCTGCGATCTCTGCAGCCTGAATGACCTCTGCCATCGAAGCTGCCGGCCTTGCTGCCGCAATATTGTCACGGATACTTCCGTCAAAGAGGTAATTATCCTGCATGACGACACCCATCTGTCGGCGCAGCCATGGATAATCTGCCTCATGGAGTTTCTGTCCGTCAATCATGATCTCACCCTCATCAGGGAAATAGATTTTTTGAATCAAACTGGCAAGCGTTGACTTGCCGGAACCGGAACGTCCGACAATACCGATCTTTTCTCCTGCCTTTACCGAAAAGCTCACATGGTCAATGGCATAGGGCAGATCCATGCGATAACGGAAGCAGATATCCTTCACCTCAATCTCGCCCTGCATTTCCTTGAATCCTGCCGGAGACGGGAAAAGCACCGGCTCCATCTTGCTGTGCAGGATATCGCCAAGCATGTGCATGCCGAGGAATGCCTGCTGTACCTGCGGCCACATCGTAAGAAGCTGGATCAGCGGATTGATTGCCTGCCCTGCAATCATCTGAAAAGCAATCAGCTGGCCAAGGGTAAACTCCCCGTTCATGACCATATAGCCGCCATACCAGAGGATAACCAAGGTCGATATGGTCTGAATGACCTGATTGCCGCTTCCGATTACAAGGTTGAACTTGCTCAGCTCAAACTGCAATCCGACATTTCTCGCTACAAACTTCTCCCACCTGCGCATGAACTGCGGCTCAAGGGCAAGTGCCTTCACCGTCTGCATCCCCGTGACAGCCTCGACAAGAAAAGCCCTCTGCGCCATGGCCGCACGCATCGCAGTCGTCATCTTTCGCCAGTAGATCGGCACAGCCCAAAAAGTCTGCAGTGCAAAGAGCGGAACGATGACCAAAGCAATCAGCGTCAGTGCCACACTGTAATACAACATAACAGCGATAAACACGACCGAGAAAAACGCATCCAAAATGGTTATCAAAGAGGTACCTGTCAGAAACTCACGGACACCGTTCAGTCCACCAACACGCATCATCGTTTCGCCTACGCGCCGACTCTCGTAATATGTAACAGGAAGCGAGATCATGTGCCGGAACAATCTCGTTCCAAGGATAGCATCCAATTTCGTCGTCGTGTGGTTCATCACATAGGTTTTTGCCCCATTCAAGACGGATTGGAAAACAGCCAGCACCAGCATAGACACGCCCAGTACTGTCAACGTAGAAATGCCGTTGTTCCCTACGACCTTATCCACGACTACCTGCGTAAAAAGCGGCATCAGAATCCCCATACACTGCAGGAAAAACGCTGCCAACAGTACCTCTGCAAAATATTTCTTGTAATGGAGAATGACCGTATAGAACCATTCCAGATTATACTTTGCAAGAAAACGCTCCCATGTCATCTTCGGGGTAAGTGTCATCACCTCACCAGACCAGACCTTCTCAAACACGGAAGATGGCACTGCCACTGGCTTACCCTGCTCCGGATCCATGAAAAATACTATTTCCTTCGTATTGATTCCCAGCATAACAAACTTTCCATTGCAGAAACGCACCACAGCCGGTACCGGTATCGTGTGCAGCTCCTCTACAGACGGGCGAAGCACCTCACCGATGTACTTATATGGCTTCAATGCCTTACAGAGCGCCTCCCAATCCATCGCAGAATCACGCAGCTGGCTATGCTGCCGAAGGAATGCATCTGCATCCACATTCACACCATGGGTTCCAAGTGCCGCAAGCAAAGACTGCAATGCTGTATAGCCTTCCCACTTTTTATTCTCAGACATATATTCAATCTCCCAATGCAGAATATAACGAAGCTAAAGATGTCCCCTTCTTCAACAGCTTGCTGTAAGTGGGGGAAGTCAAGTTTTAACAAACGGCGAGCATATCTCCCGCTTCCTTGAGGGCGTTATAAACTCTTGACTTTCATTATCTCAAAAAGGAAAAAAAATGCAACACCTGTCAACAGCTTTCCCAATATAACAAATGCCCCTGCCAAAGACAGATCCAAAAGATCATCCATCATGCCCGACCACTTATGTATACTTCTTGCTCAAAAGCTTTCACCTTCCAGCCGCCCTGCTCTCCTGCTTTTAATAACAGCAAGATTCCCTTTCCCTCTAGCCATTTCCCAAGCAACTGGGGTATAATTGGAAAAGATTCTTGGAAAGCAGGTGCATATATGTTAATAGAAGAAATTCCTGCCGTTCTTGCGGCAGAGCAAAACATAAAGACCAAGCAGGCAAATGCCGTTATCGAGCTTCTTGACGGAGGCAACACGGTTCCCTTTATTGCCCGTTACCGCAAGGAGGCAACGGGTTCTCTTGATGAAGAGCAGATCCGCAGCATTGAGGAACGTCTTTCCTACCTTCGGAATCTTGTCAAACGCCAAGAAGAGATCCTTGGCAAAATCGACGAGCAGGGAAAGCTCACGGACGAATTAAAAAAAGCCATCGAAGGCACAAAAAAATTACAGGATCTAGAGGATCTTTATCTCCCTTACAAGCAAAAAAAGCGTACCCGTGCGCAAATTGCAAAAGAACGGGGGCTTGAGCCGCTGGCGAATGCCATGCTGATGCAGTTAAACACAAAAGGGACAGCAGAGGAAGCCGCAAAGCCCTTCCTTTCCGAAGAAAATGAGATTCTGACCGCAGAGGATGCCCTGCAGGGAGCGATGGACATCGTTGCAGAATCTGTCATGGAGGACGCTTCGCTCCGCAAGGAAATGCGGTTCTTCCTGTGGAATCATGCGATTCTGGAAACGACAGCCAGCGAGGGGGAGGACAGCGAAGAAAAGCAAGTCTTTCTCATGTATGCCGAATACAGAGAGCCTGTGCACCAGCTTCCTTCCCACCGTGTCCTTGCCATCAATCGAGGAGAAAAAAAGGGCTTTCTCAAGGTAAAGCTTTCCGCCGACCACGAAGGAAACAGCAAGCGCATTTACCAGCGTATCTACCGCCAGCCCTCGATCTTCTCCGAGCAGCTGCGCCTTGCCGTGGAGGACGGCTACAAACGCCTGCTCTTTCCTGCATTGGAGCGGGAAATTCGCGCACAGCTGACAGAAACTGCAGAGGCGCAGGCCATTCATGTTTTCGGTGCAAACCTCAAGCAGCTTCTAATGCAGGCACCTCTTGCAGGGCATACCGTCATGGGACTCGATCCTGGCTACCGCACAGGCTGTAAAATGGCGATTGTAGATCCCACAGGGCATATCCTCGACCACGGTGTCTTGCAGGTGACCAAAAGCGATGCGGAACGAGAGGAATCTGCACGAAAGGTTCTGGCGCTTATCAAAAAACATCAGGTTACGCTCCTTTCTATCGGCAACGGAACGGCTTCCTACGAAACGGAGGAATTTGCTGCCAACCTGATTCGGGAAAATCATCTGGAAAATGTCCACTACCTTATCACGAACGAAGCAGGAGCTTCTGTTTATTCCGCTTCCAAGCTGGCAAAGGAGGAGCTTCCGGAATACGATGTCACGATTCGAGGAGCAGTTTCCATCGCAAGACGTGTACAGGATCCACTGGCAGAGCTTGTCAAGATCGACCCGCAAGCGATCGGCGTTGGGCAATACCAGCACGATGTCAATCAAAAGGAGCTGGCAGCCTCGCTGGATACCGTTGTCGAATCTGCCGTCAATCATGTCGGTGTAGACCTCAACACGGCAAGCGGAGCACTGCTGAAGCACATTGCCGGCATCAATGCGTCGATTGCAAAAAATATCGTCACCTACCGCAACGAAAATGGAACCTTCACCAGCCGCAAGCAGCTTTTGAAAGTTCCCCGTCTCGGGCCTGCCGCCTTTACCCAATGCGCAGGCTTCCTTCGTATCCATGGAGCAAAAAATCCACTGGACAATACCCCTGTTCATCCCGAATCCTATGAACTTGCGGAAAAAATTCTCAAAAAGCTAGGCTTTGAACTTTTTGACCTTTTCGACAAGGAACAGCTTGCCGTCCTGTCAGCAAAGCGGAGTCTTATCGATGAAAGCAAGCTTGCCAAGGACTTGGAGGCTGGCATTCCTACCGTTCACGACATTCTCGATGCACTGATCAAACCGGGACGTGATCCCCGTGAGGATCTGCCTGCCCCGCTGACCCGTCAAGCCATCGTAAAGCTCTCCGATCTCCAGACCGGCACGATCCTGCGCGGCACGGTTCGCAATATCACAGACTTTGGCGTATTTGTCGATATCGGCATCAAAACCGCAGGGCTGATCCATATTTCCGAGCTCAGCAAAAAACGTGTCAAACATCCGCTGGATGTCGTTTCCGTTGGCGACATTTTGAACGTCATGATTATCAGCATTGATGAAAAAAGGAACCGCATCGGTCTTTCCTTAAAGCAGGTTCCTGAAAAGGAGAAAATTTCATGAAATTGCTGAAAGAAACCATTTCAAAGATTGCTCCCTTGGAGCACAGGGCTCCTTCCGAAACAGGATCTGCCGAATGTTTCACACATGCTTCACAAGCACTGGGACGGCTGCAAGACATGCTCCTTCAATATGGAGCGATTGCAGATACCGCAGAACTAGCACCGCCAAAAAAATGTACTATCGTTTGCTGTGCTGATCACGGCGTTGCAGCAATGGGTGTCAGTGCCTATCCTCAGGAAACCACCCTGCAAATGGCTGCCAATTACCTCATCTCCAAAGGAACGGCTCTCAACGTATTTTCCGACTATGCAGGCTCTGACCTTATGGTCGTTGACCTCGGCATCAAGTCAGATGGACATGAGATTCCAGAACTGATAGATCGCCGTATTGCAAACGGAACCTCCAATTTTACACAAGGGCCTGCCATGACACGGGAGCAAGCCATTGCCTCCATCGAAACCGGCATCGAGCTTGCCATATCCTGCACAGAAAAAGGATACCAGTGCTTCCTGCCAGCGGAAATGGGAATCGGCAATACGACTGCCAGTGCTGCCATCTGCTCCGTCCTTTGCCAGATCAGCGTGGAGGAAGCCACCGACCGCGGAACGAACATCTCTGACCAAAGGCTTGCCCGAAAGATTGAAATCATCAAGCAGGCAATCCAGAAAAACCAGCCGAATCCCCAAGATGCCATTGACGTACTCGCCAAAATTGGAGGCTTCGAGCTTGGCTGTATAGCAGGAATCCTTCTCGGTGCCGCCTCCTGCCATGCGCTTTCCATCTTAGACGGCTTCAATACAAGCGTTGCTGCATTGCTTGCTGCAAAACTCGCACCTGCCTGCAAGGACTATCTCCTTCCATCGCACAAATGCGCAGAAAAAGGACATGCCTTTCTCTTAAAAAAGCTAGGGCTTTCCCCGTACATTGACCTAAATCTCAGACTTGGGGAAAACTGCGGTTCTTCCATTGCCGCCATGCTTTTGGATACCACGCTCCAAGCCTGCCAGCTTTCAAACGCACCAGCATCATCAGAAAACGAACCGGACTCCCAGCAAGACTATCTCGTGCAGGAAATGCCGGAAACACCGCCTAAGGTAACGGACAAAACCTTTAATTTTTACTTCCAAACGATGCCGTCCATTGACAGGAAACACATGGAAGCCTGCCAAGACCGATTGGATCAGCTTGCCAAGCCCCTCCACAGCCTTGGCTTTTTGGAACAGATCGCTGCAGAAGTCACAGGTATTCTTTCCGAGACATGCCCTAACCCTTTCATGAACTGCATGATTTTATGCTTCACACATGATACTCCGCAGCATGATGCTTTGGGACAAGCATTTGCAAAGCTGGCAAATGCAGGCATTACCTATGCCAAGCTTCGCCCAGAGCTTCCTCCGACTGCCGCCTTTGAATTTGGCCGTGTCATGTCGGAAAACATTACTTTCGACATTCCGCTCATCGGGCTTTCCTTGACAGAGGATAACGGGCAGCCACACGGAACCAAGGCAAAACTTCTGCGCTCTGCTCTCCTCTCAGAGGATGGCAGTCTTCGCTATAACGCAGAAGAATTCCTTGCTCACGTCCCGCAGGAGCTAAAATCGGATGTCAGCGCTCTCATGGGGGCACTGATCGCCTCTGCACACAACAGCAGCCTAATACTCCTCGATGATGAAGCTGTTGAGATCATCGCAAGATACACAGAAGACCTCTGTCCTGACATTCGTCCCTACGTCCTCCATATTCAGCCAAAGCTCCTGCAGCTTGGCATACAGAGAAACGGCGGCATTATTGCCTGCCTTGGGAAAAAGCTTGTGGAAGCTGCCCTCCGTATCTTAAACGACATGAAGACCTTTGAGGAAGCCAAGGTTCCCCTGTCAATCGAAAAAATACCCTAACCCAAGATTATGCAAAATCTGGCAGACTTTCCTTAGCTTTCACGCAAAAAGAGTCATCGTGTTGCCAATAACGGCAGCACGATGACTCTTTTTTAATCTTTATCCATTTACGCCAGCAATCCTTGAATCGCCTTCGTCGGGCATTTAGAAAGACAGACTGCCTCCTTGCATTTTTCCCTGCATATCGCAGAATCGACAACTGCCAGATTGTTTTCCAGCTTGATTGCTCCATGCGGACAGTTTCTCATACAAATTCCGCACCCAAGGCAAGCGCTCGTGCAAAGCTTCCTTGCAGCAGCTCCCTTATCATGGCTGCTGCATGTAATCTGCACAGGAGCCTCAAGGCTCTGCAAGATCAAAAGCCCCTGCGGGCAATTCTTGGCACAAGCCCCGCAGCCCGTGCAAGCCTCCCTGTCCACCACTGGAAGCCCATCTTCCCCCATCGAAAGTGCTCCGAACGGACAAGCCTTCACACAATTTCCAAAACCAATGCAGCCGAACTTGCAAGCCTTTGGTCCGCCCTGCACCAGCTTGGCAGCAGCACAATCCTTGATTCCTTCATATTCCGCCGCCATAGCTGCCGCCGTCTTTGTTCCACGGCATTTCAGATAAGCGATCCTCGGTTCTGCCGCCTCCGCTTTCTTTCCTGTAAGCTCTGCCACCTTAGCGGCAACTGCTTCCTTGCCAGGAACGCACAGGTTGGGCGGAACCTCCTCATTTTCCACAACTGCCTCTGCATACTTGGCACAGCCAGCATATCCGCAGGCACCGCACTGTCCCTTGGGCAGAATCTCCTCCACTTCCTCGATCAGGGGATTCACTTCCATAGCAAATTTCTTGTCTGCCAATGCCAGCACAATGCCAAAAAAAGCACCCACTCCGACCAGCACGACTACGATCATAATCGATGTTTCCATTCCTTCACCCCCATCAAAGCATTCCCGAAAAACCAAGGAATGCCAAGGACAGCATCCCTGCCAAAAGGAACGCAATGCCTATGCCCTGCAGCGGCTTTGGCACATCTGCATAAACCAGCTTTTCCCGAAGGGACGCCATCAGGATGATCGCCAATGCAAAGCCAAGTCCTGAACCAATGGCAAAAACGATACTCTTCAGCAAACTGTAGCTATTCTCCACATTGAGGAGAGGAACGGCAAGAACGATACAGTTCGTTGCAATCAAAAGCAGGTAAATGCCCCACATATTATAGAGAGCCGGTGCCTGCTTCCTGATGACCAGTTCCAAGAGCTGCACGAAGCTCGCCGTCAGCACGACAAAAACGATCGTCGTGAGAAATGTCAGTCCAAACGGCTGCAGCACAAAGAAATACACGACCCATGCGAGAATGGAGCTCATCGTCATGACAGACGTGACTGCCATTCCCATTCCCACCGATGCACTCAGGTTTTTGGAAATGCCAAAGAAAATGCACAGTCCCAAAAATTTCGTCAGGACAAAATTATTGACGACCACTGCACCAAGAAACAACGTCAAATATTCTGCCATCACGCCTCAGCCTCCTTCCGCTTCGCCGCCTGCGCTTTTTCTCGCTTTGCATTCCATGTTTTCGTTCCTGCCACGAGATAACCGATCAAAATAAAAGCCCCCGGCGGCAGCACCATCATCAGCATAGGATCATAGCCTGCACCAAAAACCTGCACACCCATGATCGTTCCGGAACCGATCAGCTCACGGATAACAGATATCACCAGCATAGCAAGGGTAAAGCCGCACCCCATGCCAAACCCATCGCAAAAGGACTTGACAACTCCATGCTTCGAAGCAAACACCTCAGCACGGGCAAGAATGATAGCAAATACGACCACCAGTGCCAAGTAAATGCCCAGTGCTTGGTAAAGCGCAGGAAAATAGGCTTGCAGCACCAGCTGCGCTACCGTGACGATCGTTGCGATTGAAGTAATATAAACGGGAACACGCACCTTCGGATTCACCCACCTGCGCACGAGAGAAACGACCACATTATTCGTTGTAATGACAAACGTGACCGTCAGCCCCATCGTCAAGCCATTTGCCACAGTCGTCGTAACAGCAAGCGCAGGACACAGGCTGAGTGCCAATATAAAGATAGGGTTCTCTGCGAGGATACCCTTGCTGAAAATCTGCCAAAGCTCCTTCATTTCAGTCCCCTCCCTTTTCCTTTGGATGTTTTTTCGTTGCCGATGTTTCTGCATCTGCCCGACCGCCCGTCAGCGACCTTGCTTCCTCCACTGCCTGCCGAACTGCCTTAGTCACAGCACGGGAAGAAACCGTTGCTCCTGTCATCGCCTGAATATCCTCCTTGTTGGCAGGATCCTTCACAACCTTCAAATGCTCCAGTCCCTTGCCTTCAAACTGCTTGCGAAACGCAGGCTTTTGGGCATTGTCGCCAAGTCCCGGTGTCTCGTTATGGGAAAGGATCTTATAGTCCAGCACCCTGCCATCCGATGTCACGGCAACGAGCATCTTGATCGCTCCGCCATAGCCCTTGCTCTCGCTTGGGATAATATAGGCAGACACTTCTTTTCCTGTCCTTGCCTCTACCCAGCCATCCTTGCCGGAAATCTCTTGGAAGCTGTCCGCACTCGGCACCAGCTCCCGCAGGGAAGCCTCCTTCATCTCCTCTGCCTTCTGTGCCGCTATAGGAGCCGTCACATAGTAGACCGCGCCAATGACCAATCCGGAAATAAAGCAGGCGGCAATCAAATTAAACGCAATACGAAAAACAGAATTCTCCTTCTTTTCCTGCATTATTTCGCACCTCCTGCACCAAAGATCTGAGGCTTCACAAAACGGTCAATGAGAGGTGTCACCGCATTCATCAAAAGAAGCGAATAGCAAACGCCCTCCGGATAGCCCCCAACCAAACGGATCAATACCGTAATAGCTCCTGCACCGATTGCAAAAATGAGCTGCCCTTTGACCGTCATCGGTATCGTAACCATATCCGTTGCCATGAAAAAGGCTCCCAGCATCAAGCCGCCCGTCATCACATGCACAAGCGGAGCGCCGGTAAAAAGTCCCGATGGCCCGAACACCCATGTAAGCAATGCCACCGTCCCGATCATACCAGCAGGCACGACCCAATTTGCATAGCCTCTCCAAATAAGATACAATCCGCCAACTGCCAAAAGCACCGTGCTCGTCTCCCCAAGACTTCCGTTGCGAGTCCCCAAAAACAATGCCTGATACATTTCCGAAGGGCCGCCAAACACATTCACAAGGGCATCATAGCCCTGATACTTCAAAATGGCAAGCGGCGTTGCACTCGTCATAGCATCTACTGCATTTTCTGCACCCATATTCTGCATTTTCGTCCATGTAGTCATAGCAACAGGCCAAGACACCATCAGTGCCGCACGTCCGATGTGCGCTGGATTAAAAATATTCCAGCCAAGCCCGCCCATGGATTGCTTCGCCACCACGATAGCAAGTATCGATCCGATTGCAGCCATGTACGGAGGCAACAGAGGCGACATGGACATTGCCAGCAAAATTCCCGTCAGGAAAGCACTCCCGTCCAAAGCCGTCACCTTCTGCCCCATTGCCCTTTGCCAAACATACTCCGCAGCCACAGCGAAAAAAGCACCGACTGCCATGTTGACCAACGCCGGCATCCCAAACCAAAAAACCGCAAAAACTGCCGCAGGTGCCAACGCCAAATTGACATGCCACATGATATGGCTGATGCTTTCCTCATCACGAATATGCGGCGATGAGGAGATCGTAAACTTCAGATCCTTGGTTTCCACGCTCATTTCTTCGCCTCCTTGCTCTTTTCCCTTGCCTGCTTTGCACGAAGCTCACTCTTCGTCAAGCGGACATACTGGACAATATTGCGTTTTGCCGGACATATATAGGTACAGCATCCGCACTCCAAGCAATTCATCACGCCGTACTCATCACGCGCCCTGTCATAATCCCCTTTTTCTCCAAGGATACTGAGCATACTTGGCACCAATCCCATAGGGCATACCTGAACGCAATGGCCGCACCGTATGCAGGCACGCTCCTCCTCATGCGCCGTCAGCTTCTTTGTCAAACCGAGGATTCCAGACGAACCCTTCATCACGGGAACCTCCAGCGTAAACTGTGCAAACCCCATCATCGGGCCTCCTGCCAGCAGCTTGTCCGGAACCTCCTTAAAGCCTCCGCAGTATTCTATGACCTCTTGATATCTCGTACCGATCCGCACACGAAGATTTTTGGGGGAGGCAATGGCATCTCCGGAAACTGTCGTAATGCGTTCCGTCAAAGGAAGACCATGAACCACTGCGTCCGTCACTGCCGCCACAGTCCCCACATTCTGCACCACTGCACCGACATCCATCGGCAATCCGCCGCATGGCACGATACGTCCCGTGACAGCATAAATGAGCATTTTCTCGGCACCCTGCGGGTAACGGGTACGAAGCGAAGCTACTTGAATGCCCGTACCTTCACATGCCTTTTCCATTCTTTGACATGCCTCTGGCTTATTGTCCTCGATACCGATATAGCAGGACTTCACGCCAAGAAGCTTTTGCAGAATCTGGATCCCCGTCACAACACGTTCGGATTCCTCCAACATCAGCCGTTCGTCTGCCGTCAGATATGGCTCACATTCTGCCCCATTCACAATAAGGACATCTACAGGCTTGGAAGGCTTCAGCTTGACATGTGCCGGAAAGGTGGCGCCTCCCATGCCCACAATACCAGCAGATTGGATCGCCTGCAGAATTTCTTCCTTCGGCATCTCTTCCCAATTTCTGGAAAGCGGCAGGCCATCTGCCCACGCATCCATACCATCGCTCTCAATAACCACCGCTTGACAGGTCACTCTCCCAGAATGAGGAAGCATATCTATCTTTTTGACCTTTCCTGAGATCGACGCATGTACATCTGCATGCATAAATGCCTCGCTCGTTCCTATCACCTGTCCCCGCTTCACCGTATCTCCCACCTTGACGACAGGCACGCAAGGTGCGCCAATATGCTGGCTCATCGGAATAACGACCTCAGACGGAAGCGGCATCTCCTCGATCGACTGCTCCCTTGCCAGCTTTTTTCCATCATTTGGGTGAATACCTCCCCAAAACTTCTTCCAAAACATAATTCTCACCTCACGAAAAATGCACGAATCTCTGCACCTGAATGTACCGTTATCGCAAGCGCAATAACTTAAAAAGCACTATAACGCCATTGTTCAAGAAAATGCCGTAAGCATTTTCCCTCCAATTTGCGTTTCAACGAAGCGAAAGTTTGCTCACCGCTTGTTAAAATTTGGCTTCCCCCACTTACAGCAAGCTGTTGAAGAAGGGGACATCTTAGCT
>JAZLHW010000117.1:0-13193 GCA_045617105.1 Selenomonadaceae bacterium | reverse complement strand
ACGGGTTTTATGTTCGATTGCATTGTTACTCCAAAAGAACCTCGATACTGCTTTTTGGTATAACACCAACAGATTCTCCGGTTTTTTCCCCATTTTTAAAGACAAGCAGAGTCGGGATGCTCATGATGTGAAATTGGTTGGCAAGCTCTGGCTGTTCATCAATGTTGACTTTCCCAATTTTGATGTCGGTTCGCTCCTTTGCAAGATCTTCCAGTACGGGAGACAGCATACGGCAGGGACCGCACCAATCTGCCCAAAAATCAAGAAGTACCGTTTGGGGAGAAGAAAGAACCTCTTGTTGGAAATTTTCATTTGTTATTTTAATAATGGACATGTGAATCACCCTTTCTAGTTTTTGAGGAGTACGTTTTTATGGATATTGTAGCATGAAACACGATTGGAACATAGGTGAAATTTTTATGTGGTTCAGTTTTTCAAAAACAAAAAGCCAGTATCCTAAGATACTGGCTCAACATTTCATGGTCGGGATGACAGGATTCGAACCTGCGGCCTCATCGTCCCGAACGATGCGCGCTACCAAACTGTGCCACATCCCGCTAAACACAAGTAACATTATAGAAGATTTTAATAGAAAAATCAAGAAAATTTTCTTGCAGGAAGGAATTTTTTTTATTATCATGGAATGTAGTGTGAAAATAGGAGAAAGGTCGTGGAGAAATATGAAAAAGATTCGCAAAGCGGTTATTCCAGCAGGTGGGTATGGGACAAGGTTTTTGCCGGCGACCAAGGCAACGCCGAAGGAAATGCTTCCTATTGTGGACAAGCCGACCATTCAATATATCGTAGAGGAAGCAAAGGCGAGTGGTATTGAGGAGATCCTGATAATCAGCGGTCATGGAAAACGTGCTATAGAGGACCATTTTGATTCTGCTCCGGCACTTGAGCAGACATTGAAGGCACAGGGAAAGCAGGAGCTTCTGAATATGGTACGGGAGACGGCGGATATCAATGTTCACTACATTCGGCAGCGCTACATGCGGGGACTTGGAGATGCAGTGCTTTGCGCCCGTGCCTTTATGGGGGATGAGCCGTTTGCTGTTTTGTTGGGGGACGATGTTGTATACAATCCTGAGCGGCCGGCAATTCGCCAGCTGATGGATATTTATGAGGCAACGGGAGGTTCTGTGCTGGGCTGCCAGATGGTGCCGGATGAGATGGTTTCTTCTTATGGAATCGTGGCAGGAAAGCAGACGGATAACTCACGGCTGATGCGCGTAGAAAACATGGTAGAAAAACCAGATCTCGGGGAAGCTCCGAGCAATATGGCAGTGCTTGGCAGATACATCATCAAGCCGGAAGTCTTTGAGATCTTGGAGCATCAAGACCCTGGAAAGAACGGAGAAATTCAGCTGACCGATGCACTCAAGGTGTTGGCACAAAGAGACTTGGTTTATGCATACGATTTTGAGGGAAAGCGGTATGATTTGGGAGATAAGCTGGGTTTTTTGAAAGCAACGGTAGAGTTTGCACTTCGCCGAGATGATTTGAGGGAAGATTTTCAGGAGTATTTGCGTGATGTAGTGAAAGGATTGTAATGCAGAATCAATATAAGGCATCTGCTGCTTTGGCTGTCAGTATTTTGGGAAGCATAGCTACAATGCCGTGGGGATTTGAAAGCGGTTTTTTGGGGGGACTGTGCCATCATGGTTTTTTGGCGGCAACGATTGGCGGTTTGGCAGATTGGTTTGCTGTAACGGCACTTTTTCATAAGCCGCTTGGGATTTCTTATCGCACGGATATCTTGCGCCGCAACAGGAAGCGCATTACAGATGAGATTGTGGTATTTGCAAGTGATGACCTGCTAAGTGTTGAAAATATCATGAAGGTGCTTGACAAGCAGAATACTGCCCAGATGCTGGTGGAATACATAAGTATACGAGGAGGTCGGGAACGTCTGTGCAAGGTGGTGGACGAGATCCTTTTGACTGCGGCGGAAAACATGGATACTGTTGCTTGGGCAAAGGAACTGGAAAAAATTGTTAAGCCGCAAATGAGGGAGATTTCTTTGGAGGGTGTTTCTTCGCATACATTGGAAATGCTTGCAAGTGAGAAGTATAGCGGGGAGCTTGTTCGGGTATTTTTGAAGCTGGCAAGGGAAATTTGTTTTTCAGATCCGATGCAGGAGCTGTTGCTTCAGCGTGTAGCTTCTCTGCGGCAGGAATATGAAGGCAATTCTTTGGGCAGGGCATTTGTTTTGGATGCGTTGGATATTTCCAATGAGCGTATTTTGGCAATGATGAATGAAAGGATTTCTGCAAAGCTGGATGCTGCGACTGAGGAAGGCACGGAATTTTTTGCATGGTGCAGGTGTGAGGCAGAGAGACTGCTTTCTGCATTCGCTTCGGATGTTTCGCTGCAGGGGGAAATAGACTCTTTGAAGAATCAATGGATTTCTTCCGTGGATCTGGCAGCGTTGATCACACAGCTGCTGGAGCAGAATTTCAAAGGGAAGGATCCCGTTTGGTTGGCCCCTCTGCATCTTTTCTTGAACCGAAAGATTGATGAATTTATGGTATCCGATGTTTTGAAGCATCGTTTTGATAGGGGAATGAAACGTTTCTTTCGGTATGTATTGGAGCAGCACCATCAAGTAATAGCAGCTCAGGTTCAGGGAAAGCTGAACCAGTACACAGATGATGAAATATCGGAACTGGTAGAATCCAAGGTGGCAGATGACCTTCAAATGATACGGATCAACGGTGCATTGGTAGGTTCTTTGATTGGCATGGCATTGTACTTGGTGGTCAGCGGTGCAGAAAGGCTGTGGGGAATATGACTTGGAGGAATTGGAACTGTGCCGATAAGGTGTTGCTGTGTGCTGCTGTTATATTCTTTTTTTCTTTGTGCCTGCACTTGCAATATCCAGACAGCGTGTTTTCAGAGGGATTTATGTTTTGTGCAGAGGCCGCACTGGTCGGTGGAATTGCGGACTGGTTTGCAGTGACAGCACTTTTCCGCAAGCCACTGGGGTTTCCGTATCATACGGCATTGCTTCCGAAGAGGAGGCAGGCATTTATTCAAGCTTCTGTCGGCATGATTCAGAAGGAGTTTTTTTCCAAGAAAACGATTTCGCATTGTGTTAAAATCCAGCTGCTGCCTATGCTGATGGAATGGATGGAACAGCCTGTAAATCAAGAAAAGGTAATGCATATGGTTTTGCATTACCTAAGAAGAAACTTATCCAAGGAAAATCTTCAGGAGATGTCAGCAGCCTGTGCAGTAAAACTGCGTCAGTTTATAACAGATCTTCCTGCAGATAAAATTTTTTTTTGGTGTTTGAGATGCCTGCGGGAATCCAGCAAGGATAGAGAAGCATTAGCTATGCTGGCTGGATATGCCAGAAAGCAAGCGGAATTGCCGGAAACAAGACTTGCCATAGAAAGAAAGCTGGAGGCATACAAGCAGGAACAGGTACGGAGTCCTTTGGAGATGCTGATGGGTGGCTTGGCAGAAGCCTTTAATTTGGTAAATCTAGGGGAAGCGTCAGAACTTATACAGAAACAAGTGCTTCAATTCTTGGATGAACTGGCAGATGGGGACTCTGTTTTGCAAGAAAGGATCCTTGGGCTTTGCTATGAAAGGGCAGAGCTTATAGGCAGGGACGAGGATTTTTGTCAAGTCCTTATGGAATGGAAGACAAAAATTGCAAAAGAACTGCCATTAGATGATGCTGTGAATGATGTGATGGCCTATGTGTGCGAGAGCTTTCGTGCGGAAAAGCAGGCTATAGAAGAAACGGGCAGCGGATCAAGGGCTGTCGTTTCGCTGCTTCAAGAGGAATATGCAAAAGTTTTTCAGTTGCTCCGCACGGATGCAGGGCTTTCCCGTTCTGTTGAGCATTTTCTTTATGACGTTGTTATGCGGAGCGCACTTCGAGCGCAGTCTATGATTGGTGTTGTGGTGGAGGATGTTTTGGGGAGACTGACTGATGAGCAGTTGAACCGCATGGTATATGACAAAGTGGAAACGGACCTTTTATGGATCCGCATGAATGGTTCAGTCGTTGGTGCAAGCATTGGATTGCTGATTTTTGCTGTATTGAAGTTTGCAGGAGAAATGGTTTAGGAAAAGGCAAAATAGAATTTTCTTCCCGGAACAATATAATTCATTAAAAAAATCTCTTCCTTGGGTATGCGGGCGGCTACGTTGGTACGCTTGCTGGCAGGGGAGGGATTTTTTATAATTTGAACCTCTCCCATGAAGCCCGTGCAATTTTGATTGTCGATGGTGATATCTCCTAACTGCCTGTTTATGGTATTTTCAGGCGGAATGACGCTTCCTATTTGTTTGGTGAGGAAGCAGCCCTCTACAGCACGAATGGCATCTCGTGCTTCGTCAATGCGTGCTGTAAATATATAGCGGAGAAGCTGCTTTTGATGGGAATCATTTGTCAGCAGTTTTGCCCGCAAAAGAATCTCATTTCGAGAAACCTTTCCAATGGAAAAGAGTTCTTCAGCGGAAGCCATAGAATCAGAAAGTATGACAGAATCGATTCCCATCGCTGCAAGGTGCCTGCAAGCCAGATCAGCAGACATCTTACGATGCATTTCCAGAGAGGGAATGCCGTCGCGAAAAGGGGAGCGGGGGCGGAAGGTGCTTGGCACAAATGCTCCGACATGAATTCCTGCTTGGCGGAGTATTCCTGTGCGGCGAAGAAGGTTTTCTTCGGACAGTCCTGTTCCTTTGCGTGCATAGCCGCTGTGAAGGGCTTCCAACTGGGAAAGATTTGGCTTTTCGTCCAGTAATTTTTGGAGCTGCTCGACACTTAGATGGGCAGCATTGAACTGTATGCGCAGGCCGTGCTTGTTGCGGCTGAGTTCTGCCAAGTCCTCAGGAATGAAATTGGGGAGGTAGAGCGTGTGGATTCCCATAAAACGAAAGGCACTCAGGCTGAGATGTGTGATGTGCAGGGTGCGCATTACCTCGGGAGTCAAGGAGGCAATGATCTCCATGTGGAGCTTGCGGGCAACTGCAAGAATTTCTGGAAGCTCTGATTTTGCACGGGGCAGATCTGCATAAGGAAGTACCAAAGAGAGGAATACTCTTGTGAAGCCGCAGAAGGCAGCTTGCTCCAAGAACTGGAGGTTTTCCTCTGGCGTGTTGTCGAGTCCGGGATAGATCGTAATGCCTTTGTTCATGAAGAAGGCCCTCTTTCCATGAATTTTTGGAACTTATTTTTCTTGTAAAAACGAAAGGCTCCAGCAGAGCGGTGTCTTTCTTGGACGAGATGAAGTGATTCTTTAACAGTAATGAGATTCTGCTTTTTGCAGAAAAATCCTTTTTATTTCGTGTATATGCTTTTGAAAAAGGCACTATAGTATTCCTTTAAGATTCCGCAGGGAAAAAGTATTGAAATGCGGATGGAATACTATATTTTTCCGCAAGTTCATCCTTTCTTGCAAAATGCAGGCCGCTGTCAGTGGGAGTGCTTTCATAAGAGGAAAAGGATTCGGCAATTTGAAAGTCTTTTAAGTGGATCTTCCAGCCGATCATATCCCATTCCACATGTGAAAAAATATGTTTGGCGGGAGGAAGCCGTGAAATGTTGTCTGCTTGCAGATGGTTATTCAGCAGCCAATGATTGATATCCATAAGGGAATGATGGCCGTTCAGGTGAGGGAGTTCCCAAAGACCGGCAAGAAGCCCTTTTTGAGATCGTTTTTTGATGGCTATATTTTCCCCGTGTTCTATCAGGAGGATCGTAAGCTTTTCTATGCGCCGTTTCTTTTTTGCCTGTTTCTGGGGAAATTCCTGTGTGAGCTGTTCCTTGCAAGCTAGGCACAGGGAGCGAAGCGGGCATTTTTCACAGAGTGGAATGCCGTTAGGGAGGCAGATCGTTGCTCCAAGCTCCATCAGGGCTTGGTTCATGTCACCGGCAGAGGATTTTGGATAGACTTTTCGAAGCTCGTTTTCTATGATGCGTTTCGTTTTGTCTTTGAGGATATCCCAAGGACAGGAAAGAAGCCTTGTGATGACTCGAAGCACGTTGCCGTCCACGGCAGGATGGCAATGCCCATAGGCAATAGAGCTGATAGCTGCTGCAGTGTAACGTCCAATTCCGGGAAGTGCCAGCAACGCATCAAAATCCTCAGGCAGTTTTCCATCATGCTCGTCGACAAGGATTTTTGCCGTTTTTTGGAGGTTGCGGGCACGGTTGTAGTAGCCAAGTCCCTGCCAAAGCTTCATTAGTGTATCCTCATCACATTCTGCCAGAGCCCGTATGTCGGGAAGATTTTTTAGGAAACGTTCAAAATAAGGGAGAACAGCGGCAACTCTTGTTTGTTGGAGCATGATCTCGGAGATCCATACATCGTAAGGATTAGGATTCTCCCGCCAAGGAAGTATGCGCCGCTGCTCACAGTAGTAATTGAGAAGTGGTTTTGAGATTTTTGAAAGAATTTCTGCATGGGGAAGCTGAATGTTTTCTGTCATTTTTCCTATACTCCTTTTTTATTCATCATATCATATTTGTGAATTGCTTGCTGTCTGCATTGTCTGATAATTATGGAAAAATAAGGATATGTTACAGAAAACATTGAGAAACAGAGATTTGGAACCAATAATGTATACATATTTGCAAACTTCCCATTGAAACAATTCTGAATACATGGTATACTATACAAGGTTTTAATCTTTGAGGAGGGAGACCGGTGCAAATGAAGCATGTTTTGTCAGTGTTTGTGGAAAACCAAACAGGTGTATTGGTTCGAGTAGTCAGCATGTTCTCAAGGCGTGAGTTCAATATTGACAGCTTGTCTGTCGGTGTTACGCAGTCGCCGGAATTTTCTCGTATTACGATCGTTGTTCATGGGGATGAGAATCTCGTGGAGCAGATGATCAAGCAGTTGGAGAAGATGCCGGTAGTCCGTGCAGTTCAGCGTCTTGATCCAGCTACGGCAGTGCATCGGGGAATGACGCTCATTAAGGTCAAGGCGGATGACACGAATCGCTTGGATGTACTGAAAATGGCAGAACTTTTCCGTGCACATGTTGTTGATGTAAAACCGACGACCTTGATTTTTGAGATTACGGGTGATGATGAGAAGGTAACTGCGTTTATGCGCCTGCTTGCACCGTATGGTATTGTTGAAGTCATCCGAACCGGCCTGATTGCGCTGGAACGTGGTGAACATACAATTTATGAACATTGTGAGGAGAGAGAATACTATGGCAAAAACTTATTATGATCAGGATGTTAACTGGGAGCTTATGAATGGCAAGACGGTTGCTGTTATTGGTTATGGCAGTCAGGGTCATGCACATGCATTGAACTTGAAGGAGAGCGGCGTGAACGTTGTGGTCGGTCTTTATGAGGGCAGCAAGTCCAAGGCTATTGCTGAGAGCCATGGCTTGAAGGTTCTCCCAGTTGCTGAGGCTGTTAAGGGCGCAGACATCACGATGATCCTTATTCCGGACGAGAAACAGGCAGATGTCTACAAGTCTGAGATTGCTCCAAACCTCAAGTCGGGCAGTGCGCTTGCTTTTGCTCATGGCTTTAATATTCATTTCCAGCAGATCGTTCCTCCGGCTGATGTTGATGTATTCATGGTTGCTCCAAAGGGACCTGGACATCTCGTTCGCCGTACTTATACGGAAGGCGGCGGAGTTCCGGTAGTATTTGCTATTGAGCAGGATGCTTCCGGCAAGGGCTTTGACATTGCACTTGCTTATGCAAAGGGTATCGGCGGTACTCGTTCCGGTGCTATCCAGACGACCTTCAAGGATGAGACGGAAACAGATCTCTTTGGTGAGCAGGTCGTTCTTTGCGGTGGTGTGACGCATCTGATCCAGGCAGGCTATGAGACTCTTGTTGAGGCAGGCTACAAGCCGGAGATGGCGTATTTTGAATGCTTCCACGAAATGAAGCTGATCGTTGACCTCATGTATGAGGGCGGTATGGCAAAGATGCGCCGCTCCATCAGTGATACGGCTGAGTATGGCGATTATATGACGGGTCCTCGTATCATTACTCCAGCTGTCAAGGCAGAAATGAAGAAGGCATTGACGGAAATTCAGGATGGTACGTTTGCTCGCAACTGGCTTCTTGAAAACCGTGCAGCAGGTCGTGCAAACTTCCTTGCACAGCGTCGTATCCATGCAGAGCATCCAATTGAGAAGGTTGGTGCTGAGCTTCGCGGTATGATGTCTTGGTTGAAGGACAAGAAGGATCTGCAGTTCTAATTATAGGGATAGACAACGGGATAACGTGTCTTAGTCAGTTTAAAACGGCTTATGCTTCTAAGTGTAAGTCGTTTTTGCTGATGATGAGAGGAATTTTTAAAGTTTTCTACCAGGGAGTGTTTTTATGGGTATGAATATGAGTGAGAAGATTCTCGCTAAACATGCAGGGCTGGATTTTGTGGAGCCTGGGCAGCTCATCATGTGCAAGCTGGATATGGTGCTTGCCAATGACATTACGGCACCTCCTGCCATCAAGGAATTTGAAAAGCTGGACAGGCCGGTGTTTGATCGTGCAAAAATTGCATTGGTTCCGGATCATTTCCAGCCTGCCAAGGATATCAAAAGTGCTGACTTGGCAAAGGCAGTTCGTGATTTCTCAAAAAAGCATAACCTTGTTAATTATTTTGAAGCAGGTCGTGTCGGCATTGAGCATGTCATTTTGCCGGAAATGGGATTGGTTGGTCCCGGCATGTTGACGATCGGGGCAGATTCCCATACCTGCACTTATGGTGCAGTAAATGGCTTCTCGACTGGTGTAGGTCAGACCGATTTGGCTGTCAGCATGGCAACGGGAGAAGCATGGTTCAAGGTGCCGGAGTCGATCAATGTTCATTTGACGGGTGAGAAGCCGGAAAATGTCAATGGAAAGGACGTTATCCTTACTTTGATTGGCATGATCGGTGTAGATGGTGCACTTTACAAGTCTCTTGAATTTACGGGAGACGGAGTTGCCAGCCTGACTATGGCGGATCGCTTCACGATTGCAAATATGGCTATTGAGGCTGGTGGGAAAAATGGAATTTTCCCGTTTGACGAGGTTACGAAGGAATATGTGGACGGCCGCGTTCAGCAGCCGTATGAGCCAGTGAAATCGGATCCAGATGCACAGTACTGCTGTACTGTGGAGATCAATCTTTCCGCGCTTAAGCCTGTGGTGGCATTTCCTCACCTTCCTGGCAATACAAAGGCAGTTGCTGATATTGGAGAGCCTATCAAGATCGACCAAGTGGTTTTGGGTTCTTGTACTAATGGCCGCCTTGAAGACTTGGAGATTGCGGCAAAAATATTTAAAGGGCATAAGGTTCATCCCGATGTGCGCTGCATTGTTATTCCAGGGAGCCAGTGGGTATACAAGGAAGCTATGCGTCTTGGCTATTTGGATACGTTCATTGATGCAGGCTGTGCTGTCAGTGTTCCTACCTGTGGTCCATGCATGGGAGGGCATATGGGGATACTCTCTGCTGGTGAACGCTGTGTTTCTACGACAAACCGCAATTTCGTCGGACGGATGGGACATGTAAAGAGCGAGGTTTACTTGGCAGGTCCGCATGTGGCAGCGGCCAGTGCAATTACGGGACGTATTTCTACGCCTGAGGAGGTAGAGTGAGATGAGCTTTGAGGGAAAGGTTTGGCGCTACGGCGACAATGTGGATACGGACGTTATCATTCCGGCACGTTATTTGAATTCCTTCGATCCCAAGGAACTGGCAAGTCATTGCATGGTGGACATAGATGAGACATTCTCTCAAAACGTCAAGGCAGGAGACATTATGGTGGGCGGCAAGAATTTTGGCTGCGGATCTTCTCGTGAACACGCACCAATCTCCATCAAGGCTTCTGGCGTTCCTGTGGTGATTGCTGCGAGCTTTGCACGTATTTTTTATAGAAATGGTATCAATATAGGTCTGCCGCTTCTTGAAATTGGTGATGATGTAGAAAAGATTCATGCAGATGACCAGCTTCGTGTTGATACTTCCACGGGTGAAATTGAAAACTTGACGACTGGAGATGTGTTTCATGCACGTCCGCTTCCTGGCTTTATACAGGAGATCGCAAAGGCTGGCGGATTAGTCAATTACATTAAAAGTAAGTAAAGGGCAGTCTTCGAAAACTAGACCTATTCAGAGCGTTTAGAGATTTTTCGTCAGATGAAACTAAAAACGCAGGGAATACAGGAGGTCTTTTCAAGTATTTTTAATAAGATATGATGGGAAAAGATCGACAAGATGGAGACAGTCGAAATTTTTGAGGTGCCTTAAAATAGGAGTAGGATAGAATGGCAAAGAAAATTGTTGTGATTCCTGGTGACGGCATTGGCAAGGAAATTACGGATTCGGCAGTTGAGGTATTAAAAAAGGTAGACGAAAAGTTCCAAATAGGGCTTTCCTATGAGTACCATGATGCAGGCGGTACGGCTTATGATAAATTTGGAACACCGCTTCCCAACGAAACTTTGGAGGCATGCAAGGCAGCAGATGCGGTTCTCTTTGGTGCTGTCGGAGGCGATAAGTGGGACAATGTAGAGCCGTCTTTGCGTCCAGAGAAAGCAATTCTCGGACTTCGCAAGGGACTTTCACTTTATGCAAACCTGCGTCCGGTCAAGGTCGCAGATGCATTGGTAGAGTATTCTCCCTTGAAGCCGGAGCTTGTCAAAGGCTCAGATATGGTTATCGTTCGGGAATTGGTCGGTGGAATTTACTTTGGCGACCGTTGCGAATCGGAAATGAAGGACGGGCATGAGCGTGCATGGGATCTGGAGAATTATTCCGTTCCAGAGGTGGAGCGTATTACAAGATTGGCCTTTGAAACGGCAAGGCTTCGCAGAGGAAAGGTAACATCTGTGGATAAGGCAAATGTCTTGGCAACGTCTCGGCTTTGGCGCCGCACCGTTGCGAAGGTTGCTGAGGAATACAAGGATGTTGAGCTGAATAATCTCTATGTGGATAATTGTGCAATGCAGTTGGCAGTTCGTCCGGCACAGTTTGATGTCATTGTCACGGGAAATCTTTTTGGGGATATTCTGAGTGATGAAGCTGCTGTTATTGGTGGGTCTATTGGTATGATGCCATCGGCAAGCATTGGAGAATGTACGAGCCTTTATGAGCCAATTCATGGATCTGCGCCAGATATTGCAGGGAAAGGCATTGCAAATCCGATGGGAACTGTTTTGTCGGCTGCTATGCTGCTGAGATATTCGTTGCATGAGGAGAAGGCTGCACAGGCGATTGAAGCAGCAGTAGACAAGACTCTTGCAAATGGATATCGCACGGCAGATCTTTGGAAGGAAGGCTTCCAAAAGGTAACTACGGAAGAGACAACGAAGGTCATTTGCGAAAGAATTTAATGAGTGAGGAGTGGCTGGCATGAAGGGTGCTCAAGCAGTAGTGAAATGTCTTTTGGAGCAGGGCGTTGACACCGTTTTTGGTTATCCAGGCGGGATGATTTTGCCATTGTATGATGCGCTTTACGATGAAAAAAAGATAGAGCAGGTTCTGGTGACGCATGAACAGAATGCGGCACATGCGGCAGATGGTTATGCACGTGCTTCTGGAAAGGTTGGGGTATGCATTGCTACTTCTGGTCCGGGTGCTACGAATCTTGTGACAGGACTGGCTACGGCTTTTATGGATTCAATTCCTGTGGTGGCTATTACAGGTCAGGTGGATACGACCTTGCTTGGGCGGGATGCATTTCAAGAGATTGATATCTTGGATGTCACTATGCCAGTCACGAAACACAATTTTAAAGTAAAGGATCCTAAGCAGCTTGTGGATACGATTCGTCAGGCGTTTGAAATTGCCCGCAAGGGAAGACCAGGTCCTGTTTTGATAGATATTCCGAGGAATGTGTTCTTCATGGAGGTATCTTATCAAGAGGCGGATGCAACTGTGCATGTACCGGGGAAGCCGGATGCGGATTTCCTTATTTGTGCAGCTGAGGCGGCAGAGGAAATCGCTCGTGCCAAGAGACCTGTGGTTATTGTCGGTGGGGGCGTTATTTCGGCAGGGGCATCCAAGGATGTCGTGACCTTTGTTGAGAAATATCGACTGCCTGTTGTGCATACACTGATGGGACTGGGGGCAATTCCCAGATCGCATCCGCAATCGTTGGGGTTTGCGGGCATGCATGGAAAGAAAGCTGCAAATCATGCGGTAGCAGCTGCTGACCTTGTGATTGCCATTGGCAGCAGATTTGGCGATCGGCAGACGGGGACACTTAGCAAGTATACGTCTAATACGAAATTTATTCACATTGATATCGATCCAGCGGAAATTGACAAGAACGTTGCTGGCAGCTTGGGGCTTGCCGGAGATATGAAAACTATTCTGGGACTGTTGATGCGCCATGAGGCGGGGGATGACCGTGCGGACTGGTGGAAACAGATCGGTTCCTGGGAAGAAGAGTATGATTATGATTACCATGTAGATAGGCTGACCGTTCCTTGGGCGATGCATCAGGTGGCAAAAGCAACCGCTGGCAAGTCCTTTGCATTTGCTACGGATGTTGGTCAGCATCAAATGTGGGCCGCCCTTCATCTTCGTTTGGAGGAGCCTCGTACATGGCTCACGTCAGGCGGTTTAGGGACGATGGGGTTCGGGCTTCCGGCAGCGATGGGAGCGCAAAAGTATTTTGGAAAGACTCGCCGCATGGTTCATGTGTCGGGAGACGGCGGTATCAAGATGACAGGAAATGAATACTATACGATTGCGAGGTTGAAGCTTCCTGTTATTTCCATTGTCGTGAACAACACGAGTTTAGGTATGATACGGCAGCTTCAGAAAGTTATGTACAAGGAGCGTTATATTGCCTGCGAATTTGATTATTCCATGGATTATGCTGCTTATGCGAGGAGTTTTGGCATTACGGCAGAGGTCGTTTCGACCCAAGAAGAATTTGTTGAAGCTTTCCGCAAGGCAATGGAAGCACAGGACGAGCCTCGGGTTATAGTTATGAACGTTTGGCGAAGCTTCGTAGAGCCGATGATAAAAGGCGGCGCTCGTATTGATGAATTTGTAGAGTTTAAATAAAAGCAGCCACATCCTTTAAAAATAAAGGGTGTGGCTGTTTTGTACACAAAAGGAGTTGCCGATATGGATAAAGGGTATTTTAAATTCTAGTTACAATTATTCTGTCCCCTATGCAAAAAAAGCCTTCCACACACTCAATCAGTGCATGGAAGGCTTTTGCATAGAAAAGGGAAACAAGAACCT
>JAZLHW010000116.1:0-26578 GCA_045617105.1 Selenomonadaceae bacterium | reverse complement strand
TAGAATGCCGCCCTGTCACGGCGGAGGTCATGGGTTCAAGTCCCATTCGGGTCGCCATTTTGCCTTTGTAGCTCAGTTGGTAGAGCAGAGGACTGAAAATCCTCGTGTCAGTGGTTCGATTCCGCTCGAAGGCACCATTTTGCTGGTGTAGCTCAATTGGTAGAGCAGCTGACTTGTAATCAGCAGGTTGGGGGTTCGATTCCTCTCGCCAGCTCCATATTTTTTCATGCGGGTGTAGCTCAATGGTAGAGCTCCAGCCTTCCAAGCTGATCACGTGGGTTCGATTCCCATCACCCGCTCCATTTGTTTTTTATGGTTCTTGCCGGGGTGGCGGAACTGGCAGACGCAGGGGACTTAAAATCCCCCGGTTGGAGACAACCGTACCGGTTCGATTCCGGTCCTCGGCACCATTTTGTGCCATTAAAATTTAATATTATGCGGTCGTGGCGGAATGGCAGACGCGCTAGCTTCAGGCGCTAGTGGTAGCAATACCGTGGAGGTTCAAGTCCTCTCGACCGCACCATTGCAGATTGCAGGATATGCGGTTGTGGCGGAATTGGCAGACGCGCTACTTTGAGGGGGTAGTGTTCACAAGACGTATGGGTTCAAGTCCCATCAACCGCACCATTCTTCTAATCTGTTTTTTTGTTATTGTTGGATTGTTTGTGAATACAGTCTTTTTTATTGCTGCAGAGTTCAATATACCGAATTTTTAGAGTTTTCCTACGGGGGTGCTTTTGCAGCATTTGTGATGTGCAGATATCAGTAAATTTTTTGTGGAGGTGAAGGTTATGGAGAATTGCATTTTTTGCAAGATCGCACGGAAGGAGATTCCTTCCAGTATCGTTTATGAAGATGATCAGGTGATAGCATTCAAGGATCTGGAACCGCAGGCTCCTGTGCATGTGCTGGTCATTCCCAAGAAGCATGTGGAAAGCGTATTAGCTCTCACGGAAGATGATAGGGAGTTGGCAGGGCATATTCTTTGCAAGGTCGTTCCGCAGCTTGCCAAGGAGCTTGGTGTTGATGAAAACGGCTTCCGTTTGGTTGCCAATACGGGAAAAGATGGACAGCAGACCGTAAAGCATCTGCATTTCCATCTCATTGGCGGACGTTCCATGCAGTGGCCGCCAGGCTGATTTTTCTGGTTGACATTTTTCGTGTGTTTATGTAAAATATTATCGTGTGATTGTGATTTGGAAACACGCACTCCCAAGAATACTTGGAGGGGGGGAATAAATTATGGCAAACGAAGTGAAAGTTGGTAAAAACGAATCAATCGATAGTGCTCTCCGCCGCTTCAAGCGTACGTGCCAGAAGGCTGGTACTTTGGCTGAGGTAAGAAAACGTGAACATTACGAGAAGCCGAGCGTTCGCCGCAAGAAGAAGTCTGAGGCAGCACGCAAGCGCAAGTTCAGAGGTTAAAGCATCAGCACCTGCAAAATTGTTTTGTGGGTGCTTTTTGCATAGTAGGAGGTATTTTTATGGCATTGAAAGAAAAGATCTCAGAAGATATGAAGGCAGCTATGAAGGCGCACGAAAAGGAGCGTCTTGCAGTGATTCGCATGGTTCGTTCCGCCATTCGGCAGATGGAGATCGACGGAAAGAAGGAACTGGACGATGAAGGCGTAATTGCTGTCATCAGCAAGGAAGTTAAAATGCGCAAGGACTCGCTGGAAGAATTCCAAAAGGGCGGACGAGAGGACTTAGTGGCAAAGACACAGGCTGAAATTGATGTCCTGCTTCCCTACCTGCCAGAGCAGCTTTCAGAGGAGGAGATCACGGTCTTAGTGAAGGAAGCAATGGAGCAGACGGGTGCCTCTGCACCAAAGGATATGGGAAAAGTCATGGGTGTGCTGATGCCGAAGGTCAAGGGACGTGCTGATGGAAAGCTGGTCAATGGTATCGTCAAGTCTATGCTGCAGGGATAATGTGAATTTTGTGCTGTACATCCTTTGGATGTGCAGTATTTTTAATAAAAAGGAAAATCAGCCTAATTTGTCGAATCTGAAAGTCGGTAGTTATTTTATTGCATGAAAGGGGATGTTCGTATGAAAAAAATAGGAATGTTTGTGGTCTTGCTTTTGCTGTGTGCATCTTGTTCCGTTGTTTTTGCTGACGGGAGAGAGGATGATGAAACAAGGAGCGTTTCTTGGGCATGGATCTATTCAGATGCTTATCAGACAGTTGACAGAGAGGAGTTTTCTTTTCGTGATGAAGCGATTGAGCGGGGCCCTATGGATATTATCATACGGGCATCTACCAGCAAGGCACGCGCAACGTTGAATGTTTATGGAGCACAGCGGGCAGTCAATGTGTTTCAGGCAAATGCGGTGCCGGAAGATGGTATGTATATCCTCTTTGATTTGGAAGCGAGATATGCTGATGATGTGATGATTCTCAAGAACCGCAAGCTTTATACTAAGGCAGGAGAACTGGCAGCGCAGCTTAATGAACCGTTTTGGGTATATGCCTCCAATCCAGATGCGGAGCAGCGGGAGCTTTATATTGCGATTGCCTGCAAGTCAGCAGGCATTGAGGCACGAGAGCTGATGGGAATGGACAAGGTAATCTCTGTTCAAGGGTACAATGTCGCAATTCGTTCGACACGGCTGGGGACGGACAAAGTTGTGGTCGAGGTGTCTGACGGGAGCGAATATGTTCCGTACAGCTACTCCTTGGATGGTTCGTATGTTACAGTTCGGGATCAGACGAGGTATGTTGAGCATGGTTCCTTGGAGGACGAGGTTTACCAAATGGCAATGAAATATGCAAAGAAATATCCAATTTGGTGTGAACGCTTGAAGAATAACGGTTTCCGTCATTGAGTTTGCAGATATGCAAGTGTTGGCGGCAGGATAGAAGCAACACTGACCTATGGCTTTTGTTGGCGATAGGTCAGTGTTTTTGTTTGCGTGAAAAAAATAGAAAAAATTCGTAAAATTTTTTAAAAATCCTGTAATACATTTTGTTTTGCATCGTATAAGGTATAGAAGGTAAATGTAGGATGGTATTTTCGATAGAAAAGAAAGGATGAGTGAACATGGGATTTTATTTGAAGGTAGAAGGGCCAAGTACGATTGAGTTTTATGAGGCAAGCCTGAACTCGATAGATTTCTTGTCCAACACGACATCGCCGATTTCCGATTCTGAATTGGCAGATATGCTTTTTCCATCTGGCATAACGAAGTCTGAGGCATCGGATGCACGTTCTGCAGATCTTGCAATGGGTTTTCGGATCAGCGGCAGGATCCAGTCCTCGTTGGAGGCTGCTGTTGCAGATGGGACGGTTGATTTGGCAAATTGGGCATTAGTACCGTCTGATGCGGCAGATTGCTATCGAAAGGTCACAGTAAAGCTGATAACAGCGGGGCAGACGGTCAGACAGTATGTTTTGCCGAACGCTTTTGTCCTGTCTTATCAGGAAAAACTGACGGATGAGAGCGGGGCAGGTGAGTTTGTTCTGGTCGTAAGGCAGAAGCGAGACTTGAACGATAAGGTAGAGCTGTCGGGTGGATTTGAGTAAGCAGGATGATAGTGATAGATAAGGAGGAATAAGTCATGGCATTTGCAATTACGATAAAGGATCCGGAGATCAAGTTGGAAGAAGAAAGCACGAGAAGCGTCCAGCTGAGTGTGGATATTCCGCGAACCAGCCAAGCGCGTGCGAAGGATATTGGTGTGACGCTCACTATTGTCGGAAAGATCTTGGTGAATACGAGAGATGCCGGAACGGCGGCGGACAGTACGGCAAAGCTTTTGGAATGGTCCAAGGTTCCGGGTGAGAAGAAGGAAGCCTTCCGCAGTGTTGTGGTAGAGTCTAAGGCAGCAGGGATCACGACCAGAAAGTATGAGTTTCCGAATATGTATATCCTTGATTATAAGGAGGAATTTTCCAGTACGGACGGCACAGGAGAATATACTTTGCTGCTTCGTCAGGTACGCAGGGATGTCAAGGAGGTCAAGATCTCCGGCGGATTCCAGTAAGGAACAAAGATATCTTGCCGGTGTTTCATAACGAAGCTAAGATGTCCCCCTCTTCAACAGCTTGCTGTAAGTGGGGGAAGCCAAATTTTAACAAGCGGTGAGCATATCTCCCGCTTCGTTGAAACGCAAATTGGAGGGAAAATGCTTATGGCATTTTCTTGAACAATGGCGTTATAAAAAATCGCAGCGGGGACAAGCCTTCGCTGCGATTTTTTTATTTCTTTTTCGTTTTTTCTTGGTCGAGATACTTCTGGAAGGGAGAAAGGTATTCTTCAGGGACTTGCTCCTTCTTGACCTTCTTGGTATTTTGGAAGGAAACAGCAAGCTTGTTTTTGATGCAGACAACGGCAGCTTCGGAAAAAGCTTGCTCTTCCTTTGGGGTTGCAAATTCAAAGGTGAGGAAGAACATGCCATTTGTGATCTGGCTGTCGGAGAGGTCAAGCCCATCGCTTCCCACTGTGAACGCTTCCCCGTCTACGATGCCTTCTCCTTTATTCTTGTTGTTTGCAAGGTAGTAAAGCTGCGGCACGAGCAGGTCACCTTCCTTTGGTAGGTACCATGCACTGTTTTCTCCTTCCTCGTCGGGACGTGCACCGATGATCTCATATTTGTTTTCCTTTTGGTGGTAGAGAGCAAAGAGATTATGGAGAACACCGTTGATCTTTAGCGGAATGCTGAAAAGAGTGATGCCGTCTTTGTATTGATGAACTTCCGTCAGGACAATGCAGGAATTGAGCGTGCAGAGCTTTCCGTGAAGGTTCTCGCTGAAAATTCCTCTTTTCCAATTTTTGTCGAGGTTTACGCTCGTTCCGATGTAGTAGCGTCCGGTAAAGTCTTTGCTTGGGTAGAATACATGACAGAAAACATCTCGCAGGGAGGCAACCTCCTTATTGGAAAGACGGGCCGAGACTGTCCCCCTGTCAGCGGTCAGCGGAAACTTTTGGAGTGACTTGACAGGAAAATCCGTATCACGGAAAATTTTCTTGTACAGGGTTCGATAAGCTTCATTGGCATCTTGATTTTTCAGGAAGGCATTTAAATCTTTCCTGTCACCACTGAGAGGAGCAAGTGTTGCGATGCGTGGGGATCTGTCCTTGTTTCCTTGTACTTGATAGGAAAGGGCTTCCTTTAGGGAGTCTTCCAGCGGTTGATAGGTTTTGAAAAGCAGACGCTTGTTTCTTTTTGCAAGCTCTGGGATATCAAGCAGGCTAGTGGAGCTTTCTATTATGTCACTGCCATACGGGGTTGCTTGCAGTGTGTTTCGGTAGAACTGCGTGAGAGCCCCTGGATCATTCTTGGAAAGCTTCAGCAGGTAGTCTCCTGTGCTGCTGTATGCCTTGTCTAATGCATTGTACTTATTCAGGGAAAACAGGGAGAGCGAGGCATTTTGGAAGTTTTCGTCCTTTTTGCAATTTTTTAGGTAGCTTTTGCAGATGGAGATGCCAAGCTCTTCCGGTGTCAGCTTGTGGTTGCTTTTCAAGGATTTGGAGAGTGCCTGATAGTTCCATGCGTGCGTTGGTGTGCTGTCCTCGGATGCCAGCAGGTAGTCTGTGAATCCATGACAAAGGTGCAGAGTCTCGATGCTGCCCATGAGCCCTGCATCGAAGCCGATGAGGGAGAAGGGGCTTTTTTCTCGGCTGAAGCTTGGGGGGAAGGCGATAGAAAGGGCATCGTGGAGATCCTTGGAGGAAAGAGCTTTTTCGCTTCGCTCGTCTCTGCAAATGCCATCGATAGGTCCTGCTCCGCTTCCCCAGAAGATCAGTGCATTGTGTTTGGAAGGAAACTTGGCAGTATACCTTAGGAATTCCAGCAGGGTGTGCATGCTGCCCATGCTGGCATCAGGAAGCTCCTCCAAAAGTTCCAGTCCTTCGGAGTTGTAAGACCATCGGCAGATGCGGTCGTTCTTGAACATGGGGTTTTTCCAGTTTTTTGTCCCGCCTGTCTGAATAATGAATTCGATATCCTTGGGAAGCGGGTTTTTCATCAATGCCGCAATGCTATCGCTGGCTGTCCCGTTTTGGCTCTCCTCCTCTGAACCGCAGAGATAGAGGAAAATGGTCCAGCTTTTTGAGTTCTGCAGAGAATCTTCTGTGGAAGGTGGAATTTGCTTCTTGTTTTGGAGGTCTGCCTTCTCCATTTTCTTATTGAGAAGGTGAGGTTTTTCCTTTTTTTGCATTTCCGGAAAGTCCTTGGCAGCCAGTGAGGTACTGGGTTCAGCTATTTGTGAAGCGGGTGTTTTCTGCGTGCTGTCGGAAGATGGCTTTGCTGTGTCATGCTTCGTATCGGCAGCTTCCTTGGACGGATCGTGTTTGGGCTGCTCTGTCAGATCGTTGGGGGACGTTGCTTCTGCGAGATGATTTGGGGGGGCAGGCTGCGAAACGTCCTGAGCCGCTTCCTGCAAGACGGCGCCAGCTCCCGAAGCAAGTGTGTGGACTGGACAGGTGAGGCTGAAACAACAGGAGGAGAGAAGGAAAAGTGCTGTAAGAACTTTGAAATTTTTTATTTGATACAAGGAAATCACCCCGTTAGGTTTGTTTTTGTTGATCTGCTGCAGTTTTTATTTCGATGGCGGGAGATAAAAATCCTTTTTTGCGGTAAATTTTTAACGGGAACTATGTGACAGGAAGGGAACTATATGATATCCTTTTAACAATCCCTAAAATGTGTTTAAGATCGTTTAGGGATGGTTTGGACGTTCTTGCATGTAATGCAGGATTTTGATGCACGGGTATGGAATATAAAAACAGGGAGGTGATTATTGTGGGTGTCGTGGATATGCCTGTAGTGCAGGTGCTGTTGGCAGCTGTGATGGTTCTTTCGATTCTCGTGGAAATTAAGACAGGCGGTATGGGGGCCGGAATCCTGCTCGGCATTGTGGCGGCTGCTGTTTTTTGGGGAAGCCAGTATGTCAAGGGGCTGGTAGAGCTCTATCATATTGCAATATTCCTCGTCGGGATCCTTTGCATTGTTGCAGAATTGCTTTTGCCCACGGTTGGGCTTTTGGCAGGGCTTGGCGTTGCTGCGATGATCTACAGCATGGTGCTTGCTATGGGCGGTGACATGAATGCGGTTTACGCATTGCTGATCGCCTTTGTATTGGCGATTGCCGTTTTCCTGCTCATCGTGAAGAAATTGCCGTCCAGCAGGCTTTGGGAGAAGGTTGTTTTGCACGACAAGGCAACGGAACAGCGGGGTTATGTGAGTACCGAGCCAAAGCAGCATCTTTTGGGGAAAACGGGTGTAGTTTTGACGGAGCTTCGACCGTCTGGAACCGTGCTGACGGAAGGCGAGCAGGTAGATGTGGTGTCTGAGGGAGCTTTTATAGCAAAAGGTGAATTTGTGGAGGTTATTTCCGTTCATGGAAGCCGAGTGGTCGTCAGGAGAACGGAGAAAAAGCCATGATCTATGTATGGAAAGGTGTGTTTCATGTGGGAGCTTTATTTGGTTCAGCATTTCTTTTGGTTTTAATTATCGTACTTGTGGCGGTATTTTTGCATTTTGTGCCGGTCGGCTTGTGGATTTCGGCCATGGCAGCTAATGTGCATGTGAGTATCGTTACGTTGATCGGTATGCGTATGCGCCGTGTGCCGCCGGGGAAAATCGTATTGCCGCTTATCAAGGCGAACAAGGCAGGTCTTGAGGTATCGGTCAATCAGCTGGAGGCACATTATCTTGCAGGAGGCAATGTCGATAAGGTGGTGGATGCACTCATCGCTTCGCATCGGGCACAGATTACTTTGCCGTTTGAGCGGTCGGCTGCGATCGACCTTGCCGGCCGAGATGTTTTGGAAGCGGTGCAGATGAGCGTCAATCCGAAGGTCATTGAGACACCCATCGTTTCTGCCGTAGCAAAGAACGGCATTGAGCTGAAGATCAAGGCTCGTGTTACGGTGCGGGCAAATATTGACCGCTTGGTCGGCGGTGCAGGCGAGCCGACGATTATTGCACGTGTCGGCGAGGGTATCGTTACGACCGTTGGTTCTTCAGAAATGCATACAGATGTTTTGGCAAATCCTGATGATATTTCCAAGACTGTGCTTGGGAAAGGACTGGATGCGGGTACTGCATTTGAGATTCTTTCCATTGATATTGCGGACGTAGATGTGGGACGCAACATTGGTGCAGAATTGCAGACGGATCAGGCAGAGGCAGACAAGCGCATTGCACAGGCAAAGGCAGAGGAACGCCGTGCGATGGCAGTTGCAAAGGAACAGGAAATGAAGGCATACACGCAGGAAATGGAAGCAAAGGTCGTGGAGGCACAGGCAGAGGTACCTCATGCCATGGCGGAAGCCCTGCGGGAAGGAAAGCTTGGTGTCATGGATTACTACAATCTGAACAACGTGCAGGCAGATACGGATATGAGAAATGCCATCAGTCGTGCAGGAGGCGAAGGCAAGCTTCAAACACCGCCTTCGGTAAAGTAAGATGTCGGTGGGTACGGCTGTCAGCATCATCGTTATCATTTTTATAACGATCGTCAAAGAGCAATGGGAACAGCGGAAGAAAAAACGGGGCAGGCAAAGGGGACATCGTCCATTTCCTATCCCAAGAGAACCATCTCGCGGGCGGGATTTTGAGATACCGCAGATCGAGGGTGCACCCAGTCTTGAGGAAGAACCTGTTCCCTCCTTCGATTCGATGGAGCAGGAAGAACGCGAGCAGGCAAGCCAAATTTTCCTCGAAACGCTGCAGAGAAGGAAGGAACAGCAGGGGGCAGCGAGTACAGCAGGAAAGATGTCAGACATTGCCGAGACGGGCAAGGCTTCCGTGGGGCAGTCTGCTCCTTTGCAGCTGGACCCGCAGTCAGCATTGCAGGCGATGGCATTGGCTGAGGTGCTGGGAAAGCCAAAGGCATATCGGAACCGCAGACGATGATAAGAGAATAGCAAAAAAGCGAGAACCAACAGCAGTTCTCGCTTTTTTGCTTGAAATTTATTCCATTACTTCATTTTGCAAGTTTCATTTTCCTGCATTTTGTTGAAATTGCCTTACCTTGCACATTTCAGTTTCTATCGACTTTCTAAAATAACCATGCTGAAACGAGTCCTAATTTATCATTTGTTGCCAAAAGCACTCGACGAAATGTTGAGTGTTTTTTGTCTTTTCATGTCTTCCAGCATTTTTGCTGTGCCATTGCTGATTTCTACGGAATATGCGTCTGTCAGGTTGCTTTTTCTAAGCTCCTTTGCATCGGCTTGACGGAATGTTTTGCCTGTTTCTTTTGACCAAAGGGCGAGACCATTTCCTGTGATGCCATATTTTTTCGCCTCCGCAGAGGTCATTCCTTTTGCAATTATCATGCTGTATCACCTCGGCGTTTGATAAACTGAGTTAGCTTTCCTGTTCTATCTCACTGCATTTGCGCAGGAAGAATATAGCATTTGTGTCCTTTGGATTGGATTCCCAGAATTTAATCAGCTTTTCGCCTGTGGCAAGGCGATCCTTGAGGTAGGAAACGGCGGATTCATGGGAAATGGGACTGCCAAGTGTCATGCGAAGATCAAGTTGTCTTTCAAGCTCCTCAGAGAGTCCTTCCGGATACTCGTTCTTGCTGACCGATTCCACAAACTGGATTCCTTGTGGGAAAGAAGCTGCGATATTTTGCTGCATGAGCCAAACTGCCAATTTTTTGTTCATTTTTTCACGTCCTTTATTTTTTATGGAAAGAAAGAAGAAATGTTTTGTATAAGGTTCGACTTAGAGGGGGCGGATTCCTGCCGGACGGCAAGGATTCTTTTATTTTTTGTGAATGAGGTTGCTGAAAAACATGAGAAGCTCGTTGGGAAGCAGGCAGGAGAGAAGATGATGCAGGGAAGCGAGCAGGCTTGGCGTTACTACGGAGATGTTGTTTTTGGCACCTCGAAGGGAACGAAGCACGATATCTTCTGCCTCCTGTGCAAATGGGAAGCGGGTAAAGCCGGAAGGCGTGCTGTGTTGGACCGTTTTCTCTATGAATTCTGTGTTGGAGATCCAGTAGGGGCATACGGCAGTGACATGAATTCCCTGTGGGAGAAGCTCTTCGTGGAGTGCCTGGCTGTAGTTGAGGAGGAAGGATTTTGCTGCAGAATATACGTTGAGGTAAGGAAGCGGATGGAAGGCGGCACAGGAACAAATATTTAGTATTTTTCCAGTGGGCGGAATGTGCGGGAGGGTGACTTGGACGATGGCGGCGGCGGCACGGCAGTTCAGGTCGATCAGGGAGCAAAGCTCCTGCAGCTGCATTTCGGAGGTACTTCCTGTATATCCAATGCCTGCGGCATTGACAAGATATTTTACAATGGGACGGGTACAGGAAAGCTCCTGCCGAATGGCTTCTATGGAATCTATGCTGGCAAGGTCAAGCGGCAGGAGGCGAAGCGGTGTCTCAATTTTTTCGGCAAGCTCCTGCAGTTTTTTTTCTCTGCGGGCAATCACCCATATTTCATCAAGCCCTTCTTGGTTGAGTGCATAAACATAGAGTCGACCAAGCCCGCTGGAAGCACCCGTAACGATGGCTATTTGCATATTTACTTTCCTTTCATTTTTGCTTTGTTTATTTTATCGCAGGATTTTGCATGTGTAAATGGGGATTGCTTTGCTTTTTGGCTTGTCATGATGTAAAATAAAACTTGTTTGTAAAATGACTTAGAGCTGTGAGCAGGGCGTTCATAAATGTCTTTGGTAAGTGGGCATTGCTAGGTCGGTGGAATGTTTTGAGACTTTGATGGAGTGATTGGATGCGAAGGTTTTTTTGGATAACGATGACTGTCGTTTTGTGCATGATGCTTTTTTGTGGGAGTGCGATGGCATCTGATTTTTCAGAGCGTGTCAGTGATATGAATCAGGTCAAGGCGGTTCGAGTTGATTCGTCTCCTGATCAGCTGCAGATTACGGTGGAGACATCGAAGACCGTTGTCATGCGGAAGATGGTGCTTTCCAATCCGGATCGCATTGTAGTGGATATCAAGGATGCATGGCTTTCCCCCAAGGTGAAGAAGGAACAAGCCTTGGACAGCCGTTTTGCCGGAAAGCTTAAAATTGCCCAGTTTGATCCAAGCACGGTGCGTGTCGTGGTGGAATCGAAGGTGGGAAGCAAGAATTATCAGGTAACTGCCAGCGATGCAAAGAACGGGACGGGACATGTCCTGCTTTCCTTTGGACAGATTGGGCAGGATACATCCGGTGCAAAGATCGACGTGTCGAATGTGGAGCAGAAGCAGCCTGTTGGAGGGGCGGTAGAGAACGAGGAAAAGGATCCTATCGTCATGGAGGCGGCAAAGGCACCAGAGGAATCGGATCAAGAGGAAGATGAACAGCTGGAGCCATGGAAGGCAGAGCAGCCTCAATCGGAGACAGATCGGAAGCTGGATGAGATCACAGGACTGAAGGGCAAGATCATTACGATAGATGCAGGACATGGTGGAAATGATCCCGGAGCTATCGGACCTACGGGAGTCATGGAAAAAAAGGTGAATCTGCGCATTGCCTTGGCATTGCAGGAGCTTTTGCGGGAAGAAGGAGCCTCTGTTTATATGACAAGGACGACAGACACAGAGGTTTCACCAAAGAAAGCAAAGGCAAGCGATGTCGAGGAGCTGCAGGCACGCTGTGATGTAGCGAACAGGCACAAGTCGGATATCTTTGTGTCGATCCATATGGATTCCTTTTCCAATGCTGCGGCAAAGGGAACGACGGGGTACTATTATTCTATGGGTTCCGTGAAGTCGAGGAATCTTGCGGATAAGGTGCGGCAGGGACTCATTGCCCAGATCAATACGCCGAGCCGAGGTACGCAGAGCTGCAATTTCTATGTCGTCAAGCATACGGATATGCCGGCAACTCTTGTTGAGGTTGCTTTTATATCGAACTCGGAGGAGGAGAAGCTGCTCAACTCTGAGGCGGGAATCAAGAAGGCTGCGCAAGGGATAGCAGATGGGATCGCGGATTACTTCGGGTGAAACATCGCTCGTTTTTAGGAGTGTTAAAAATGAATGAAAAGATGGATCCTCAGCAGGCGATAGAAAGCTTGGAGCAGGCAATGCAGGAGGAGGCAGAGGCAATGCAGGAGGAGGCAGAGGCAAGGCGCAGGCAGCTTTACCGCCGTACCCTCCCAGAGAAGCTGACCTTGCTGAATGCATTGATGGGAATGACAAAATCGGAGCTGGAGGATATTCGCTATAATTTGAATGTTACTGGCACAAGTTCGATGAAAAAGGCAGAGCTGGCAGAATCACTGGCGGCTGCTGTGGTGGAGTTTTCCCGCCACTGGTTTCCGTCCGTTATTGAGGAGGAGTATGCCTGCTTTCAGCATTTGATGGAGCATGATGGTATTTCTGCGGAGCTTCGGGATGATGATCTGCGTTTGGACTACCTGCGTGGGCTTGGGCTTTTGGCTTGCGGTATGCAAGGAGAGCGTTTGGCATGGTATATGCCGATAGAGATACAGGAGGAGTTCAAGAAAATTGATTCAGGTGCCTATCGGAGTGCCGTGGATCTCAATACGGAGATCACTCGTTTGGCAGTGGGGCTGCTTTTTCACTATGGCTTCTTGAATTTTGACCAGCTGTATGCAAAGGTGTGCGGATATTTGGAGGACGATGCGAGAGAAGCATTGTCTTTCATGGATTTTGTCGGAGTTATGCTCAATGCCTCTTGCTGGAAGCCGACCATCGCAGCATTGCCGCATGGCATGAAGTATTACACGCTGATCAATGAGGACAAGCTGGAGAGCGAGCAGGTGCGCCGTTCCAATTTGGATTTTGCAGAGCTGGGGTATGAGCAGGTTTACGAGGCAGGCGAGGATAATTATATTGCGGCAACGGATGCCTACAAGTCTTTGGCACAATTTCTCATGCAGGAGCATGGGTATGATGTCTTAAAGGCTGCTGATGTTGTCGGTGAGATCCTTATCCTTTTGCAGAATGGGGAAAGCATGAAGGAAGCTGCCGGATATTTGGAGGAATTGGGACTTTTGCGTGATGATGCCAAGACGCAGGCAATTATCCCGCTTCTGATCGACTTCAACAATACGACCTGTCTTTGGTCGCTGAAAGGGCATACACCGGCGGAGCTTATGGAACATTCCGGAGAGGGAAAGATCATTCCGTTTGGCGAGCATGTGGATAAGGTCGGGCGCAATGCCCCATGCCCCTGCGGTTCGGGAAAAAAATACAAGCAATGCTGTGGGAAGCATGCATGAAGGACTTGTTTCACTGTAAAGTCGAAAAAGCTTGCATTTTGTTTTTTTACATAGTATAATGCTTTATGTTGGTGTGGTTGTGCACAGTATATTCCTCGATAGCTCAGTCGGTAGAGCACCTGACTGTTAATCAGGCTGTCGCAGGTTCGAATCCTGCTCGAGGAGCCAATGGCGCGTTGGTCAAGTGGTTAAGACACCGCCCTTTCACGGCGGCTTCATGGGTTCGAATCCCATACGCGTCACCAATGTTTTTGGGCGATTAGCTCAGCTGGGAGAGCGCCTGCCTTACAAGCAGGATGTCAGCAGTTCGATCCTGTTATCGCCCACCATTTGAATAGTTCAGACCGCTCTTTTGGGTGGTCTTTTTCTTTTGGGAGGGAATGTAGTGAAAACAGAAGAACGAAGGGAGAGACTTCGGAATCGCTTGGAAATGGCAGGCAGTGCCATTAAGGGTACGGTGCTTGCCGAGGAATTTCATGTCAGCCGTCAGGTAATCGTGGGAGATCTCAATATTTTGAGGGCGCAGGGCGTGAATGTTTTTGCAACGCCGCGAGGCTATTTGATCCCAAAGAAAGAGCAAGACACCGATCGCTTGATGGCTACCTTGGTTTGCCGGCATGATGCAGAGGGCATGAAGCGGGAGCTGGAGATCATTGTCGACAACGGCGGGCATGTGAGAGATGTCATTGTGGAGCATCCTGTTTATGGAGAAATTCGGGGAGACCTTATGCTCCGCAGCCGGCGTGATGTGAATGCTTTTCTGGAAAAGATGGTGGAATCTGGTGCAAGTCCGCTTCTTGCGGTGTCGGGAGGAATTCATCTGCATACCGTGGAAGTGACAGATCAGGAATCCTTGCAGGAGATCCGTGCAGGATTGGAGCAGGAGGGTATTCTTATTGAATGATTGGAGAAAATAAAAGATTTTTTAGGAATGATTGTGTTATAATAGTATAGTTACCTGTTTTGAGTGAGGATTGTGCTATGAAGGAATTGCTGGAGGAAATGCATATTTGGATGTCTGCATATATGAGATCCTTTTACACGGAGGATGCGGAGGTCCAGAATGGAATTGAGAAAAAGGAAAAGCATACAGAGATCGTGATGCGTCATTGCATGGATCTGGCAAAGGAGCTGGATCTTTCGGAGCATGATCGACAGCTTGCCGAAATGATAGGACTGTTCCATGACGTGGGAAGGTTTCGGCAATATACGATTTATCGGACGTTCAATGATGCTTTGTCGGAGGATCATGCAGAGCTTGGGCTGAAGGTACTGTCAGAGCAATCCTTCGTGGACAAGCTGTCTGCAGAGGACAAGGAGATTCTTTATTTTGCAATCAGCAACCACAACAAGAAGGAGATCACCCCGACAGATGATGAGCGCAAGCTTCTCTTGGCAAGGATCATTCGGGATGCGGACAAGCTCGATATTTATCGGGTACTGGAGCCGTTTTTGACCGGTGACACGATGGAAAAAGCACCGAATTTTATTCAAGGGATTGCAGGGCAGGAGATCAGTCCGGACTTCATGGAGCTTTTTGCAGCTGGGCAGCAGGCGGATTACCATCGGATCCGTACACATGGCGACCGCAAGCTGGTGAGGCTTTTATGGGTGTACGATATTTCCTTTGCGTGGACTATGCAGCGTATTGTGGAAAAGGGCTATTTGGACAAGATCATAGCGTCCCTTCGTCCTGTCAATGAGCAGCTCCAAATGGGGATTGAAAAGCTTTGGGAACATGTACGCCGAAAATGTGCAGAATAGGTATTTATTAAATAGATAGCAGATAGAGGGGAGAAGCATATATGGCAGAAATAACGCCGAGCTCCAATTTCGTTCAGAATGCGATCGAGGATGATTTAAAAAATGGAAAATATACAGAAGGGATCCATACGAGGTTTCCGCCCGAGCCAAACGGGTATCTTCATATTGGGCATGCAAAGTCTATTTGCCTGAATTTTGGCTTGGCAGAGAGAAATCATGGTCTTTGCAACCTCCGTTTCGATGATACAAATCCATCGAAGGAGGATACGGAATTTGTGGATTCCATACAGGAGGACATTCACTGGCTTGGTTTTCAGTGGGATGACCGCAAGTTCTATGCTTCGGATTACTTTGAAAAGCTTTACGGCTATGCAGTGGAGCTTGTCAAGAAGGGGCTTGCTTATGTAGATGATCAGTCGGCAGAGGAGATCAAGGAACATCGAGGCACCTTGACGGAAGCCGGTGATGAAAGCCCGTTCCGCAATCGAAGCGTGGAGGAGAATCTTGACCTTTTTGCCCGCATGAGGGCAGGCGAATTTGCCGATGGGGAAAAGGTTTTGCGTGCGAAAATAGATATGGCTTCCCCGAACATGGTCATGCGTGATACGGTCATTTACCGTATTGCCCATGCAAACCATCACCGCACGGGAAATGCGTGGTGTATTTATCCAATGTATGATTTTGCGCATCCGCTTTCTGATGCGATTGAGGGGATCACACATTCCGTCTGCACGTTGGAGTTTGAGGAGCATCGCCCATTCTATGATTGGCTGCTTGAAAATCTTGGCTTTGATGTTATGACACGTCCTCGCCAGATCGAGTTTGCAAGGCTGAATCTGACCAATACGATCACGAGCAAGCGAAAATTGCGTGAGCTGGTGGAAGGAAACTATGTGCGGGGATGGGACGATCCCCGTATGCCGACGATTTCTGGTTTGCGGCGCCGTGGCTACACGCCTGCTTCTATTCGCAGTTTTTGTGAGGAGATCGGCGTAGCAAAGGGGAACAGTCTTGTAGATGTTGCTATGCTGGAGCATTGTGTTCGAGATGATTTGAACAAGAATGCGGATCGAGTGATGGCAGTATTGTCACCTCTCAAGGTCGTTCTGACGAATTATCCGGAGGACAAGGAGGAATACCTGCTTGCCGAAAACAATCCTATGCATGGGGGCTGCCGATTCGTTCCGTTCTCTCGTGAGATCTACATTGAGCAAGAGGACTTTATGGAGGAGGCACCAAAAAAATTTTTCCGCTTGAAGCCGGGCGGGGAGGTTCGCTTGAAGTATGCCTATATCATCAAGTGCGAGGAAGTTATAAAAGATGAGGCAGGAAATGTGACAGAGCTTCGTTGTACCTGCGATATGGATTCCAAGTCGGGCGGAGCTACGGCAAATCGCAAGATCAAGGGCACCATTCACTGGGTAGAGGCAAAAACGGCATTGAAGGCAGAGGTTCGCATGTATGATTATCTGCTGGAAACGGACGAGAACGGGAATGTGCCTGAAAATTACCTTGAAGCACTCAACAAGGATTCTCTCCAGATTATTGAAGAAGCACTGATCGAGCCAAGCGTGAAGCTGACGGCAAAGGGGACGCACTACCAGTTCCTGCGGAAGGGCTATTTCGTGGCAGATGCGGATACTGCACCTGATAAGCTGGTATTCAATCGAGTGGTCGGTCTCCGTGATTCCTGGGCAAAGGCTGCAAAGAAGGACTGAGGTGCCGTATGTCAAAGATGATGAAGAAGGCGAAAACGGCACAGACGGCAAAGATACCGCGGGGACTTTCTGACAAGGACATGCTTGCGGGATTTGTCGAGGAGGAGTCCTTGGAGGAGAAGCTTCTGGCGGCAGAAAAGGCAGCGGAAAAGCGCAGGAAGGAGGAGGCAGCAGCAGAGCCCCCTATGAATCTTGCACGAGCTGGCTTGACTCCTGATATCATGGACAGGCTGGGCAAGGAGCTTTTGCAGCTCAAGATGGAGCTGTATCGTGAGGATATCAAGAGCTATACCATACAGATCAAACGTGAGGGAAAAAGCATCATACTTTCTCCCAAAGCACGATAGTTTGCAGGTTTTTAGGACATTGAAAATTTAAAAGTAAAGAAGTGATATTTTTGAGCAGTACAACGATAGCTGTCATTATTTTTGTGGCGGCATATGCGCTTATTATTTCTGAGAAGGTTCATCGTACCATCGTTGGTATTTTTGGCGCCATGCTGATGATACTGTTTGGCATCATTACGCAGGAAACGGCGATCCATCATATTGACTTCAATACGCTTGGGCTTTTGATGGGAATGATGATTATCGTAAATATTACGAGCGAGACGGGATTGTTTAATTTTCTGGCGATTTGGGCGGCAAAGAAGGTCAAGGCAAAGCCTGTTGCCCTGCTCCTTGCACTTTCCGCAATTACAGCGGTATGCTCGGCACTCTTGGATAACGTGACGACCGTGCTTTTGACCGTTCCCATCACGTTCAGCATTACCCAACAGCTAAAGGTGGATGTCAAGCCATTCCTGATATCGCAGATCTTGTCGTCCAACATCGGTGGAACGGCTACCTTGATCGGTGATCCGCCGAACATCATGATTGGAAGTGCCGTAGGGCTTTCTTTCATGGATTTTGTCGTGAACCTGTCAGCAATCTGTATCTTGATTTTCTTCATAGTGGAGGGGCTTTTGATCCTGCTCTACAAGAAGAAGCTGCACACCCAGCAGGATCTTCAGGACAAGGTAATGCGTCTCAATGAAAAGAGCCAGATCACAGATCCGGCACTTTTGAAGAAATGCCTGTTTGTTATCTTCTGCACGATTTCCCTGTTTGTGCTTCACAGCACGCTTCATTTGGAGACGGCAACGGCGGCACTTTCCGGTGCAGGGCTTTTGCTCCTCATCACCTATACGAGCAACGAGCATATGATTGCAAAGGTTTTGAGCAAGGTGGAATGGCTGGCAATTTTCTTCTTTGCGGGACTTTTCGTGCTGGTTGGCGCACTTGTGGAAACAGGCGTGATCAAGATGCTTGCGGCAGAGGCTATCCAGCTGACGAATGGGAATGTGGAAGCAACAGCGATGCTGATCCTTTGGATGAGTGCCTACGCATCGGCATTTATTGATAATATCCCGTTCGTTGCAACGCTGATTCCGTTGATTCAGGATATGGGACAGATGGGGCTTTCCAATCTTGACCCGATGTGGTGGTCATTGGCATTGGGGGCTTGTCTTGGCGGAAATGGTACGCTGATCGGTGCAAGTGCCAATGTTGTGGTTGCTTCAATGGCGGCACAGCGAGGGCAGGCGATTTCCTTTATTGGTTTCATGAAGATCGCGCTTCCGATCATGACCTTGACGATCGTGATCAGCAGTGTGTACGTTTGGCTGAGATATCTTTGATATGGTTTTATGCAAGAGGTGCAGGGAGGATGTCTGCACCTCTTTGTGTTTTTTTCAAAAAAGCGTAGAAATTATGAGAAATTTATTTTTTATATGAAAATGTTTTCGTTTTGGGAGGGATTTTGGCATTTCGTATCGAATAAAGTGATAAGTAGGAGCAGTGTTGTACCTTGCACGGTTTGTGTGCAAGTGATTTTTAATTTACATGAAGAAGCGGGTGAGTATTTGTGGAGAAAGTCAGAGTTATGGTTGTCGATGATTCCAAGATCAGTCGTGCGATCATTCAGGGTCATTTGGCAAAAACCAATTTTGAAGTATGTGTAGAAGCAAAGAATGCGGCGGAGGCTGTTGCTTTGTTTAATGAAACAAGGCCTGCTATTGTTACGATGGACATGAATTTGCCGGATGCAGATGGCATTGAATGCAGCCGCAGGATCCATGCGATCGATCCGAACGTGAAGATCGTTATGATCAGTGCCATGAAGGATGCAAGCCTTGTGGCTGCGGGACGGGAAGCAGGAATCAGTGCATTCCTCCAGAAGCCGGTTACGACCAATGAGCTGATCGATACGATGATGATTCTTTGCCAGAGCATGGTCGGAAAGGTGGCAGTGCTTCGGGAGTCGTATGCCAAGGCTTTTGTGCGTGCTTTTCAGCAAGGTCTGTTCAGCTTGATTGGCGTGAACAGCGAAGTGAGTTTGGAGCAGGATGAGCGCCGTTTCCTTGAGGTCAGCGGTGTTGCTGTGATTATTGGGCTTACTGGTATGCCAAGCGGACGGGCGATCGTTTACATGAATGAGGATACGATGCGGAAGTTTGCCGGCATTATCCTGCACTTGGAGGATACTTCCTCGCTGGAGGATGAGGAAGCAGGGGATTCCGTAGAGGAGGCAGCAAATATTATTGTGGGCCGCGGTGTGTCGAATATCAATGACGTGTTCAAGGATAAGGAAATGCGTATTACTCCGCCTGGAACTATTTGCGGCACGAACATTCGTATCGCAAGTCCTAAGCTTACGACGTTCCGTATTACGGCAGAGACGAAGATTGGAACGATGTACATGAACGTAGGATTTGCGGAAGGAGAGTGATACGATGGATGCAAAGCTGGTAAATCCTTTCGTAGATGCGTTTGTCGGCGTTATGCCGCAGATGGGTTTTCAAGAACCCAAGAGAGCAAAGCTCTATGTGAGGAATCAAAATGCAGTCAGCCGTGGGGTTTCTGTAATTGTTGGATTTACGAAGCAGATTCGCGGAAACGTAGTATATAACATGTCGCTGGAAACAGCAAAATATATCGCTTCGACCATGATGATGGGGATGCCGGTCGCTGAACTGGATGCGATGGCACAGAGTGCAATCTCCGAGATGTCGAACATGCTGACAGCAAATGCGGCGACCAACTTGACAGGCATGGGCTATGAAGTGGACATTTCAACGCCAAGCCTTTCAATCGGTGATAATTTTCAGATCAAGATCAGCGATTCGCAGTATCTGACGGTGGAGATGGATCTGGGCGGTCATGTTGTAGAGCTTGATATCGCAGTAGAACAGCAGTAGATATCGTTTATTGTATGAAAAATAAATGGGGCTGCTGCATGAGTGAGAAATCACTTATGCAGCAGCCTCATTCTTTTTGTCAATGTGTTTGTCATTGAGTTTCGTGAAAAGGTCTGAAAGAGAAACGTGAAGAAAATACGAATCAGCGGTTTACGTTTCGTCAAATTGGTATAAACATTCTACTTTTTTGTAAGTGGTATGGAGAAGCTCGTGCGCCTTTTCGCTCAGAGGGTGGTCGAGAAATTCCTTGTACAGTTCGATAATCTCTGGATTTTCATGTGATTTGCGCAAAGGCTGGCTGCGGTCAATTTTGTAGAGGGCTTCCATGCGTTTTTTCTTGATGGCGTTGGTTGTGCCGATAGGCTGGCCACCGCCGCCGATACAGCCGCCCGGACAAGCCATGATTTCAATGAAGTCATAGGGGGAGCTGCCATCTTTGATCTGCTCCATCAATCGGCGGGCATTCTTGAGGGAATGGGCAATGGCAACTTTCAGCTTGCGGCTGCCCAAGTCGATATCTGCCTCCTTGATCCCGTCAAAGCCTCGTACCTGCTCAAATTCAAGACGTTCCAGTGTTTTTCCTGTCATTTTTTCATAAACAGTTCGGAGCGCGGCTTCCATGACACCTCCTGTTGTGCCAAAGATTGCAGCGGCGCCGCTTCCCGTTCCGAGAGGGCTGTCAAAACTGCTTTCCTGCAGGTTTCGGAAGGAAATTCCTACATATTTGATGAGCTTGATGAGTTCTCTTGTTGTGAGAACGATATCAACGTCCCGCATACCGTTTCGTCCCATTTCCGGACGGGCTGCTTCGTATTTTTTTGCTGTGCATGGCATGATGGCGACTGTCACGATGTCCTTTGCATCTATGCCTGCCTTCTTAGGATAGTAGGTTTTGGAAATTGCTCCAAACATGCTCATCGGGGACTTTGCGGTGGAGAGATGTTCCGTGAAATCTCCGAAATGCTTTTCGAGGAAGTTGACCCAGCCAGGACTGCATGAGGTGATCATGGGGAGCTTTTTGCCATTCTCCAGCCGCTGCAGAAATTCTGTGCCTTCCTCCATGATGGTGAGGTCGGCACTGAAATTCGTGTCGAATACCTTGTCAAAGCCGAGAAGTCGAAGGGCTGTGACCATTTGTCCTGTGACGATATCGCCGGGTTCCATGCCAAAGGCATCGCCCAAGGCAACACGGACAGAGGGAGCGACCTGCACGATGACGTGCTTTTTTGGATTTTGCAAAGCATCGAGTACAGCATCCGTGTCATCTTTTTCTACGATAGCACCCGTAGGGCATACGAGGCTGCATTGACCGCAGAGTACGCAGTCAGTAAGCTCCATTGGCTTGTCGAAGGCAGTCGTTACCGTGATGTCAGAGGAACGGTGCGCATAGGTCAGGGCGGCAATTCCTTGCGCATCCTTGCAGGCACGGATACAGCGGCCGCAGCGAATACACTTGGACGGGTCACGCACGATGCTCGGATTGGTTGTGATGCGGGGACTTTCCTTGACTACGCTGGGAAGATGCGACTCTAAAATGTTAAAGCGGCTGCAAAGACGCTGCAGATCACAGTTTTGGTTTCTGGGGCAGCTCAGGCAATCCTTATGGTGGTTTGCCAGCATGAGCTGGAGAATAGCGACCTGTGTGTCACGGACGATGGGCGTGTCCGTGTGAACCTCCATGCCTTCCCAAACGTCGGTAGAGCAGGCGGCAAGCAGACGGCGTTTTCCCGTAACCTCGACGGAGCAAAGACGGCAATGTGCCTTGATGCGTTGATCCTCATGATAGCAAAGATGAGGGATATCAATGCCGAGCTTTTTTGCTGCCTGCATGATTTTTGTTCCCTTGGGAACTTCCAGCGGTATGTTGTTGATGGTCAGGCGGACCATTTGCTGTTCCTGTGCTTCAGACATGCTTCGTACCTCCGATTTCAAAGACTTCTGGGAAAACTTTCATGGCAGCGAGCAGGGAATTTTGTGCAGTTTCCCCAAGCCCGCATAGCGAGGATCTGGACATGACGCGGGCAATTTTCTCCATGAATGCAACGTCTTCTTTCGTTGCCGTTCCATCTGCCATTTTATCCAAGATAATTTTGATATGCAGGTTTCCTTCACGGCAGGGAGTGCATTGCCCACAGCTTTCTTCGGAAAAGAATTCTTGGTTCATGCGAAGAAACTCCAGAACGGAGGTGCGTTCGTCAATGACCAAAATAGCTCCTGAACCTACTGTGACACCTGCGGCACGAAGCTCATCATAGGCATAGGGGGTATCGAGAATGGAGGCATCTGCGATTTTTCCGGACGCTCCGCCAAATTGGATCAACTGGATCTTTCTGTCTTTTTGAACGCCGCCGGCAAGCTCATAAATGATCTCTCTTACGGTAGTGCCGAATGGAATCTCGAAGCAGCCGGGGTTTCGTACATTGCCGGCCACGGAGATCATCTTTGTTCCGATGGAGCTTTCTGTGCCGCATGACATATAGAGTCCTTCCTCGTCCATCAGGAGATGGGGAACGAGGGACAGGCTCTCTACATTATTCAGGCAGGTCGGACGGGCAAAGGCACCGCTTTGCTTGATGAAAGGCGGTTTCATGCGTGGTCTGCCTGCTTTTCCCTCGATGGAGCGGATCAGGGCAGTGCCTTCTCCGCAGACATAAGCACCTGCGCCGGAGTAAAGATGCAGGTTGAAATTGAAGCCTGTTCCAAGGATATTCGTTCCGAGGAAGGCATTGTTGAGTGCTTGGCGGATAGCTCCAAGGAGGAGGGGGCGATAACAGGAATATTCTGCCCGCATGTAGATGTAGCCGTCTGTTGCTCCGACTACATAGCCTGCGATGATCATAGCTTCGATCAAATTGAAGGGGTCGTTTTTGATCAGCTCCCGATCCTTGAAGGTTGTAGTTTCGCCTTCGTCCGCATTGCAGATAATGATCTTGTTTTCTCCCTTTACGGCACGGGCCTGTGCCCATTTGCGGCCAAGGTCGTATTCCGCACCGCCGCGTCCTCGTATTTTGGCGGCAGCAATCCGTTCCGTGACTTGTTCCGGCCCCATGGCGATCGCCTTGCGGAAGGCTTTGAATCCGCCGATGTTCATGTAGGAGCCGATGGAGGTCGTGTCATACCGCCCAAAGTTCTGTGTCAGAAATTTAATGTCTTTTTTCATGTCAATTCTCCTCAAGGCAGGGAACGCAGGAGCTTTTCGATTTTTTCCTGTGTGTCCAAATGGTCATAGACGGTTCCGTTGATGCGCACGGACGGCGCACGGTCACAGGCACCGTAGCAGGTGGTAGTTTCCAGTGTAAAGCGGCCATCATAGGTCGTTTCACCCATTTTAATGTCGAGCAGCCGCTCCAAGGTCTCGATGAGGCGTTTCGTGTCGATGACATTAACACGGCAGGCAGGCGAGCTGCACACTTGAATCGGGTACTTGGCACGGGGTGTGGACGATAACTGCCCGTAAAAGCAAAGGCAGTCAAAGATCTGCGAAATGGGGAGATCCAGCTTTTTGGCGATGTAATAGGCAGTAGGCTCAGGCACATAATGCCGTTCATTGAGTTCCTGCACTTCAAGGAGAATTCCAACGATTTGCGTTGCATCGTTTTCATGCTCCTGAATAATGCGGTCGATGTTGTATTGCAGCGTACTGTCGAGGGGATAATCCTTTGTCAATTCTGTTAACATGGTATTCCTCCTAAAGTATACAAATAACGTAGTTCTATTATAACGCCATTGTTCAAGAAAATGCTATGGCATTTTCTTGAACAATTTGCGTTTCAACGAAGCGGGAGATATGCTCACCGCTTGTTAAAAATTGGTTTCCCCGACTTACAGCAAGCTGTGGAAGAAGGGAACATCTTTAGCTTCGTTATATCATTTTTGCATAGAAGGAACAATGTTATTGAAGAGTCGGGCAATGGAAAAATGAATGTGCCGTATTAGAAAAAGCTTCGTAAAAATCGGGAGGCAAACATTGGACAGCAAATGATAAAAAGCGGTATCGGCTATGGCGGAAGCCGTGGACAAAAACGGACTTTTGGGAGCAAGCATCGTTTATACTGTACTTGTTTGAGGCAAGCAACCACGATTTGTTTAAGGAGGAAAGGGGCTGTTGCACGTTACATTTATGTGCAACAGCCTCTTTCTTTATGTCTAAAAGTATAACTATGCAAAGATGCGCCTACCTTTACAGGTAGCAGATAACCTATGAAACGAATAAGGGCGATTATATCCCCCATACATTTCTGGAGTTATAACGAATAGTGATTTTGCAATTGCGTTCAAGTTTTCGTAGTGAAATATGTTGACAGGGTGTATCCGTTATATTTTATTGTTCGCATATTTTTGAGGATCGGATATCAGGATTGTTGCCAGTATGTTTATGCACTAAAAAATCTGAAAATTTAATGATTGTATCTAGGTCTTTTTCAGAAAGAAGACGGCAGTTTTTTATAATTTCATGAACTTTGGGAGGAAGCATCAAATCATCCTTCTGTACATATCCCCATAACTGGAGCAAATAAGAATAATCGATACTATAAGCAGAAGCAATCATCTTTAAAGTTTCTGGCGTGGGTTTGTTGATGTTTCCTGATGATTTATCAAAGCCTTTTTCCAGATTGCTTAGGTATGTGTAACTGATACCAATTAAGTTAGCTGCTGATCGTAAACTCATATTTTTTGATAGTCGTCGTTCCTTAATTAGTGACGAAAAAACACTCATGCACACACCTCCTTAAAGCTTAATTGTAAATCAGTTTTACTACTATTAAGAGATAATTAATCTTGACAAAACATCAAGTACACTTTACAATGTAGATGAGAAGTATTTAGTAGCTTCGTTTAAAGGATAAAAGTGATTCACAAGGGTATTATTTAAAGTTTATTTTGAAGGGGGGAGAAAAATGCGGAATTTAGTATACGATGTTTTTGGTAGAGCAAAAGCAAATCAACAAGGAAGTTTGAAAATTCAGTCCATGTCAAGTTGCCGTGGTTGGTCCAGAATAGTAGTTTCTAGAGTTGTAAAAATGTCGAGTTGTAGAGGCTGGTCTAAAATTTGTGTTCATTCAATTTGATGGGAGTGTTCTGGAATGGGGATGTTGTTGTATCCGCCATATCTTCAGTGGGAAATAGTATCGGAGTGTAATCACAAATGCGTGCATTGTTACAATTACTGGCGAGCTACTGGAATGAAAGTTGAATCTTGTGAAAGATATATGGATATAACAACCAAAATCATAGAGCGAAAGCCTTTGTATATTGCCATTACTGGTGGGGAACCAATGCTGGTTTTCGATAAGATTAAAAAAAGTATTGATAGATTTGTTGAGAATGGCATAGGCGTGTCTATATCTACGAATGGAACATTGATTACAGAGGATATTGTCAAGTATTTATCTTTGAAAAAAGTTGATGTAGTTATTTCTTTGCCTTCAATCGATCCTGAAATTTGTGATAGGGTGTGTTTGGCTAAAAATGTAGTAAAAAAGTTGTCTGTTGTTTGGGTACTGTTAAAGCAGTATGGTATTGGAACAACTGTTAATATTGTTGTAAATAAGATTAATATAGGGACGCTATATGAGACTTTAGCAGCAGTAAATGGGCTGGGCTTTAATGCGAGAGTTGGCATTGCACAAAAACCAATAAATGCTTCTAAGGAGTATGATAAATTTAGTCTTAATAAGCAGGATTTTGATTTTGTTGTTGAAACATGTGTAAAAGCGAAGAATTCTCTGGAAATGGATTTGGATTTTTCGGTATGTTTACCCGATTGTGCATTTTCAAACCAAGAATATTTGAATAAAATCACCAAGGGAGATTGTTTTGCTGGTTCTATTGCATATGCTATTTGTACGAATGGTGATGTTAAAGCGTGTCAATGTGATACACGAGTTTATGGGAACATTTTGAGAGATTCATTTGAGGATATATATGCTAAGATGTCGGCATGGCGTGATGGGAGCATGATACCAGAACAGTGTGGTGGTTGTGCTAAAATAGATACATGCCGTGGTGGATGTAGAGTGGAGTCTTATGCTCAGCGCGGTAATTATGATACTGTTCCAAACTTTTATGATAAAACACTTGAAACCGATATGGTAAATGATGTTTGTAGCTATTGTGATGATGACAAATTTTGCGTTTCTAATGATGCTGTTTTTTTAAGAGATAAGTTTTGTGTACGGGTATCTGTTGGAATAGTTCCTGTTTTTTTATCTTTTGAATTTGCCGATTGGATTTCAAAACATAGAAATTTTTATTTTAATGAGTTAAAATGTGATTGTGCACTTGAAGATACGGAATTAAGTGTTGCTATTGAGTTATTGGTTAAAAATGGGATTTTGCAAAAAATGAGGAGAATATGATTGTGTTTTTAAAAGGGGCTGTTGTGCGTAACTGTAACGTGCAGCAGCTTTTTTGTTGATAACATATAACGAAGCTAAAGAAGTCCCCTTCTGCAACAGTTTGCTGTAAGTGGAGGAAGCCAAATTTTAACAAGCGGCGAGCAAACTTTCGCTTCGTTGAAACGCTGTCATGGGAAGAAAATGCTATAACCATTTTCTTGAACAATGGCGTTATAATAAGTTTTGCAAATTCAATTTGTTATTGCAATTACGTTGTTCAATTTCATTTTGCAATCTACCTTTTGTCTAGGATTTCTTGTATAATACAATTACAGGAAGAAGCGAGGTGATG
>JAZLHW010000115.1:0-2562 GCA_045617105.1 Selenomonadaceae bacterium | reverse complement strand
CAGTTCGGGAGAAGCAGCGGATCAGGTGATCCGAATGTATTTGAATGGGGTTGAGGTTGCCGCCAAGCTCAGCGGCTCCGCAGCCAAGCATGTTGCGGTCATGCTCTACGCAGTCATGCGGGATCAGACCAAAACCAAGGGCAAGACCCGGCTGACCAGTATGCTCCGCTCCGGCAAGGAACTGAAAGTCTTTGCCGTTCGGGACGGCGATCTGGAACGCTTCAAGACAGCCGCCAAGGAGTACGGCGTTCTGTACTGTGTTCTAAAGGATAAGGATGCCAATGACGGTGTGACGGATGTTATGGTTCGTGCAGAGGATGCTGCCAAGATCAACCGTATCTTCGAACGCTTCAAGCTGGCCACCGTGGATCTGGGCGATCTGCGTTCTGAGATTATTCAGAGCAAGGAATCCAGGGCAAAGGAGCCTGCTGAAAAGAGCGCAGAAGACAAGCTCATCGATCAGATGCTGGGCATCGTGCCGGAGAAAAAGCAGCCGGAAAACCCTACCAAGGGGACGATGGAAAAGTCCCCTCCGTCCGAGCCTACATCCAAGCGAGAAGAAATCAGTACGCCGGTCATCTCTGAGCGGAAACCAGCCGCAAAGGATGACCGTCCCTCTGTCCGGGAAGAAATCCGGCGTATGAAGGAACAGCGCAGAACCCAAGCAGAACCTGGCCGGGTCAAAGTACGCAGTCAGGGAAATCGGATTCGGGACCAGACCGGCAGCGCAGCAGAAAGAATCCCCAAAGTAAAATTACCCAAAGGAAAGGAGCGATAAGCTATGAACAGCTATGATGATATTCTCACAGAGAACAGCGGTCAGAGCAAAGCTTTCACCGCCGAGCAGAAGCAGGAATGGGCTGCACAGCGGGACAGCGAACGGGATTATGTGTTCGGTCTGATTCGGGATGCCACCGAGCAGATGACCGCCGGCAACGGAAATCTTCAGACCTATCTGGATGTGCAGAGCCGGTTTGATAAATACTCCGTTGCCAATGCCATTCTCATTGCTGTCCAGCGTCCGGATGCCACCAAGCTGGACGATGGGCAGGGCTGGAACGAGAAATGCGTCCGCATCCGCAAGGGTGAAACCGGGATGTATCTGCTTGCTCCCGGTAAGGAATTCACCAAGCGGGACGGTACGCCGGGAGTATCCTACAATGTGAAAAAGCAGTTTGATATTTCCCAGACCAATGCCAAGCCGGAGCCGATCCCCGAAGTCAGCACTGATCCCAGACTTCTTTTGAAATCTCTCATTCGGGATGCTCCCTGCGAGATCGTTGTTGACGAAACCCAATGCGGCAAATCCAACGCACTGTATAACGCCGCGAAGCAGACAATCTTTGTTCGTCCCAGCATGGAGTTTCCCATCCTGTTCCGCAGTCTGACACAGGAGCTTGCCGTTGCCCATCTGAGCAAGAGCGGGATGCCACGGGAAAAGAGCTTCTACATTGCCTACTGTGCTTCCTATATGCTGTGCAGGCGGAACAACATTGCTGTGGACGGTTTTCGTTTTGACCGGGTGCCGGATTACTTCTCCCAATTAGGAGAAAAGGAAGTCAAGGAGCAGCTTTCCAAAATGCGTGATACCGCCAATGTAATCTCCTCCGGCATGAGCAAGGTGCTGGAAGCAGCAAAGGCATCCAAACCACCCGACCGGGACAGCCGGTAACTGGAGGCAGCAATGGCAGATGAAAAACGCATTGTTGCTGTGGATGACTTTGAGCATCGCCTGATGGTGAATAGTCTGAATGACTTCCGCAATGATCTGATCCGTGCGGACAAACCTCATGAGGATATTGACGATCTGCTTCTGAAGGTAATCGATGCTCCCACCCAAAGCAAAAAGCGAAAGGCTGGGAGAGATGAGAGATAAACTGACGAAGCAAAATCTGATCCTCTGCGGCATCGGCATTCTCCCGGTGATCTGGCTGGGATTGCTGACTGCACCGGCTCTGAAAGACGGCCTGCCCGGTCTGCTGGCGAACTTCGGCCCCATCATGGACAACCCCTTTCATATTGAACTCTGTAAGGACAGCTTGAAAACTGTCCTTATTTTTATCCTCATTTACGGCATCGCTATCGGCATCATCCTGTCCGATGATAAGAACTACCGCCGCCGAGAGGAACATGGTTCTGCGAAATGGGGCAACCCCGGTGAGGTCAACAGAAAATATGCAGACAAGGAAACCTTTGCAAATAAGATTCTCAGCCGCAGTGTTTCCATCGGTCTGGATGGCAGAAAACACAGGAGAAATCTGAATGTGCTGGTTGTGGGCGGCTCCGGTGCCGGTAAGACCCGGTTCTATGCCAAACCGAACATCATGCAGGCGAATTGCTCCTATGTAATCCTTGACCCCAAGGGTGAACTGCTTCGGGACACCGGGCATCTGCTGGAGGAAAAGGGGTATGAGATAAAGGTCATTGATTTGATTTCTCTGGATAGAAGCCATTGCTATAACCCTTTTGCCTACATCCGTAATGACGATGATTTGCAAAGGCTGGCCACCAACCTCATGAAGAACACCACTCCCAAGGAAAGCAAATCCTCGGATCACTTCT
>JAZLHW010000114.1:0-4592 GCA_045617105.1 Selenomonadaceae bacterium | reverse complement strand
CGGAACGGTATTTGATTTCGATGATCCGATATGCAGAGTGCATCAAAAGTAACTCGGTACATGCTGACGAAGCACGGATTATACCTTTGCAGGATAGACGAGCCAACGTGCAGGACTCCGTGCTTCGTTTTCAGACCAAACGTAGAGCAAGCAAGATTATTCCCTTGGATAGAGGCAGCACAATTCTGGGCGAAAGAATCGAAAAGCGAAATTGTGGAAGTGGAAGGTGAATATTGATGAGCAAAAAAGGTATCAATGAATGGGTACGAGATATCCACGAAAACGCTGTGAATCATGGGTTCTGGGATGATGAAAGATGTTTTGCAGAAACTGTAGCTCTTTGTCATTGCGAGCTGTCAGAAGCAGTGGAGGAAGACAGGGCAGGAAGACCGATGGTATGGCACAAGTGCAAGAAAAGCAATTCACCTTGCACGAAGTGCCTGTCTTACGAGGGGGATGGCGTATGTACAGAATCCATGATTGACGATAAGCCAGAAGGAATTGCTGTGGAGATGGCAGACTGTATAATCCGTATTTTTGACTGGGCAGGACATGCTGGAATTGATCTGGAAAGGGTGATTGCAGAAAAATATGAGTACAACAAAGGCAGACCGTACAAGCATGGAAAGAAGTATTGAGATACTGCCGACAGAAGATCAAGAGCAGGAAGCGCTAATCCAATGGTGCATGGCGAACGGTAGACGATACAAAGGGCTGGACAGAATATTCGCCATCCCGAATGGTGGATATAGAGATAAAAGGAATGCAGTAACGCTGAAAAGGACAGGGACACGATCTGGAGTGCCAGACCTGTGCATCCCTGTCCCAATGGGTAGATGGCACGGAATGTACATCGAAATGAAACGAAGAAAATACTACAAGGTTTCTGATGAGCAGAAGGACTGGCTCGGATACCTTCAATCTGCTGGGTATATGGCTGTTGTAGCGTATGGATTTGATGATGCTGTGCGTAAAATACAGGAATATTGGAGAGGGTCAAAATGATGAGATACGGAGTAATGGTGTACGATACAGAAACCAGTAAGATGGACGAGTGGAGAAACGTAACAAAGGTTGATGGCATTATATCCGTCAATTCGTATGTTGAATGCACATGGGAGATCATGTTCAAGAACGAAGCGATGCGGGATGTAGCACTGAAGGAAATGAAGGAAAAATTTCATACGGCTGTACCACTTCAGAAAGGGTGATTATATGGTAAGTCTTGAAAGAATGCGGAAACTCAAAAACAAAGTGCCGGGACAAAAGATGGACATCCTCAGAGCAAGAGCCAAAGCAACCAAAGTAACGCCCGGACAGCTTGACGGGATGCCACATGGGACAAATGTTGGCAATCCGGTATTGGAAGGTGTAATTCTGATTGACGAAGTAATGGAAGCGTATGCAGAAGTAATTGCTGAACTTGAAGAAATGAAGCAGGAGCTGACACCATACATCTGCAAAATTGAGGATATTGACCAAAGAGCATTTATTCGACTGTTTTACATTGACATGTACACGATCCCGGCGATCGCAGACTCCGTGACAGCAAGCGGGAGACAGATAAGCGAGAGACAGGTACAGAGGATACTCCACAATGGCGAATCAGTTCTGGTTAGTATTACACCAAACATTGTGATGGAAGAAAAAAACTTAAAAAAATCTAAATTACCTATTGACTTTTAATATTAAATGCTTTATAATAATAAATGTAAGCAAGAGAGCTTACAGAGGACGAAAGAGAAAGCGAGGACGAAAAAATGTACGACATGAACAAAGACATTGGAAAGATGGCAGACAGCCTGTACGCTGGAGGATGGAGACAGAGCGACAAGGATGACTTGCAGGACGAGTACAAGCTGACGGACGATGAAACGGAAGAGATTTGCGGTGAGCTGGAAAGAATCCGTTGCGACCAAATCGAAGCCAATTGGGATGACATCGTGAACCACATGAATGACGAAATCCGGGAGAAGGTTCATGCGGAGATTGCGCCTTGCGAAAAGTATGAATTCCTTGATCGGTATCTCGAGCTTGATGGGCAGTTCGAAACGTTGTTGAAGACTGAATACGACATCTGATGCTGATAAAAACCTGCCGGGATGAAGTGCAAATAGTCCCGGCAGGAAAAAATAAAGGAGGACGAAAACGTGGCATTTGACATCTACCAAGCAGTCACAGACAGAATTATCTCCGCAATTGAGAAAGGCACAGCACCTTGGACGAGACCGTGGGTATTGGGTGCGGATTGCGCAATCAGCTATTCCACAGGAAAACCGTACAGCATTCTGAATCAGATTCTGCTGGAAGAACCCGGCGAGTATATCACATTCAAAGAATGCGCTGAAAGAGGTGGGCACGTCCGCAAGGGAGAAAAATCAAAAATCGTTGTGTTCTGGCAAATGCTCGAAAAAGAGAAGACAGATGCTGATGGAAATGTCGTGTACAACGATGGCGAAGCGGTCAAGAAACTGATTCCAATATTGAAATACTTCAACGTATTTAACGTGAATCAATGTGAAGGGATTGAGAGACGGTGGACAAAAACTGAATCCGGGGTAACGCTCAATCCGATAGAGCAAGCCGAAAATATAGCATCTGAGTACATCGGCAGAAGCGGTGTAAAGCTGATTCATGAGAATGGCAGCAGAGCGTTTTACAGACCAGCAACGGATGAAATTCATCTGCCAGAGATGAAGCAGTTTAGTCAGATAGCAGAGTATTACTCCACGCAATTCCACGAGATGGTACACAGCACAGGGCATGAGTCAAGGCTTGCCAGAATTGGTACAGGAAGCAATGCGGCAGCTTTCGGCACAGAAGACTATAGCAAAGAAGAATTGGTTGCAGAGATTGGTGCTTGCGTAATACTGAATAAATTACGCATCGAAACGGAGGAATCGTTCCGAAATTCTGCAGCGTACCTTGCCGGATGGCTCAAAGCTTTGAAGGACGATAAGAAGATGGTTGTGTATGCAGCTTCACAAGCTGAAAAGGCTGTGAATATGATTACAGGAGGTTGATTCCGGTGAAGCTGAGTGAAGTCTACGAACTTGCGGTAAAGGAACTGCCGAAGAAGGATATTGACCATCATGCATCTGATTTATATCTACGCAAGTCGGACGCGAGTGACAGGATAATCGAAAGACTGAAGCCGAATAACCTTGTATCCGTATTTAGAGATCAGATAGACCATGTTTTGTGGTATGAACTGCCGTTCTGTTATATGCCATGGTATACAGAGAATAAGATCGGGGGATGAATTGATGAATTTGTACTATACTACAATGAGACCGCCTGCACCGGGTACTATTCCGAAAAATGTTGATGAGGTTCGGATTTATGATGACCGAAAAGAGGTAGAGCTTTCTGACGGAAGCAAGATCATGGCATGGGGACAAGTCTCATCGTATATTCCGTTGTCGGATGAAGATATTAAACGGTATGAGCTTGTACCGTTTGCATGCTGGGAGGAATATACATGAGAAAGACTTTGACCCCTGACATTATAACAAAGGTTGCAAAACTTCATGAAAAGGGAATGACAGAGACTGAAATATGTAAATTTATCGAGATAAGCGCTGCATCAATCGGCACGATAAGAGGACTTTGTGAGAACATCAAAGCACAGAAGATTCTATACGCTACATCAGATAAAAGAAGAACGCCAGTTCTTGAAGAAGTGCTTTGTGGATTTTATGGAAAGAAGTATCCAACGGACATTGAACCAGAAGAAAAGCCATCAATTGATGTAAAGAGCATGCGGGTAGTCAATACAAATGATGCTACTGAACTGGTAGAAAGCGTTGATGGACTGAAAATGTACTTCAAGGCATTAATTCTAAAATTTGACAATATAATCAGAATGCAACAGCTACAGATGGAACTGCTTGACAACGTAGCCGTGGAGATCGGCTGCAATACAATCAAGGACAAACTGAACAATATTATTCAACAAAGATACAAGGAAACGAAGGAGTTTGGATTCCTTGGAACACAATGGATGAAGAACGATGACAGGAGGTAAATTGAAGAAATAAAGAAGAAGCACAAAAACAAAGCACCGATCAAGTGGTTTGTGAAGCTTGAAACACATTGTTGACAGGCATTATCAATAGTGATATACTATTAAAAGATGAAAGGAGGTGGTTGATCTGTCAGAGGTATCAGAAGCCGTTCTGAAGCATAGAATGAGGAGCAAACAGTACAGGAAAGACAATCCGGATTATCAGAACAAGTACATGAAAGAAAACATCAAGCAGTTAAACATCAACTTGAGCAGAACTAAAGATGCAGATATCATCGAGTATATTGAATCATTGCCGAGAGGACAGAAAGACCCTTACATCAAGAGCTTGATCAGAAAAGACATGGCTGCCAAATAGGCAGCCTTTTACCTTGAGAAAAAAAAACAAAAAAATCAAAATTTTCAATTGACATTTAATATTAAATGCATTATAATAATAAATGTAAGCAAGAGAGCTTACAGAGGACGAAACGATAACGAAGGAGGACAAAAACAATGATGAAAGAAGAATTTGAGAAACTTGCAGGTTATGAAGTGACATGGGATGATTACAGCAAGATCATAG
>JAZLHW010000113.1:0-16193 GCA_045617105.1 Selenomonadaceae bacterium | reverse complement strand
ATGGCTGCTGCGCAGAAGAACACGATACCGGTCTACCAAAATAAGACCTTGGTGAATATGCTTATGGCATTGGAAATAGACCGAGAGGTTCCGCCAGAGCTTTATCGTGCGATTGCGGAGGTCATGGCGTATGTCTACCGTATGGACAAAAAGGCAGAAAAAAAGAAAAAAGCAAGGAATTTCAGATAATGCATAAATTTTTTGTAATGAGATGCTGGTTTGCTTCGTATAAAGGGCAGAAGGTTTTTCGAATCATGAAAGGGGAGCATAGTTATGGAAAAAGCAGAGGAAAAGAAACAGCAGAAAGAAAAGTTGAATAAGGAAGAAAAAGTGCTTTCTATGGAACAGCTTTCTGAATTGAGTGGCGGATTCACACCAATTCAAAAAAGTGAGACGGCTGGTCCGTTAGGGCATCCGTTAAGACCGCACAAAAAATAATATATTTTTGTTCTTCCGTTGTTTCAAATTCTCAGCATGGGACATCATGCTGGGAATTTCTATTTTAGGGACAGTTCTTTACTGGTGTGTCGCTATAGAGCTATTGGAAAGGCTGAATTTTTTGAATAAGTGAGGACAGTATGCTTGAGAGAAATGTAGTGATTATTAAGAAAAAACTATATCAGTACTTATTGCCGGGAATTTTGCTTACGGCTTCCCTTCAAGTAGGAAATATTGTAGATACTATGCTGGTTGGCAATATCTTGGGCCCAAATGCGATGTCTGCTGTAAAAATCGGTATGGCAGTAGACAATATCATTGAGATGCCGGGCTATGTTTTGGGCGTGGGCGGAAGCGTGGCAGCAGGTATTTTTTTGGGCAATCGGGAAGTAGAGAAAGCTCGAAAGGTATTTTCTGCCACGTTGGTTATGAGTATTGTTTGCGGCATACTCTTTTCGATAGCTTCGATTGGCTCTGGCTGCTATGCTGAATGGCTGTGCGGCGGCAGCTCTTTAGTGCAGGATGCCAAGGATTTTATCTTTGTTGCATTGCTGCTTGCCCCCTTGCTGAATGTTGCTCTGCAAATGGTTAGCTATGTGGCAGTGGACAGTCACCCTACCTTGGTTTCGGCTTATATTATCGTATCGAATGTCATAAATTTGGTACTGGATTATGTCCTTTTGAAATATACCGCTTTGGGAACGGCAGGAGCGGCACTTTCTACCAATATTGGTTATGGCATAACTTTGTTGATGCTGATTATTTATGTAAAGTCACCGAAGCGGATCCTAGCTTTCGTAGATCCTCTGCCGGATATCAAGTTTTATTTGCGGACGGCATTGAAGGCAGGCATTCCAACCTTGCTCTTTATGATCTTTCTCACGATAAAAGACATTTCTTTGAATACGATCATCATAACATTGCTCGGCGAAACAGCCATGATAATCTATGCTGTATGTGCGAATATTGAGCTGTGTGTGCAGCTTTTGGTTGGAGGGATCATGGGGATTTTCTCCACGATGGGAAGCGTTCTTTATGGGGAAAAGGATTTTTTTGGTATCAAGAACCTGATTCGGTATCTATTATGTTACAGTTATGTTATTCTATTGGGAATCATGCTTGTCTTGATGGGGACACCGGAAACTTTTTTTGAGATTTTTGGAATCGGAGATGCTGATGTGGTGGCGGCAGGAGCGGCTGCCCTGTGCATTTATTCCCTGTCGCTTCCCATTTACCTGTGGAATCATTTCATGGTGGTGTATTACCAAAGTACGGACAAGCCTCTCTTGGCAAGTCTCGTAACCTCACTGCAGACCTGTGTTGCGATCGTTCCACTGGCATATTTGTTTATTCTGGGGGCAAAAAATTTGGGCATGGATTCACTTCATGCCATGATGGTTTCGTTTATCCTTAGTGAGATCGTGACTTTGCTGGTGACATTCCTTTATCAGAGGAGTAAATACAAGGGCGAAAATTATTTCATGCTCCCAGCTCGAAAGAAAGGCGTTCGTGAATTTACGGTCTGCAAAAATGCAGAGCAGATACAGGAAACCGTCAGAGAAATTTTTGATTTTTGTGCAAGGAATAAGATTTCAAGCAAAGCTGCCAGTCATATGGGGCTTGTTGCAGAGGAAATGCTGTACAATATTTTTGAATATGGAGGAAAAAATGCAACAACCGTAGATGTTTTTCTTCATGTATCCGAGGAAGACTTGAACATGCGCTTGACGGATAATGGAATCCCGTTTAATCCGTTGGAATATCAACAGGAAGAAACGGAATTCCAAATGCATGGTATCGAGGTGATGAAACGGGTGGCAAAACGAATCGAGTATTTGCGGGTGATAGACTTGAACCACACAATGATTGCAATAGGCAAGAATATATGAATTGCTCTTGCTTGTTCTGTGCGGCAGATATGGATCTCATTTCTATGATGTAATGAATGGTATTTTATGTTATACTAGAAGTTGTTTTATGCTGAATCAATGGATGGTGAAATTATGAAGATAACAAAGAGTGACCTCGATCATGTTGCTGTTCTTTCTCGTCTTTCTGTTCCGGAGGAGCAGTCGGAGAAATACATAGAGCAGCTGGATAAGTTCTTGAATTATGTTGAAAACCTTCAGGGCGTAGACACGGAGAATGTGAAGCCAACGACCTATGCACTGCCGATGCAGAATGTTTTCCGTGAAGATGTCGTGAAGCCTTCCCTTGACCGCGAGGCGGCGCTTTCCAATGCACCGTTCAAGGAAGACGGATATTTCAAAGTGCCAAGAGTGCTTGAGGAGTAAGAGAGGGGATTTGCAATGAGATTATTTGATAAACCAGCACATGCTCTTCATGACATGCTGGCGAAAAAAGAAATCAGCTCCGTGGAGCTGACGCGTGATGTGCTGGAGCGTATTGATGAAGTGGAGGATCAGGTAAAGGCTTATCTGACCATCACGGAAGAGGAAGCCTTGGAAAAAGCGGCTGCTGTCGATGCGAAAATAGCAAGAGGGGAAGAAATTTCTTTTTTGGAAGGAATTCCAGGAGCTATCAAGGATAATATGTGTACGAATGGGATCCGCACGACCTGTGCTTCCAAGATTTTGGAAAAATTCGTGCCTCCTTACGATGCTACGGCTGTCAGCAAGCTGAAGGAAAAGAATGCTGTTATTATTGGAAAGACGAACATGGATGAGTTTGCTATGGGAAGCTCTACGGAAAATTCTGCATACTATGTGACTCGCAATCCGTGGAATGCTTTTTGCGTACCAGGGGGAAGCTCCGGAGGAAGTGCAGCGGCTGTTGCCGCAGGTACTGCTATTTGGGCATTGGGTTCAGATACCGGCGGATCGATTCGTCAGCCAGCCTCCTTCTGCGGAGTGGTTGGCATGAAGCCGACCTATGGGCGGGTTTCCCGTTATGGATTGGTGGCATATGCCTCCTCTCTCGATCAGATTGGACCTATGACTCGTGACGTGACGGATTGTGCTAATATCATGAACCTGATTGCAGGAAGAGATGGTATGGATTCAACCTCCAGTGCCGCTGAGGTTCCTGATTTTACGAAATCGCTGGTTGAAGATGTCAAGGGACTTAAGATTGGATTGCCGAAGGAATATTTTGTAGAAGGCATGGATCAAGAGGTAGAGAAGGCAGTGCGTTCCGCCATTGAGAAGTATAAAGGAATGGGAGCAGAGATCGTGGAGATCTCTCTGCCGCATACGAAGTATGCCATTTCTTCCTATTACCTGATTGCACCAGCAGAGGCGGCAACGAACCTGCAGCGTTATGACGGTGTAAGCTATGGCGAGCGTGTAGATGGCGAAGATTTGGTTGCTATGATGACCAATACCCGCACGGAGAAATTCGGTGAGGAGGTCAAGCGCCGTATCATCATCGGAAATTATGCGTTGTCGGCTGGATATTATGACGCATATTATTTGAAGGCGATGAAGGTACGCACCTTGGTAGCACAGGATTTTGCAGAAGCTTTCCAGAAGGTGGACGTTATTATGACACCTACCGCTCCAACGCCTGCCTACAAGATCGGTGATATGGCAGATGATCCGCTTCAGATGTATTTGCAGGATATTTGCACGGTTACGCTGAATCTTGCAGGATTGCCAGGTATTTCTGTTCCTTGCGGGTATACGCGCAAGGGATTGCCGATTGGATTGCAGATTATCGGCAAGGCTCTGGACGAAGGGACTGTCCTCCGTGCGGCATTTGCCTATGAGCAGAGCCAGAACTACCATAACGAGATGGCAAGGCTGGGAGGAGAAGTATGATGAACTACGAAGCCGTAATTGGATTGGAAATTCATTGTGAATTGAAAACAAAGACGAAGATTTTCTGTGGCTGTGAGACGGGCTTTGGTGCAGAACAGAATACACACGTTTGTCCTGTTTGCCTTGGTATGCCGGGAGTTCTGCCTGCTGTCAATCAGAAAGTAGTGGAATTCGGTATCAAGGCAGGGTTGGCAACAAATTGCGAGATCAACAAGTACAGCAAGTTTGACCGAAAAAATTACTACTATCCTGACCTTCCCAAGAATTGGCAGACGTCCCAATATGATCTGCCGATTGCGGAGCATGGATGGGTGGACATTGACACGGAAAACGGCAAGAAGCGGATTCGCTTGACTCGTATTCACATGGAGGAGGACGCAGGCAAGCTCGTTCACTCCGGCAATACGATCAAGGACTCGGATTCTTCCAATGTAGATTACAATCGGACGGGAGTTCCCCTTTTGGAGATTGTCTCGGAGCCGGATATGTCCTCTGCACAAGAGGCTCGTGCTTACATGGAAAAAATCAAGGCGATTATGGAATATATTGATGTTTCTAATTGCCGCATGGAGGAAGGAAATCTTCGTGCGGATATCAATGTTTCCCTCCGTCCCGTTGGTACGAAGGAGCTTGGTACCCGAACAGAAATGAAGAACATCAATTCCTTTAAGAACCTAGAGGACGCTATTAATTATGAGATCGAGCGTCAGACGGAGGTACTGGAAGATGGCGGTCATATCATTCAAGAAACCCGTACCTTTGATCCTGCAAGAGGCATTACGCTTTCTATGCGAAGCAAGGAAAATGCTCATGATTATCGTTATATGCCGGAGCCGGATCTTCCGCCTATTGTAACAAGCCAAGAAACGATTGATAAATACAAGAGTGAGCTGCCGGAATTGCCGGATGCCCGCCGTGCAAGGCTGGAAAAGGAATATGGGCTTTCTGAGTATGATTCCGGTATCATTACCAGTTCCCGTGCGATGGCAGAATACTTTGATGCAACGATTGCAGATGGCGCAGATCCCAAGATGGCTGCTAACTGGATCATGGGCGATCTGTCAAAGAATCTGAATGAGGAAAGCTTGGATATCAGCAAGTCACCTGTAGATGCAAAGCGTCTTGGGCAGATGATCCAGCTTATCATGAAGGATACCATTTCGGGCAAGATCGCAAAGAAGGTGTTTCAGGAAATGTGGACTAGCCCTGATTCTCCGGAAAAGATCGTTAAGGACAAAGGATTGGTTCAGATTACCGACACAGGGGCTATTGAGGCGGCAGTAGTTGCGGCCATCGAAGCCAATCCAAAGGCGGTTGAGGAGTACAAGGCAGGAAAGAAAAAAGCTATCGGTGCTTTGGTTGGCCAAGTCATGAAAGCAACCAAAGGAAAAGCAAATCCGCAAATGGTGAACAAGCTGCTGGCAGAAAAGCTGGACGCATAAATATTTTTTGTACCGTGAGGGCTGCTGGAATCAGCAGCCCTCTATTCTTCATTATTTTCAGCAGCGATGCCAGTAAGGAATAACAGGGTTGAGGTGAAGAAAATGGAAGGGATAAGAGAAGAAGAGTTGAGGACTTGCCGAATGGCTGTCTTTGATTTGGACGGCACGTTGATCGATTCCTTGCAGGATCTATCGGACAGTGCAAACCGTATGCTGGAATCCTATGGATTTCCCCTGCATACAGTACAGGAATATCGCTATTTTTTGGGCAATGGTTCCAGGAAACTAATAGAACGCTGTTTGCCAAAGAAAGAATCAAAAAATTCAGGTTTTATTGAGGGTGCTTTGCTTCGGTACAAGAAAATTTATGCGGAGCATAGTTTGGATAAGACGAAGCCTTATGAGGAAATTATTGAAATGCTGGAAAAGCTGAATTCTTTGGGGATTCCTTTGGGTGTTTGCACGAACAAGCATCAGTCGGCAGCGGAATATTTGGTGGAGAGGTTATTTCCTTCCAGAATTTTTTCGTCTGTTTTGGGGGATATGCCGGGAATGCTTCCAAAACCTGATCCAAAGAAAATTTTGAGAATGGCAGAGTATTTTTGCATAGCACCAAGGGAGGTTGCGTATCTCGGTGATAGTGGTGTGGACATGGATACGGCTAAAAATGGAGGATTCCTTTCTGTTGGTGTTCTTTGGGGATTCCGTCCGAGGGAAGAACTTGAGGAGCATGGAGCGCAGGTAATTCTTTCCCGTCCGATGGAGCTTTTTGAAAAAATAAGATTTGAAAAATGAAAGGTGGGAAAAGATGATTTCAAGAAAACTGGGTTCGCTATGGGGAAAGTTAGCGAGAGATGGAAAAAATGATTGGTTGCCGTTATGGATTCATTTGGCAGACACGGGGGAGATAACGAAGTGCTTGTGGGATTCTTGGCTGCCAAGGCATACGAAGATGGAAATTGCGTCAGGAATCGAAAGCAAGCAGGGAGCGTCCTTGGACAGCCAACTAGAGTATGCTCGGCAAATCGCAGTATTCTTGGCGGCTGTTCATGACATCGGCAAGGCGTCGCCTGTTTTTGCAAAGAAAGCGTCAGATGTTGGATTTTCGGAGATTGTGGATGCAATAACAAAAGCTGGCTTGCCCATTGCAGGAAAGATAGATTCGTCAGAGGTGAGAAGATTTCCTCATGCCTTGGTGGGCGAGTGCATTTTGGAACAAAAGGGCTTGGATCGCAGCTTTGCTGTGATTGTTGGCTCGCATCACGGCAAGCCGCCTGATGACGAGGATTCCATCGAAAGTGTAAAGAATCGGACGAAATATACGGGTGTTGGAGAGGAAGCTTGGGAGGAGGTTTGGCAGGAGATTTTGGAGTTAGCATTGCGCCTGTCAGGTCTTGAAGCTGTCCCGCAGGGAACGCTTTCCGTGCCAGCGCAGGTGTTGCTAAGTGGTCTTTTGATTATGGCAGATTGGATGGCGAGCAGTCAGGATTGCTTTGCGTTGCTCTCCCGTGATGTTCCATGCAGTGATATTCCTTCGAGCAAGCAGAGGGCAGGGCTGGCATGGAAGAAGTTGGATTTACCGACATTTGGGGAATTCTCGGATGCTGCTTCTTGGGAGGAGCTTTATGCGAGACGTTTTCAGCGAAAGGCAAGACCTATGCAGGAAGTTGCCTTGCGGGCGGCAGTGAAGGCAAAGGACACAGGTATTTTTATTATCGAAGCACCGATGGGCGAGGGGAAAACGGAGGCGGCCTTGGCTGTGGCGGAGGCAATGGCAAGGCGTTACGGATTGAGCGGGATTTATTTTGCCTTGCCTACCCAAGCAACTAGTGACGGCATTTTCCCTCGTATTGTGGAATGGATTCGTGCCTTGCATCCGCAGAACGACCGTTCCGTGTTTTTGGCGCATGGAAAGTCCGGCTTCAATGAAGATTATACGGGAATCAAGTTCAATTCTGCTCTTTTTGATGAGGAGGAAAGCAATGGGGCAAGTAATCCTTGGTCGCAGGTTCGCTCGTCAGATGTTTTGGTCAATGAGTGGACTTGCGGACGCAAGAAGGGGCTGTTGGCTGATTTCGTGGCAGGTACGATTGATCAGGTTTTGCTTGCCGGTCTCAAGAGCAAGCATTTGGCACTCCGTCACTTGGGCTTGGCGAACAAGGTCATCATTCTGGACGAGTGCCATGCCTACGATGCCTACATGAGCAGCTACTTGGATTTGGTTCTTTCGTGGCTGGGGGCTTATCATGTGCCGGTTGTCGTTCTTTCGGCAACCTTGCCTCCGCATCGCCGGAAAGAGCTGTTGCAGGCGTATCAAGAAGGATATCAAGGAAAACAGAAAAAACAATATTTGAGCATAAGAGATCACTCTGTTCGTCGTCTAGAAACTCCACTGGTCTCCAGCGAGAATGTTTCTAGTGAAGAAGATGCCTACCCTTTGATTAGCTATACGGATGGCAGGGAGACAAGAGAGGAGAAACCAAGTCCGTCTGGACGAAGGCTGGAGGTTCGGATGGAGGTCATGCAGGGAGATTCCTTGCTGGACTGGTTGGAGGAGCTGTTGTCAGATGGGGGTTGCGTGGGTATCATACGGAATACGGTCAAGCAGGCTCAGGAAACGGCTGCTGCTTTGGAAAAGAAATTTGGGACAGCATGTGTCAGGCTGCTTCATTCTAGGTTTCTTGCCAGTGCTCGCATGCAAAAGGAAAAAGACTTGCGTGATTGCTTAGGCCCGAGAGCGAGTCAGCGCCCCAAGCAGTTGATTGTTGTTGGAACGCAGGTCATGGAGCAGTCGTTGGACGTGGACTTTGATGTGCTTTTCACGGATATTTGTCCTATGGACCTTTTGCTTCAGCGATTGGGACGCTTGCATAGGCATGACAGGAAGGCATTGCGACCAGAAAAATTACGTGAGCCACGTTGTTTCCTCATGGGAATCGAGGGGGCTGCGTCCTTTGATAGCGGCTCTGTTGCGGTTTATGGAAGGTATCTGCTCTTGAAGACCAAGGCATTTTTGCCGAGCGTGATTCACATGCCAACGGATATCGTTCGTTTGGTGCGTCAAGCCTATGAGGAAGGGTACGAGCAGGAGATGAAGAACTGCCTTTGCGCAGAGGGGAAGGACGAGGAGATAGAATGTATTTGCGATGAGGCAATCATTGAGTATAGGAATTTTTTGCAGGAGAAGAGAAACAGAGCGGAAGTTTTTCAGATTTGGCGACCAAGGAAGCAGCGAAAATTGCTTTTATCTTGGTTGCGGGCGGATATCAAGGAGGATGCATTGGGCAAACGTGGCGAGGCTACAGTTCGAGATGGAGCGGATTCCCTGGAGGTGCTAGTGATTCGGGAAAAACAGGATGGCATGTATACCGTTCCGTGGCTGCTTGACTTGCAAAAGAAGTATGCAGATGTCCGCATTGACAGCGTGGCAGATGATAGATTGGCAAAGGCAATAGCTGGCTGTCGTGTTTCCTTGCCAAGTTATTTTACTGCAAGATGGAAAATTGACAAAATCATAGAGGAATTAGAACAGGTTGTGTTGAAACATAACCTACAGGAGTGGTATACGTCTCACTGGCTTAATGGGGAGTTGTTCTTGGTCTTGGACGAGTCGGGCGAAATGGAGCTGGCAGGAAAGACATTGGCTTATGATGAGAAGTTGGGGCTGCTTATCAAGGAACAGGAGGAATAGCGTGGGAGAGCAGGCGGAAAAAGAATTTAATTTGCTGGACGAACCGTGGATTTTGGTCAAGACGTTTTCTGGTGAGGTCAAGGAATGGTCATTGCTGGAATTATTTCGTCATGCACATGAAGTGCAGGCATTAGCAGGCGAGCTGCCTACGCAGGACGTGGCAGTAATGCGTCTGTTGCTTGCCATTATGCATGGAGCGTTCATTACGAGTGACATAGATGATGAAGATATGGCATTGCAACGCTGGCAAGAGCTGTGGGAAGAAAAGCAGTTCATGTATGGGATTGTGGCAGATTATTTGGAGAAATATCGTGAGAGATTCTGGCTGTTTCACCCAGAGCAGCCATTCTATCAGGTGGCAGATCTCAAGAGCGTTATGGATGCATACAGGGTGAAAAATGTAAAAGGCTTCAAGATTAAGGAGGAAGAAAAGTTAAAAACAGTTGCTCGCTTGCATGGGGAACTGTTTCAAAGTGACAATGCCCCTAGGCTATTTCCGTTGAGAACTGGGGAAGGGCAAAAGGCAATTTTTTATGCGGAAGCGGCACGATGGCTGCTTCATCTGAATGGATTTGATGATGATTCTGCAAAGAATCCAACACCAAAGGGCGTAGGCTATTTGGGACAGCTAGGTCTCGTCTATGCACAGGGAGAAAATTTGTTTGAAACCTTGATGTTGAACTTTGTTTTGCTCGATGAACGCAACGAACTTTTCGATGACTATAAGGCAGAAGCCAAGGCATATTGGGAGAAGCCCATATGCAAGTGGATAGCAAATTTGGTAGTTCAGCCAAGGGCACAAAAGGATTTGCTTACGATGCAATCTCGGCGAATTCTGTTGAACCGAGAAGATGGCGGAAAGGTAAATGGTTATCTGTTGACTATGGGAGATTATTTTGACAAGGAACAGTCACTTGTCAAGGAGACCATGACGCTTTGGGAATGGCGTAAAAAAGGAAATGCTAACAGATTACAGCCCAAGAAGCATAAACCGGAGAGGCAGATTTGGCGCGATTTTTCATCGTTGCTGTGTGAAGCAGGTGATAAAGAAAATAAAATGGCGGGTGTGATTTATTGGTTGAAGCTTTTGCAAAAAGAAAAAATCTTTTTGCATGATAATATTAAGATATGCATTGCGGGAGTTTATTACGAGCTTAAAGGGGCAGGCTGGCAGATTGTGGACTACATGCAGGATTCCTTGCAGGTGAATTCTTTTCTATTCAAGGAATTGGGGGATTTATGGGTGCATGAAATCAAGGAAACACTGTCAAAGATGGAGCGAGCAGTTCAGGCACTTGGTTGGTTATCCGCAGATATTGTTGCGGCAGAAGGAAATAGTAATGATTCTAAAACAGCAATAGCACAACGAGCGGCGGCAGCTCAACGTATGCGAGAGGAAGGATATCATCTTCTGGATGGAGAATTTCGGCAATGGTTGCTTTCTCTTAGGGAAATGGATGAGAAAGAAGAGAAATTGTTAGAATGGTCACGGCGGGCAAAGGAGATTCTTCTCCGTCGGGGACAAGAGCTTTTGGAGGAATGCAGCGAGACAGCATTGTTTGTAGTGAATTGCAAAAAGGACAAGGATAGCAAGCCGGTTGTTAAAGTAAATGCGTTTGAAGCCTTTCGGAAATTTAAGGGAGGCATAGTGAAGGCGCTAGGACAGGAGAAATAGAATGGATAATAATATCAGTAAATGCATTTTGCAATTTATGAAAGGAAGGATTCCGCGCTTGTGCCATTCCAAAGCGGCTTTGGCACAGCTTCGCCGTGGGATTGGAAAGGAGCTAGGGGAGCTTCCTGCCTTGCTTGCGTTTGTATTGCCAGAGGAGGAGCTTTCTTCTTGGCAAGAGGGAGAGGAAATGGCAGAGAAGGCAATTTATACAGCGATTACGCTCTATGCCTTTCATCAACAGGGAAGCGAAAGTTGCGTGAGTGCTGGCATAGAGGAAAAAGATATGTCGGTTAGTCATAGAAATTCCTTTGGTCATGCCATGTGGCGATTATCGCAGAAAAGGGAGCAGGACGAAGGCATCCTGCGTCGTTTCCGTCAAGTAGTGACGGCAAAGGATATCACGGAGCTTTCAGTTCATGCACGGGGACTGATTGGAATGTTGCGTCAGGAGGGCATATCCTTGGATTATTCTTCCTTTGCGGTGGATCTTTATTGGTTTCAGCAGGCAGATACGAGAAGAAGGACATTGTTGCAGTGGGGAAAGGACTACTATGTTAAGAAACAAAGAGAGGAAGATACAAAATGAAACAAAAAGCGAGAATTTATTTGGATGTACATGCGATTCAGACAGTTCCGCCAAGCTGCGTGAACCGTGACGATGCAGGAAGTCCCAAGACAGCGGTTTATGGAGGCATTCAGCGTGCTAGAGTGTCTTCGCAAAGCTGGAAACGAGCCATTCGGCAGATGTTTCAGGAGGATTTCAGTGAAGCGGAGCTGGGCGTTCGGACAAAGAAAATCGTTGACATGGTAGCGACGGAAATTAGGGGGATTGATGAAACGATTGCCGAAGAAAAGGCGAAGGAATTAGCGGAAAAGGTATTGAAAGCATGTAATGTAAGCACGAAGAACGGGGAAGCAGAGGCGTTGTTCTTTTTGAGCAGGAAGCAGGCTCATAATTTAGCAGACTTGATTTTACAGAATGAGAAGCCGTCCAAGAAAGAGGCGCAAGCAATGATTTCGCAAAATCATAGCATAGACATTGCATTGTTTGGACGTATGGTAGCAAAAGAAGCATCACTCAATGCAGATGCTTCGGCACAGGTAGCGCATAGCATATCAACGCATCGGGTAGATAACGAATACGATTACTATACAGCAGTGGATGACTTGGCGACAGAGGGTAATGCAGGCGCAGGCATGATTGGGGTAGTGGAATTTAATTCCTCGACTATGTATCGGTATGCAACAGTAGCGATACACGATCTTCATCGGGAACTGGCAGACGAAAAGGAGGTTACGGCAAAGGCGGTGGCAGAATTTGTCAAGGCATTTATTACCTCCATGCCAACGGGAAAGCAGAACACGTTTGCTAATCGAACCTTGCCGGATGCCGTACTTGTTACCTTGCGCAGCGACCAGCCTATCAATTTTGTGGGAGCGTTTGAGAAGCCTGTTCGAGGTTCTGGGGAAGGCTATGCACAGCCATCTATTTGTCGTTTGCGGGATTATGCAAAGAAGGTATATGAAACCTTTGCAGAGGCTCCGGACAACACATGGTCTATTGGAATGGGAGATTCGGCAGAAAACCTCAAGCTGACGGATATGCTTTTGGATTTGCAGGCAACCGTGGTGCAGAAGCTGCAGGAACAGGAGGAATAATATGAGCACCTTGTTGCTGCGCTTCGCAGCACCTATGCAGTCGTGGGGATGTCATAGTAAATTCGACCAACGATTAACGGAGCAGGAACCGACCAAAAGCGGTATTCTTGGACTTTTGGCGTGTGCTATGGGCTTGCGGCGAGACGATCCTTTGGAGGTATTTGATTCTCTCCAGTTAGGCGTTCGAGTAGACCAAGCAGGTCGCTTGGTCAGGGATTACCAAATTGTTCAGGAATATGTAGAGAAAAAAGAAGAACAAGGCAGAAAACAAGATAAAAAAAAAGATGGAAAAAATTGGGTGACGAATCGGTATTATTTGCAGGATGCCGTGTTCTTGGTTGCGATTGAGGGGGAACAGGGCTTTTTATCTGAGCTTCAGCAAGCATTGCAGCATCCTGTGTTTCCGCTGTTCCTGGGGCGGAGGTCCTGTCCTCCGTCAGGCCCATTGACGCTGGGGATTCGAGAAGGCGGCATGGTAGAAATTTTGCGTACTGAGCCGTGGCAGGCAAGTGAATGGTATCGCAAGCGCATGAGTGAAAGGAAGGAAGCCTTGCAGTTGGAAATCGTGCGTGATGCTATTGGTGAGGAACAGGGCTATTCCGTCAGAGATGTTCCTATCAGCTTTAGCCAGAAAAGGCGGAAATATGGCTTCCGCAACGTGATTCGGGAGCATATTCCGTTGCATGAAATTTGGCAGGAGCGCAGTCAGGCTGCTTCTGACGAGCCAGTACGAACAGAGCATGATTCGATGGCGCTTTTGGAGGAAGAAGATGTATCTGTCAAGAGTTAAGATAAATACAAGCATAAGGAATACAAGAAAGTTTTTAGGTTCTTTGCAGGTGATTCATGCCTCAGTCGAGAGCTGCTTCGCAGACCATGATACGACAAGGAAGCTTTGGCGATTGGATTATTTTTGTGGGCAGCCATACTTGCTGGTTTTGAGTCGGGAAAAGCCGGATTTCACGAGTCTCGTTGAGCAATATGGATATGCAGGAGAAGATGGGGAGATACGGGATTATCAGCGGGTTTTGGATTGCTTGGAGGATGGAAAACGGTTTCGGTTTCGTTTGTGCGCAAATCCTGTTCATAGTATCAAGGACGAGGGCGGAAAACGGGGAAAGGTTGTTCCTCATGTGACGATTTGCCAGCAAGAGGAATGGCTCGAACAGAAATGCGAGAAGCTTGGATTTTCCCTCGATGAGTTCCTTGTCGTGCAGCGTGAGCTGAAGAGGTTTACGAGACAAGGGAAGCCGATTACTTTGCATACTGCGGTTTATGAAGGTATTTTGACAATTCGCCAAGCAGAGATCTTTCGGGAAACCTTGGTGCAGGGCATAGGCAGAGCCAAATCCTACGGATGCGGTTTGCTGACACTGGCACGGCTATGAAGAATAAAATCAACGGAGCAGAAAAGGCGAAATTGCAGGAGCTTCCTCAAATCAAGGAACGCATTTCCTTTTTGTATGTTGAGCGGTGTCTTATCAATCGGGAGGACAGTGCTATCAATATCATAGATGAACGGGGTACGGTCAATATGCCAGCAGCTTCCTTGAGTGTTTTGCTGGTAGGACCAGGGACAAGCATAACGCATCGTGCTATGGAACTTATTGGTGATGCAGGGGCGAGTGTGATTTGGATTGGAGAGCATGGAGTGAGATATTATGCATCTGGTCGTCCTTTGACACATTCCGCCTCGTTACTGATAAAGCAAGCGGAGCTTGTGACGAATACCAGAAGCAGGCTGGCAGTAGCTCGCAAAATGTATCAGATGCGTTTTCCGGATGAGGATGTGTCCCTCCTTACCATGCAGCAGCTTCGTGGCAAGGAGGGGGCAAGAGTTCGCAGGATTTACCGTCGAAGCGCACAGGAATTTAGCGTGGAATGGAACGGCAGGGAATACAATCCTGATAATTTTTCCGATGGGACATTGGTGAATCAGGCATTGTCGGCAGGGACGGCTTGCCTGTATGGACTGGCGCACAGCGTGATTGCAGCAATGGGCTGCTCGGCAGGGCTTGGCTTTGTCCATACGGGACATGAGAGGTCTTTTGTCTATGATGTTGCTGACTTGTACAAGGCGGAATTTGTAATCCCTTTGGCATTTCGGCTGGCAGCAGAAGAATCAGAAGATATCGGCGGCGAGATGCGCCGTGCCATGAGAGATGAGATTGCTCGCAAGCATTTGCTGGAACGAATGGTAAAGGATATTCACTATCTTTTGCTGGATTCCCAAATGGTTGAGGTGTCGTATGAGGATATCGTGGATTTATGGGACGAGAAAAAGGGAAAGGTGAGAAATGGGATATCCTATGGCAAGGATGAGGCATTGTCCTTGCGTACAGGTTATGGTACGATGATAGAGGAACGGGAATGATTGTGATAACGTTGACGGATTGCCCAATATCATTGCGTGGCGATCTTACGAAATGGCTTCTGGAAATCAATACAGGTGTTTTTGTAGGCAGAGTGAGTGCCCGTGTCAGGGATCATCTTTGGGAACGTGTCGTGAGCAACGTGAAGAATGGGCGAGCAACCTTGGTATATAGCACGAACAATGAACAGCACATGGATTTTCGCATCCATCATAGCGAAAACGAGATTATTGATTTTGATGGGCTAAAGCTCGTGATGCACCCAAGTCGTGCAAGAGCTAAAAAAGCAGCGCAGCAACGAATGGGATTTAGCAAGGCTGCCAAAATGCGCATGGCAAAGAAGCAGAGACGCTATTGAAAGGCAGAAAGGGTTGCTTATCCAGATAGTTATGTTGCCATAGCTGTAGAAGCGACAGGGACAAATCCTGAGAAGGACGAATTGATAGAAATTTGCCTCTTGAAGGTCTTGCATGGATGTATTGTTGGAGATTGTCAGGTTTTGTTGAAACCAAAGCAAGGCGTGTCCGATGATGCTGCCGTGATGACAGGAATCACGAATGAAATGCTGAAAAAAACGGCAGACAGATTTCTGATGTATTGCTCCAAATTCGAGCGTTGATTGGAGATAGTGCTTTGATTGGACATCATGTAACCCTTGCCGTTGCTTTCTTAAATCGCGCATTACAGGAAATGGATCAAAAACCGATAGAGAATTCTTGTTTTGATACCTTGGAAATGTACGAGGTTTTGCATAAACTGCAAGAAGGTGGCAAAAATTTAGAAAATGTTTTATTAAATGATGTTGGAATAAATAAGCGGCTATGCCATCGTGCGAGAAATGACTGTTATGCATGCAGGCACTCTATGAGGAACTTAGGAAATGCTTGCAACAATAGATGTGGCTGATTGTGGAAGCAAAGTGAATAAAAAAGGGATTTTGCACCTGGGAGAATGGCGTTATTATTGGGATCTTTTACTGTGCGCCCCGCATATGCGGGGGTGATCCCACGTCCAGAGTATCGGAACGATTTTAAAATATGTGCGCCCCGCATATGCGGGGGTGATCCCTAAAAACGTGAGAAGTAAATCGATAGCACTCAGTCCGCCCCGCATATGCGGGGGTGATCCCCCCCCACG
>JAZLHW010000112.1:0-1186 GCA_045617105.1 Selenomonadaceae bacterium | reverse complement strand
GTTATGCGGCTGGAGGATTGTTTTGCAATCCTGCCCAATTTTGGCATAGACGATGTTGTAATGAAAATTCCGGAACTGGATTTGATAATTGCTTTCGATGACAACTCCTATGTCAAATTCGGGGAGACCAGTTTCTTGATTGGTCCTTCCGTGGTTTATAGAACCGACGAGCGGGGGAATGACCTTCCAATCACCGTACGGGATATTCACAGACTTCAGGAAAAATATGCAGGGAGCATCACCACCCTGTGGTTTGATGGTATTGAAATTCCCGCTCTGCGGCTGGAAGGAGGCATTATCCATGGCTGATAAAATGACAGTTCTTTTAGTAGAGCCAGAACGTCACCCCAAAGTGATTGAGATGGATAAAGGACTCAGCACATTGCAGCAAGCAGTCGGCGGCTATATTGAATGCGTTTATCCTTTCAGTGACAGCGTGGGACTAGTGCTGAATGAGGAAGGAAAGCTGAACGGTCTGCCTTTGAACCGAGCCTTGCGGGATGAGGACGGCCATGTGTACGACATTATTGCCGGTTCCTTCCTGGTTGTGTGGGTGAATGAGGACAGTTTTTGCTCCCTTTCGCCTGCTCGACAGGAGAAGTACGAAAAACTGTTTCATTCCCCGGAAGTGTTCACAAAGCTGGGACGAGAGATTATCGCCATTCCTGTGAGTGATCGGGATGTTGCGAGGGCTGAGAAAGCCGCCCAGCGGCAGCAAGCGGCGAAACTGGCTCCTCCCAAACGGGATGAGCGATAAGGAGTGATGCCCCATGCAGGAGGAGGTTGAAAACAGAACAGTCAATTTGGCAATCAGCACCTCTAAGCTGACTGCTAGAACGCTGATCAATGCGTTTCGGGCATATCAGAACCACCGGGCAATGGTGAAATCTCAGAAAGCATATCAAGCAGATGCTCGAATCGTTGGAGAGCAGTCCATCGATGATCTGATGAAGCAGAATCAGGGGGCAACCAATATCGAGATTGAAAAAACCGATGTGCATGATTTTAAGAAGTATTTGAACAGATACGGAATTGATTACGCCATCACCAAGGATTCCTCGCAGAATCCTCCACGCTACCTTGTGTTCTTCAAAGCCCGTGACACGGATGCCCTCACCGCCGCCTTCAAAGAGTACAATGCTGCTTTGGTTCGCAAAGCAGAATGCCCCAGTATCTTGGAGCAGCT
>JAZLHW010000111.1:0-2909 GCA_045617105.1 Selenomonadaceae bacterium | reverse complement strand
CACCTACACTAGCTACATTTCCGGAGGTATTGCATCGGACGGAGGGATCATGGATGAAAACACTGTGACCATTACAAACGGAACGATTGGATATGTTTATGGCGGCGGCGGAGCTACGCAAGAACTTCGCGCTTCTGGAATCGTCAGAAATAATACGGTCAATCTTTTGGGAGGAAAGATTAGGAACGAGGTTTATGGTGGATATACTGATTGCAATGACACGAATGTTGCTGCTGCCGAGAATAATACTGTGAATGTCGCTAATGATGCTGTGATTGGGGATTCCTACTCAGGAGATGTTGGGGGCGGTTTCAGTAAGGGAAATGCTGCGAGAAATACCGTCAATTTTTCCAGTGGAACCGCATATAAGGTTTACGGTGGTAATGCACAATATAATGCTTCTGAAAATGTTGTCAATTTTTCCGGTGGAACCGCAAATATGGTTTATGGTGGTTATGCACGATATAATGCTTCTGTTTCTGGAAACGTTGTCAATTTTTCAGGCGGAACGGTGAATAAGATTTTTGGCGGAGCGATTGATGATTGGGCTACTGGTGACAGGAAAATTTCCAACAATATTGTTCGCTTGTCAGGAGGAAAGGTCAACGGCAATATTCAAGCAGGATATATTGGATTAGCGTATGAAAAAGAATCGACGCTTAACGGAAACAAGCTGTATGTCTTCTTGAAGGAGGACGGAGATAAGATTGAAACAGGGGATGACGTACATTTTTATGCCAGTGGCACTAATAGCAGCTATGTTCCCGATGTGTGTGCGCATACTGCCCTAAACAATGAGGTCATTCTCGGTGCAAATGTGGACGAGGATGGAAAAACGGTGGTCTATCCTCATGCTGTGGATCTGTCGAAGGTCACGTTGCATGGCGGTGCTGCGTTCGGGTCTGGCACGGCAAGCGGCAATACGCTCCATGTCTACAACGTAGGGAACAAGGCAAAGGGCGTGCAGGACTTCCAGCGGTACAGCTTCCATGTCCCCGATACGGCATGGGACAGGGAAACGCCGATGCTGACGGTAGAGAATTCGGCTGTGGCAAATACGGAGGTAACGCTGAGTGAAGCCCCCACGGACAAGCTGATCCTGCTCCGCAATACGACTGCCTTGGACTTGACGGGTACGAGCTACAAGGTCGGGACGAAAACAGCTACCTTGAATGCTCCTTTTGTTTGGTCGGCAACGGACAAGGGAACGCACCTCGTGGTCGTAAGCGGCGGATTGAAGTCAAATCCAACGGATCTCTATTGGGATACCGACAAAGCCTTCCTCGCAGGAACTTTTACGGACAATGAGGGGAACAGGTTCTCGGCAGGCGATGCGCCCAATACGGTTACGCTCTCCGGCAGTACGGTCATACCGCAGGGCGTGACGGAGGCTTACGGCTCTTACCGTGCCGATGGGAGCAAGGCAGAGGGCGGTGTCATCAACATCGTGGACGGCAGGGACTTTTCGGCACTGGATCTCATTGGCGGATACTCCACGGGCGGTGCTTCCATGCTGGGAAGCAACACGCTGAATGTCCGTACATCTGGGGCGAAGATCCATAACCTGTCGGACTTTTCCAATATTGATTTTTATGTTCCTGCTGCGGCAACGAACGGAACTATCCTGCTGGAATGCACGGACTTGGACAATCCAACGTCCCTAGAGGGTACTTATGTAAGGACGGGCATATCTTCCCATTCACGGCTTGCGAAGAAGGACAAGGTAATTCTCCTGAAAAATGGGGCAAAGGGCATTATCGTAGATGATGCGACCAAGTGGGATGCGCAGATCGTGGTGGATAGCTGGCTTCCGTACAAGGGAAGCGTGGCACTCGAAAATAATGACAAGGAGCTTGTCCTGACGCTTGATGGCGATGAGCCGCCGGGGCCACCCACACCTAATGCAAAGTCCTTTGCGGAGACGAGAGCGGCCAGCATGGCATTGCTCAAGGGTGCCGCAGATCAAGCCGCAGGACTGGCAGGTGACGTGCTGAAGGACGGGAAGAACGGCTATCAGCTCTTTGCTTCGATGAGGGGCGAGAGCCTGCGCTATGAGACTGGCTCTTATGTGGACAGCAAGGGCTGGGGGCTGAACCTTGGCTGGGGCAGGCTCCTGCCGCAGGAGGACGGGGAGGTGTTCCTCGCTCCCTTCGTGGAATACGGCAGGGCAGGCTATGACAGCTACTTGGACAACGGTGTGCATGGCAGCGGGACGAACCAGTACTTCGGTCTGGGATTCCTCGCCCGCAAGATAAGGAACAATGGGATTCATTATGAGGGAAGCGTTCGCTTTGGACGGATGCGCAGCGACTATGAGGGATTGAACAACCGGTATGACTCCAATTTCAACTATATGGCGTTCCATGCAGGCATCGGAAAACGCATAGCCCTTGGCGAGAAACGCAGTATTGATTACTATGCAAAGCTGTTCTATACGCACCAGAACGGGGACAATGCAGATTTGAGGGACAGCCCGCTGGTGGATTTCGGCTCGATCGATTTTGCGGCAATGAATTCCTTCCGTACCCGTTTGGGCTTCCGCTATGACTATCAGGAGCGGGAGGACAGCATCTTCTATGCAGGCTTGGCATGGGATTATGAGTTTAAGGGCGATGCTTGTTCCAGCTATCAGGGACATTCCATTTTGGCACCGAGCCTGAAAGGATCGACTGGGATGCTGGAGCTTGGCTGGAAACGTCCGCATACAGAAGAAAACCGCCTTGCCGTCGACATTACCCTCACGGGCTTTGCAGGCAAACAGCGGGGCGTTGTCGCCAACTGCATGCTTGACTGGGCATTTTGATTTTTGCATGATATATGGCATAAAAACCCGTCCCCTTGGAGGAAATCCGGGGGGATGGCTTCTTTTTATCCCCCCTTCGTTGAAACAGGCTTGAAATAGCTGTGAT
>JAZLHW010000110.1:0-17771 GCA_045617105.1 Selenomonadaceae bacterium | reverse complement strand
TATTTTATCGTACATTTCCACCTGAAGGCTGGATGCCACAGCGTAGTCACCATCATTCAATGCTTGAATCAGGCGTGTAAACAGTGATTTTTCATCAATGCTGTCCTTAGCAAGATAGGTACGGATCCCATTGATTTTGTTCCAGTTATAGGAATCTTGGTCTGTAACATAGGATGCCTTAATCTCCTTTGCCTTGCGCACGATATCTCGATTCTCCGGAATGATACGGCTGATCAGCTCCGTTTTCCAGCGAAGGAGGGCACCTGCACGAAAAGCATCAATAATCTGGTCACGCAATGCGCCGCCTGCCGTTATGACAGCCTTCTTTTCTGGGTAACTTTCGAAGTTTTCCATATTCTCCCACACAGTTGCAGGCGGAGCGCCAAAAAGACGGTCCCGCTCCTCACTCGTGTAATCCTCAAACACATCATTTTCGCTTCGATAAGCACGATGCTTTTCCAAATAGAATCCATCTTCTCCTGCATCCTTGGAAAGCTCCTTCAAAAGCTCCTCCGTTGTATGCTCAGCTGCCATCTTCACACCGTCCAGCACAGCAGAATAAATGGCTGCAAGAACAAGATGTGTATTCGTATAAGGATTGCAGGCACGAAGCTCGAAGCGCGTTGCAAACGGATTCTTAAGGTCACGGATCAATCCCACCAATATTGTGCGGTTTCTGGAAGGAATTTTAGGGGCATGCCCAAGGGACGTAACAATGCAGACAGGTGCCTCAAACCCAGGCTTCAAGCGATTCAAGGAATCGTTCGTTGCCGAAACAAACGGGTTAATGACCTCATAGTTTTTCAAAAGCCCCATAATGGCACCGTATCCAATGGCACTCATAAAATCCTGCGTTGGACGATCCGCTGCAAAAAGGTTATGCATCGTTCCATCCTTCATCACAGCCGCCATACCGATGTGCGTATGCTCCCCATTGCCAGCCAAACCAATCATCGGCTTTGCCTTGAAGCTGACCTCTAAACCAATGCTTCGGAAAACTTCTCTTACGATGGTGCGAACAAACAGCTCGTTATCTGCCGCCTGAACCGCCTCATCAAAACGCCAGTCGATCTCAACCTGCTCGCACACATGCGTCATGCGTCCGCTCTCGTCCATTTGTGCCTTGAGGCCGCCGACCTCCTTGTGTCCCATTTCTACCTGAATACCATATTTTTCAAGCTCAAGAATACAATTTTCCAATGCAGTACGAACTGCACCATGCGTGCGTTCCCAATACTGCTCCTGCATCACCTGAGAAGCGGACATTTCCTCAATGTCTGCTTCCTCCAATGGGGTTTTTACCCAAAATTCCAACTCCGTTGCAGAAGTAAATTGAATATCTGCTACATCCTCGCCTCGAATGGATTCCAGCCCTGAGATCTGCGGGTGCGAATGAAACAACTCTAAAAGCTCACCCTTGACATAAGCAAGCGTATCTGCAAGCACAGCACGAGAATCCACACGAATTCCATCATGGATCAAAAAAGCCGGAATACGAAGCGTCCCTATCGGCTTTCCAGTCTCTTCGTCATAATTTTCCATATTATAATCTACAAACCAGTTGACCGAAGGATCGATTGGCATATCCACTTTTCCGTTATTGAGCGTTGCAATTCCCGTAAGCACAACGGATGAACCGTCCGTCTGCACAGCAGATCCTGCATAAAAGTCATCCATGTCCTTCAAAAAAATACGCATAGGAATCTTCTCGTCCGTATCATTGCCTGCCATATCTATTCCAACCAAAGATACGAACTTAATTTCTGGATGCTCCTTCAGGGACTTCAAAACATCTTCCTTGGGAGTGTTTGCTGGTATCTTGTACAACAGATCCATTACTTTCACTTATCCTTTCTCTGTAAACGATAGAATACAACTATGTTATCTTTCGGCAAAACCACGAATTTGAAAAGCTACCTCTTTTGCCATCGGCAGAATACCTGCTCGCACAAGTCGATACTGCCGAAAAGAAACAGCCCCATCATGCTCAACACTATGATACCTGCATACATATCCAGGTAATTGACGCGAAGCCATGCGTCCATGATAAAATATCCCATTCCATACTGTGTGCCAAAGGTTTCTGTAAAAAACAGAACGGAGATCGCCGTCGCCATTGCCACGCGTACCGCAGTAAGGAACTTCGGCAGGGAAGCCGGCCAAAGAATCCTGCGAAAGATCTGACCGAGGGAAGCTCCCAGGGAATATAACGAATAATAGGTCTCCTTTGGAATGGAACGTATACTGTCACGCACAGCAACTACTACTTGAAAAACAATAATGAGAAAAATCATCAGCACCTTGGAAAGCTCGCCTACGCCTGCCAGCAGCATCAAAATTGGAAGGAGCGCAATTTTGGGAACCGGATAGGTCAAATACACAAGCGGCGCCAAAAAGCAATCTGCCTTCCGAAAATATCCCATCACCGTCCCCAACGGGAACCCGATCAGCACGGCAAGCACAAGTCCGGCTGCAATACGCCATAGGCTGTAAACAGCATGAATACATATAGAATCAGCGAAAATGTGATACAGCTTCACAATTACCTTTAAGGGCGATGGAACGATTGGAAGGGAAATCATCAGGGAAAATACCCACCAAAACAAAAAAAGTATGAGTACACCAAGGAGGTAGGAGCAAAAAGATATTTTTTTCATATATCTGCCCCCGCTTCCTTGATTTTTTCCCGCAGGATTCTGCCCATATCAAAAAATGCATTGCTCTTTCGAGCCTGCACATCACCGAACAGCGGATTGTCTATGATTTCCGCAATCCGTCCCGGCCCAGCAGACATCAGGACGATCCTTTGCCCAAGATACAAGGCTTCCTCCACATAATGCGTAACAAGAACCGTTGTCACTGCTTGTTTTCGCCAAAGCTGCAAAAACACTTCCTGCATATCTTCCCGTGTGATAGCGTCCAATGCAGAAAAAGGCTCGTCCATCAAAAGAACATCGGGATTCAGCAAGAAGGAACGTGCCAGCCCCACTCGCTGCTGCTGTCCGCCGCTAAGCTCTCTCGGATATCTCTGTTCCAGCCCATCGATTCCCAGCTGCTTCATCATCGCTTCCAGTCTTTTTTCCATAGCGGGATTCATCTCACCACGTACTTGACAACCAAGCAAAATATTGTCCCGCACCGTGTCCCAGGGGAGCAGCCCATAATTTTGCGGAATAAATCCGATTTTTTGCTTTTTGGGATCTGCCACATGTCCACCGATCCATACATTCCCTTCCATGGGCTTCTGTAATCCGGCGATTACCCGAAGCAAGGTAGACTTTCCACAGCCGGACGGGCCAATGACTGCGCAAACTGTCCCATGTGGAAGCATGAGCGTTGCATGGCTGAGCGCAATGAATTTTTCCGTTTTGTCCTCATACCCCACAGAAACATCTTGTACTTCAATGGAACTTTTCATGGAACTTTCCATCATTTCGCCAGAAGGTCAAGAACTATGTCATCATAGCTGTAGGTCTCAGAAACAAGTCCCTTCTTGTTGAGCCATTTCATGCACTCTGTAACCTCGGATTCTTGCGGAAGCACTGCCTCCTGATACTTTGGCAGGTTCATAGCCTCCCTTGCTTCTGAAGGGAAACCTCCTTTTTCAATAGCAAGCGCAGCAGATTCTTCTCTTGGTGCAGTGTTCAGATAGTTCACTGCCTTGTTATAGGCCCTGTAAAATGCCTGAATTCCAGCCTTCTTTTCTTTTGCCGCATCCACAGAAAACAGGACAACCCCTGGATTGATCCCCAACTGGTCTGATCCTGTAATATAACGGCAGCCGTTGTGAATAGCAATGCTCGCCATAGGTTCTGGGAGCGTTGCCGCTGCCAGCTTTCCGCTTTGCAGCATTTCCAAACGAGTCGGTATCTGCGGAATGACTACCTTTTGGATATCATTTTCTCCCATACCCGCTTTCGCCAAAAGCTGGTCTGTCACATACTCAATAATCGTATTGCGGGAAACTGCAACATCTTTGCCGGCATAAGCATGGATATCTGCTGCCGTTTCTCCTTTTCCGGCAACCAGCTTATATGCCCCATTTGTCAAAGAAGTAACTTTTACATCAAACCCGCCAGATTTCGCAAAGGCTGCCGCCAGCAGATCAGAAACTGCACCGTCTAAATTACCGCTTTGGAAAGCCGCATCTCGATCCATGGCACTTTTAAACGGCTGCAGCTCAACCTGGATGCCTTCTTCATCGAAGTATCCCTTTTCCTTCGCAACGATAAACGGCAAGGAATCCGTATCCGGCATCAAGCCGATCTTCAATGGTGGCAGATCCTTTTTCCCTGCCTCCTGCGTTCCTCCGCATCCTGCAAGAGCCATTGCCATAAGCAAACACACCAAAATAACGATTTTCTTCAAAACGAAACCTCCTCCATAAATACTTTCCTCCAAAAATTATCCCTTAACCATCCCGCGTACTAATAAGTACGACACGAGTTCATCTAAAGATACAGCTTCCTCCTCTGCACGACGCAACAGATCCGCCTGCAGGGATTTTGGAATCCTTGCCTGAAGAACACCGTTCAGAAGCAAAGAGGCTTCCCCCTTCTTTTGCTGTTCCTCCTTATGCGTCAAAGCCGTCTTTTGGGATTTGCCTGCAGTCTTTGGCAATTTTTCCGCTTTGCCTGCAGGTCGTGGCAGGTTCTCCCCTGCCGCTCTTTTCTTTCTTGGAGAATTGCCGATTTTCTTCTCCTGCTTCTCTATCCCGTCCTGCTTTTGCTTTTCTTCCTGCCTCTCCAAAAGCTTCTTCCCCCTTGCTTCCTTTTTTTCTGGTGGATAGCAAAAGAACTCATCATACGCACTTCGCAAGATTTCGCTTGCCTGCTTCGTCCCCACTCCAATAATATACGAAGGAGTTTCCCCCGAATTCAAGGCTTCGGCGATTCTCACAAAATCCGAATCCGTCGTTATGATAAAAAAACGCCGAACCCCCTCTGCATAGAGAAGCTTTGCCGACTCAAACAGTGCATAATCCAAGGAATTTTTTCCATGAAATTTCCTGTCGATCTGGCGAAAGGTAAAGCCTTGCCGCTGCATCAGCTTTTCCCAACGCTTCTGTTCTGCATGTACCTCCCAATCTGAAATTACGATCGTTCGGCAGGGCTGATATCTGCGTGCCTTGTTCAAGGTATAATTCAGCATCCCAAAAGGCGCATTCTCTATATCATACAATATCCCAACTGTTTCACTGCTTGAATCCAATGTCATATAAAATCCCTTTTCACCCTCAGGAGGAAGCCCCTGCTCCCAAACGTTTCATCAGAAAACGTGCTTCTTCCTCCAACGTCTTAGCTTGCTTGAGATTAGAATCTGCCTCTCGTATAGTTGCCGCATTCTTGTCCGTCATCCACTTGGCATAGCCCTCCGCATAAGCAATATGGCAGTCACAGATCCTCAAGCGAAGATGATGCAGGCTAAGTGCCTCATTAGGAGTCTCCAAAAGCTCCAGTTCTGACTTTCGTTCCTTCCAGTCCTTCGCTATCGTATCGTCCATCAAACGGCGCAGAGCATCTCTCGTTTCCTGTTTTCCAAGACTGCCCTCCGCCAAAATTTTTTGATACTCAAATCCAGCCGACTGCATGAGCTTGTCATGCTGTTCCATGATCTTGGCACTTTCCTCCATGTACCTGTCGATTTCCGCATGACGTGCCTTTCCTGCCAATATGATGAAGTCCTTAAAATTGCGAACCTCCTCTATGCACCAATCCCCATCGTCCTTGCGGGAAAGCATGATCTCAAAAACAAAATCCTTGTCCATATCCTTCTGGTAAACATGAACGCTTGCTACTGCAGAACCTGTTGACTCATCTGTCACAATGCTTTCCACAGAACGAAATTCCATTCCCATAATGCCCGTTTCCACTAAGATCTGATGCAGATCCAGCAGGGAATCCATCCCATTCGTCCCTTTATCCGCAGAATTTCCAGCCTCCCATGTTCCTGTTGCAACATACTGGTCAATTGCCATCTTCAAGCTGGTGATCATCGGTGCTTTCAGCATTTTAGAAAAATCGCCGATAGCCTCCATTGCTTCAGCCTCCATGGGCTTCTCCACTGCGATAAGCCCATGAACCATCTCATCGTAGGATAAACTCAGCATACTGTCCACATTCACATACTCATGAAAAAGCTCCGTATCATGTCTTTCAAAAGAAGCCTGCACCTTTTGCACTGCATACTCCGGTGTCTTCGTATAAACGGAAGCATACCACAGACCGCCGCCCAAAAGCAACGCTAGTACAATTCCAAAAACAACCATCAATTTCAGTTTCAGCACCCTGCTCATTCCATCGTTCTCCCTGCAAATTTATTTCCAGTAAATTTATCTTCTCAAACCAACATTGTAATCCGTTATTTCCCTATAAGCAAGAAAATCCTGTACCATCAAAATGGTTTTTCAATAAATCCTCCTCCGAGAACCCGATTTCCATCATAAAATACAACAGACTGTCCTGGTGTCACAGCACGCTGCGGCATAGAAAACTCAACTTGAAGCTTCCCATCTGGCAAGCTCGTCATGGCAGCAGCAGTTTCTTTCTTCCCATAGCGGATCTTCACCAACACATTCCTTGGAATTTCTTCTGCCAGCCAATTAAGATCCCCTGCGATCAGTCCATTCGAAAAAACGTCTTCTTTCCCTCCTACGATGACCTTTCGGTTCTTCACGTCCAAACGCACCACATAACGAGGAGATTCTGCCGCAATTCCCAAGCCCTTTCTCTGCCCGATGGTATACAGAGGTACTCCCTGATGCGTTCCTAAAATCTGATTCTTAAGATCCATGATCTTGCCAGCCCGCAAGCAGCTTGGACGATGCTTTTGAAGATATACCTTGTAATCATCCTGCGGCACAAAGCAGATCTCTTGGCTCTCCGGCTTCTTTGACACAGGAAGCTGATACCTTTCTGCCATTTCTCGTACCTCATCTTTGGTAAAACTCCCCAGCGGCATTTCAATACGGGATAGATCCTCCCTCTTCAGCCGATAAAGTACATAGCTTTGATCCTTTCCCTCATCTATACCCTTGCGAATAGCAAAGCTCCCGTCTGCTTCCTTGACGACTCTTGCATAGTGCCCTGTTGCAATCCTCCCAGCACCAAGTTTCTCCGCATAGTCCAGCATGGCACCAAACTTTAAATACTGGTTGCAGACAATGCACGGATTCGGCGTAATTCCTCCTGCATAAGAATCCAAAAAATACTCGATTACCTTCTCGCGAAACAGCTTTCTGAAATCTGCAACCTCATGGCGAATGCCCAAATAGCCTGCCACTGCTTTTGCATCCTCAACAGCAGCAAGAAGAGACTCCTCTCCCTCCCTGCCCTCCTCGGAAAGCAGCATCGTCACACCGATAACCTCATATCCCTGCTCCTTCAAAAGAGCCGCAACCAATGAGCTGTCCACGCCTCCGCTCATTGCAACAACCACTTTTTCCATCATCATTCCTCTAAATCTGCAACCTGCAAAAAATCTAACGACTCTAGTATATCATAGAAGGCTTTTATTCCCTAATATTTTTTGATACACTAAACATAAAAACTACAAGGAGGCTTCTCCATGGACATTACCGGAATTATCGCCGAATTCAATCCCTTCCACAATGGACATGCCTATCTCCTGCAGAAAATAAAAGAAAAACACCCACATACCTATCTCCTTGCCGTCATGAGCGGCAGCTTTACCCAACGGGGAGAAGCCGCCATTCTCGATAAATGGAGTCGGGCAAGGACAGCCGTTTCCGCTGGCTGCGACCTTGTGCTTGAGCTCCCTCTGGTTTTTGCCGCAAGCAGCGCGCAAGGGTTTGCCCAAGGAGGGATCTCCCTGCTTCAACAGCTTTCCATCGTAACACGGGTCGCCTTTGGAACGGAATTTACCGATATCGACCAACTAAAGACTTCCGCTGCTCTCGCAGATACGCAATCGTTCCAAAATTCCCTCCATCAGAAGATCCAAGACGGACTTTCCTATGCCAAAGCATTTTCCTCCACGGTCTCACAATATACAAACCTTCCAGAAGCTGTCCTAAGACAGCCAAACACCATTCTTGCACTTGAATACCTGTATGCTGTCCATCTTTTAAATGCCGATCTTCAAATCATGGGAATCCAACGGCATCAATCCTCTCATCATGATTCCTGCCTGCAAGGAAAATTTTCCAGTGCCTCAGCCATCCGTCAAGAGCTTCTTTCCCCTTTCACAAACTGGAAAAAGATCGAAGATGCCGTCCCGCCTTCCACCTTCCACACACTGAAAAGTGATCCTCATTTCCCAAATACCGACACCCTGTATCCTGCGCTTTTGTGCAAACTCTGCACCATGAGCCAAGCAGAACTGCAAGCTATCGCAGGCATCAACGAAGGAATTGAAAACCGCCTGCGATCCGCCGGCAAGGAAGCCTCCCTGCAAGAATTTGTCCTTGCCGCCTCAGGAAAGCGATATCCGCAAAGCCGTATCCGCCGTATCGTCCTTTCCATCCTGCTCAACCTCACAAAAGACATCTCTGCACCTCTTTTGCAAGCAGCTCCTCTTTACGCCCGCATACTTGCTTTCAATGAACGAGGCAGGGAGATCCTCCATGAGCTGCGCAAACAATCAAACATTCCTGTCATCACAAAAACTACGCAATACATAAAAGACGCTGACTGCCACGCCTCCCCGAAAGAACTTTCCCCTCTCAAGCAAATGCTTCGGCTGGACTGCATAGGAACAGACCTGCAGGAAATCTGCCGATATCGTCCCTCTGCCACAGGGAAAGACTTCCTGACCTCCCCCATCTACCTGCAAACCAAATAAAAAAGCAGCACTACTGCAATAAGAAACGGGAAAAGCCTTCCACCAACACGGCTTCTCCCGTTTAACCTTTGTATGGACATCTCCACCATGCCGACAAAGCACATCGTTGACTTTTTTCCATCAGCTCAACGATCAATGCATGTCGATCGACGGCGAAATCATAAATAAACATATTTTAACCAAATCAGTCAGATATAGTTATATATGATTACAGCTATCACACCAGGAATACCAAAGATTCCTGCAATCAACGCACTGAGGATATTGATCTGTATCTGCACAAAAATGATCTGTGCGATCCATAGCATAACAGCACCTGCGATACTGTTTGTAATAAATTTCCAAACCATGCGGAATGGCAGGGAAATCACCTTCATGATAAGTCCAAGAACCACTAAACCTACAGCAAATGCCACAATAATTTCCAAAATCTCATATCTCCCTTCGATTCTCCATAGCTTTGGAAAGCGTCACCTCATCTGCATACTCCAAATCTCCGCCGACAGGAAGCCCATGAGCAATGCGTGTCACCTTGACCCCAAACGGTTTCAAAAGCCTGGCAAGGTACATTGCCGTAGCTTCTCCTTCCACGTTCGGATTTGTCGCCATGATCACTTCTTTTATATCCTGCTCGCAAACCCTCGTCAAAAGCTCCTTAATATGGAGATCATCGGGAGTTACCCCTTCCAGCGGCGACAATGCACCATGCAGGACATGGTAGATCCCGCTGTAGTCTCTCATGCGTTCCATTGCCGCAACGTCCTGAGGCTGCTCCACCACACAAATAACGGAATGGTCCCGCTGCTCCGATGCACAGATCATACAAGGATTTTGGTCACTAAGATTAAAGCAGGTATTGCAATAGCCAATCTTTTCCTTAGCCTCGATGATTGCTGCCGCCAATGCCTTTGCCTGCCCTGCATCCATATCAAGGATATGATATGCCAAGCGCACTGCTGTCTTGGTTCCAATTCCAGGCAGTGCGCAAAAATGCTCTATCAGTTTTGCAAGCGGTGCAATATACTGCATCAAAACAGCCCCGGAGGAAGACCAAGCCCGCTTGTCAGCTTGCCCATTTCAGATGTCATCATATCGTCAACTTTCTTGATGGACTCATTCACAGCAGCCGAAATAAGATCCTGCAGCATCTCAACATCCTCTGGATCTACCGCAGATGGAGCAATTACCAAAGACTGTATCTGCTTTTCGCCATTCATCACGATTTTGACTGCCCCGCCGCCTGCCGAAGTCTCCACCGTCTTGCGCTTGAGATCCTCCTGCATCTTCTTCATATCGCTTTGCATCTTTTGAACCTTTTTCATCATGCCAGCCATGTTACCCATGTTTCCCATACCACCGAACATACGAACCCCTCCAATTTTATTTTATCCCTCTTAGACTATCAAATTCCAACAAAATCGTCAATGACTTCTGCACTTCTATGTGAATCATTTTAAGATAGTTAATCGCTTTTGTTCTCCTTGCATAACTTCACAAAGGGCGTTTCAACGAAGCGAGGGATATGCTCGCCATTCACACCATAAGGTAAAAAAATTGCATGATCCAGCAGGAATAGAGCCATCGGAAAATGAATATAAGAACCAGAAAAAATTTCGGATTGCCTTGTTTGTGCAGCAGGCAAGACAAATAAGGCAAAAGTGCATATGGAAAGGGAGGTATGATGCAGATGAGGATATACAGGGCAAAAGACTACAAGGACATGAGCAGGAAAGCAGCCAACATCATATCGGCGCAGGTAATAATGAAGCCGAATTGCGTACTGGGCCTTGCCACCGGATCGTCCCCTATCGGCATATACGATCAACTGGTGGAATGGTACAAAAAGGGAGATTTGGATTTCTCCGATGTCACAACCGTAAATCTTGACGAATACAAGGGTCTGTCCCGAGACAACGACCAAAGCTACTATTATTTCATGAACAGGCACCTCTTCGATCGGATAAATATAGACAAGAGCCGCACCAATATTCCCAACGGTTTGGAGACTGACGAGGAGAAGGAGTGCCAGCGCTATTCCAAGCTGATACATGATTTAGGCGGCATCGATCTCCAGCTTTTGGGCTTGGGGCATAACGGGCATATCGCTTTCAACGAGCCGGGAGAAGCCTTTGAAAAAGATGTGCATTGCGTGGATCTCACCCCAAGCACCATAGAGGCAAACAAGCGTTTCTTTGCCAGTGCTGACGATGTGCCGAAAAAAGCCTATACCATGGGCATAAAGACCATTACCCACGCCAGAAAAATAGTGCTGGCGGTCAGCGGCAAAGACAAGGCGGAGATTGTAAAGAAATCCTTCTTTGGGCCTGTGACTCCCCAAGTGCCGGCATCCATACTGCAAATGCACCACGATGTAACCATAGTAGGAGACGAAGAAGCATTATCCCTGATTTAATGCTGAATTAAAGAAGGTTCGTTCCATTTTGTATTTGTATATATGCAGACGCAAAATCCCATGCGAGGTAGGTATGTTTATGTATGCGAACAACAAAAATGCGAGCGGATTGCCGATGATATAGCAAAATGAATACGAGCAAAGAACCGGAGCAGAGTGCATCCGGTTCTTTTTTTCTCAAAAAACGCTGCTTCGAACCAAAAACTCCCCTTTGGGGATTTTCTGGGCTGACTGCTTATGCGGCTGTCACTGCTGAAGGGAAACACGCCTTGCGAACTTTAGAAATTCCATATCCCATATAACGAAGCTAAAGATGTCCCCTTCTTCAACAGCTTGCTGTAAGTGTGGGAAGCCAAATTTTAACAAGCGGCGATCATATCTCCCGCTTCGTTGAAACGCTACCATAGGAAGAAAATGCTTGTTGCATTTTCTTGATTGAGTACGTTATAAAAAAATGGCATAGGCTGGCAAAACACCAACCTATGCCGAAACATTCCCAACAACCAAAATTCGCAAGCCACGCTGTTAAACAAGGCTCCCTTACTATTCCTCTTCGCCTGCTTTTCTAATAGGCTTTCCAAAAATCAAGTGATCCAAAAGCCCAATCAGCTGATTAATCTCCGGCTTGGAAATCTGTCCGCTTGCCCCCAGATCTTCGCCCTTGCGACGCATTTCTTCGCTGATCAAGGACGAGAACAGGATAAACGGCACCTGACTAAGACGCGGATTCTCTCGTACCAGCTTCAACAAGCGATGACCGTCCATCTTCGGCATCTCGACATCGGATACGATGATGCGCACATGATTCTCGATTGGGCCGTCCTTTGCCTCCAACGCACGCAGATAATCCCAAGCATCCTGCCCATTGCCAAAGTCACGCACAAAACGATAGCCAGACTCATGAAGTGTCGTAACCAACAAATCACGAAGCATTGCAGAATCCTCTGCCACAACGACATGAACATCGGAACGCCTATCCTTCACATCATCCGTAGCTTCCTCAAAAGTCGTCAGCTTCGCATTGATCTCTGGATTGATCTCTGCAATAATGGTCTCAAAGTCAAGCAAGAGAACGATCCTGTCCTCCATCTTGATGATACCGACCACGCGAGACTGATCACCGACCTCAGGAGCCGGCTCCATATCCTTCCACGAAATACGATGGATACGCGAAACATTTTCAACAAGGAATCCTATGCTGTAATTGTTGATCTCCGTCACAATAATGTTCTTTGGTCCATCTGCAGACTGCACATTCAAGCAACGAGGCAGATTCACGAGCGGAATCGCTTTGCCGCGCAACGTAAACAACCCGTCTACATAAGGATGTGCCTGCGGCATAGCAGTCACTGGTGCACGAGTAATAACCTCACGAACCTTTGCGACATTGATACCGTAGTTCACCTTCCCGATGCTGAATTCCACGATTTCAAACTCATTGGTACCAGTTTCCAAAAGAATTCCCTTGTTCTCACCTTTATTGTCCATTCAATCGCCCCCATAACCGGTTTCGCATATTTTCATCTTATACTGAAAATATTCGTTGCCAAAAACAAAATTCCTGCCAGCTTCTGCAAAAATTTTATTTTTCTTTAAAAAGGTATGAATTTTATTTTGTTTGTTACTTCAAAAATGTCCAGCCATCCTTTTCCTCAATGCGTCCTTCCTTTATCAAACGTCCCAAGGCACGCTTGAAGGCTGCTTTGCTGATCTGGAACTTGCTGCGAATGACCTCCGGAGAAGAGCTGTCCGTATACGGCATACGTCCTTTGCGGTTCTCCAAAAATTCTAAGATTCTTTCAGAATCTGTAACGATCGCCTTTTCCTTCACTTCCCGAAGCGATGCATTCAGCCTGCCATCCGGACGGACATAGGTAACTCTTGCCGTGATCCGCTCGCCAACCCGAGGACGCACTGCCATTTCCTTGTTTGCCAAGAACACAATATACCTGTCATCGCTGAACATGAATGCCCCGCTGTCCGTATAATTGTAGACCGCCCCCTGCACTTGGTCTCCAACCTTGACATCCTTCGCTGGCTGTGAGGCACGGCGCATTTCATCCTCAACTTCCATCGTCAATGCCAATCGTCCGGATTTGTCCGTATACAGCTTTGCCCAAACAAATTCCCCCACTTGGGGACGTCCGCGCATGCCGGCATACGGCATGAAAATGCCGCGCTCTGCTCCCACATCCAAAAAAGCTCCGTCACGGCTCACGTTGATGACCTTCAGCCGTGCAATCTGTCCTTCCTTCATCTTTGGAACCCGCATACTTGCTGTCAAACGATGTTTTGGATCCAAGTAAAGAAACACCTCTACTTCATCTCCTACCGCAACCGGCGCCGTCTGCTGCAGCTTGTGCAGCAGAATGTCATCTGAGGTATTCCCCGTTTCCGCATCCAAAAAAACACCCATTTCTGCCATACGCACGGCCTTGAGGACCGCTACTGTACTTGGGGCATATTTTTTCTTTTTGCATTCTTCCATTGATCAGTCCTCGTATACCCGAAGCGGAGCGGCATTCCAAAGACGTTCCAAGGCATAATACTCACGGCTTTCCTGACGAAATACATGCGCCACGACATCGCCATAATCCAAAAGAACCCACTCACCCTCTCGATAGCCTTCCTTGTGCAGGAACGATACCCCTTCTTTCTCAAGCATTTCCTCGATATTATCTGCAATGGCTCGAACTTGTGTTGCCGTATTAGCAGAGCAGACAATAAACGTATCTGTCGAGGACATCTGTTCTCTCATATCCATTATCACGATATCGCTTGCCTTCTTGTCGCTTGCCGCCTTGCAAATAGCAAGAGCCATGCTCTCCTCTGTCATCTGTTCTGTCAATTAAGACCCTCCTCTATTTCTGTTCTTCCGCTCCCTCATCTGGGGGAAATAACTCATCCATGCATTTTTGTATCTCAGCTGCATCCGGAATCCAAACACCCTCGTCCCCCGATGCAGGATTTCCAGGAAGGATCAACGTCACAGGCAACTCCTCGCTGACATGATAAAACACGTTAGCAAGATGCACCGAGTCAAAAATCTCTGCGCTTGTCGTCATACGGTGCTTGAACACTTCCGCAATCTCAGGCAATTTTCCTACGGTTTCCACCTGTATCGCCTTCTCATAAAACTCCTTGACGAATCTTTGCTGACGATGCAGCCTGCCAACATCAGCAAGGTCATTGCTTCGATAACGCAAATACTTCTGCGACAGATCTCCATCCAAATGCTGATAGCCCTTCTTTAAATGAATCGAAAGCCCTGCCTCAGAATCTTCATAGTCCATGTCATTTTCCACATAAATGTCCACGCCGCCCAAAATATCAACCAGTTCCGCAAATACATGCATATCAAGCACGATGTACTGATGAATGGAGATCCCCAGAAACTGCGAAACCTCATTCGTCATAAAGACAGGACCGCCTCCTGCGTACAAGGAAGAAAGTCTCGCCTGCCCGCTTCCATTAGGTAAATTCACCAAGGTTCCGCCAGGAATCGTCAGAATCCTGACACGCCCTGTAGCATTTTCAAAGCTCAAGACCATGATAGTATCTGCATTCTTGGTATCCGAGCCAGAACGATCCACACCATCATCCACGCCAAGAATCAAAAGATTCGTATACCCATCAAAATTGACCCTGCTCGCATTTTGTTTTTCATCTTTCTGCATCTGATACTTCTGGTACCTCGAAGCCATTTCCTGATAGGCATTGCTTCCCCAGTAATAGATCTTATAGCCAGCAAATAAAATTCCAGAAAATACAATGCCAAAAAGAAACAGAACTGCCAGCAGCCGAAGGATGGCAAGTCTTCTCCGCTTTCTCTTCTTTTTTCTCCATCGTTGGATATTGTCCCGCGCTTGATTCGCCATCGTCCTTTACCTTCCTTGAAATTTCGTCTTCAAGAGCAGCTCATTTCTCGCCTGCACCGTCGCAGGGTGAATCAAATGTCCCTTTTCCGCAACAAAAAGAATAGAACGGTTAAGTCCCTGAAACACCATTTCATTCAAAGAAAGCTCTCTGGAAAACTTTCTCAGATCTTCCACACCGGGATAATCTCGATTTGGCTCAATCATGTCTGCAAAATAAATGATCTTATCCAGATCCGTCATAGAGCTTCCGCCTACCGTATGTCTCGCAATGGCCTGAGAAATTTCCGTATCCTCCACACCATAACATTCACTCACATATTTTGCACCCACATAGCTATGAAGAAGCAGCGGCATAGCCCGCTCTATCTCGCCTGTCTGGATTCCACGCTTCTCTGCCTCCAGCAAAAGCTGGTCATTCTCAAACTCTCTGGCGCAATCATGCAGCAGCCCTGCTAAATACGCTTTTTCCTGGTCAACACCAAATCGAACGGCAAGCTGCACGGAAGTCTCTGCCACACCAAGCGAATGAAGATAACGGCTCTCCTTCAGGCGTTCCTTCAAGCGTCCTTTCATACTCTCCATCGTCATTGAAATCTTCATAAATACAAGCCTTCTTTGAAAATATACTCTGCCACGGACTCCGGAACCATATAGCGAATGGAAAGTCCCTCATGTATCCTGCGCCGAATTTCCGTTGAAGAGATCTCCAGCTCCGGCGTTTCCACCTCATGAATATGCTCTTGCGCCAGCTCTCCAAATCTATCTCGAAGAAATTCCCTTGCCAAACTGGTTCCCTGTCTCGTTGCCGCAACAAAATGGCATTTTGCCAAAAGTTCTGTTGGAGCTCGCCATGTATCGAGAGCATTGATGGCATCCGCCCCAGTAATAAAATAAATTTCCGTATCAGCACCCTGCTCCCTTTTCAGTGCATCTATCGTATCTGTCGTATAGGATGGGCCCTTTCGCTGAAGCTCCATATCTGACACACAAAAAAAAGGGTTTCCCTGTGTTGCCAAAACTGCCATTGCCAAGCGGTGTTTTGCCGCAGCGATTTCCTTTCCCAGCTTATGCGGAGGTACAGCCGCCGGAATAAAGATGATCTTGTTCAAGGAAAGAATCTCCCGAACTGCCTCCGCAGTCAAAAGATGCCCAAAATGAATAGGATCAAAGGTGCCGCCAAGAACACCAATGCTATGACACTTCCCCATAATCTCAACTCTCCAACGCCGCATACAGCAGGAAACCTGCAGCAAAAGCAGTCAACACGATCCAGCCTGCGGCTCGCAGGTAATCAAAAAAATCATGCTTTCCTTTCGGTGTCCTGAGATAACGATTCAATGTGCAGATCCATGCACGAATCTCTCTCATCAACGAATCTGTCCGTTCCCATCAATCAAATACTTCGTACTGGTCAGCTCATCCAATCCCATAGGTCCGCGTGCATGAAGCTTCTGCGTACTGATTCCAATTTCTGCACCAAAACCAAACTCGAAGCCGTCTGTAAACCTTGTCGAAACATTGACATAAACAGCTGCCGCATCTACCTCACGCTGAAAACGCTTTGCCGATCTGAGTGACTCTGTAACGATCGTTTCGGAATGTCCTGTGTTGTATTTATTGATATGCTGAATAGCTGCGTCCAGATCCTCCACAACCTTCACGGAAAGGATCAGATCTCCGTACTCCGTGCTCCAGTCCTCCTCCGTCGCTTCCACCATATTGGGACAAAACTCTCTCGCTTTCTCACAGCCTCGAAGCTCCACCTTTTTTGCCTGCATTGCCGATTCCAGCTTAGGCAAAAATTCTCCGGCAATGTCATTATGCACCAAAAGAGTCTCCATCGCATTGCAGACCGAAGGGCGCGATACCTTGGCATTCAAAGCGATCTGAAGAGCCATATCAAAATCAGCAGAAGCATCCACAAAGGTATGGCAGACTCCCGTCCCCGTCTGTATCACTGGAACAGAGCTGTTTTCCACAATACGCCGAATCAGGCCTGCACCGCCTCGTGGAATGATAACGTCAATGTACTCAGAAAGATGGGACATCACGTCTACCGCTTCCCTGTCCGTAAAATCCACAAACTGCAAGGAACCCTCCGGCAAACCTGCACTGTAAGCAGCCTTAGCGAGAACGGAACTGATTGCCGTATTGGAACGAATTGCCTCCGAACCACCCCGCAGAATGACAGCATTGCCGGACTTTAAGCAAAGCGCTGCAGCATCTGCTGTCACATTGGGACGAGCCTCATAAATAATACCGATTACGCCAAGCGGTACACGAACCTTGCGAATTTCCATTCCATTAGGCCGTACCATGGAACAATCTCCCTTGGCAATAGGATCAGGCAATGCCGCTGTTTGGCGAAGTCCCTCTGCCATTCCCTCAATTCTGGACTCGTCCAACATCAAGCGGTCCAAATAAGACCGCTTTACGCCTTTCTTTCTTGCATCCTCCAAGTCCTGTGCATTTGCCTGCAATATCATCTCTGCACGGCGCTCCAAGGCATCTGCCATAGCAAGGAGAGCTTTGTTCTTTACGCCCGTCGATACGATTGCCAGCTTGCGGGAAGCCTCCTTTGCCGCTTTTGCCTTTGCTAAAATTTCTTCTTTAATATCCATTCTCTGATTCCTCCTAAAAGGTCCGTGCCTATACCATCAAAACCATATTATCCCGAT
>JAZLHW010000109.1:0-6592 GCA_045617105.1 Selenomonadaceae bacterium | reverse complement strand
AAGAAGTGGATTGGCGACATCCCCGGCGTCTCTCAGGCGGTGGGCCTTGCTAAATCCGGTTGGTCCAGTATCAAGAAGTGGATTGGCAACATTCCCAGCCTGTCTCAAATGGTGAGCCTTGCTAAATCCGGTTGGTCCAGTATCAAGAAGTGGATTGGCAACATTCCCAGCCTGTCTCAAATGGTGAGCCTTGCTAAATCCGGTTGGTCCAGTATCAAGAAGTGGATTGGCGACATCCCCGGCGTCTCTCAGGCGGTGGGCCTTGCTAAATCCGGTTGGTCCAGTATCAAGAAGTGGATTGGCAACATTCCCAGCGTCTCTCAGGCGGTGGGCCTTGCTAAATCCGGTTGGTCCAGTATCAAGAAGTGGATTGGCAACATTCCCAGCGTCTCTCAGGCGATCAGCCTTGCTAAATCCGGTTGGGACACTGTCGGGAAGTGGGTAAAGAAATCCATCGGCTCCGCCGTAAATTTCTCCATCGGCCTTGCAAAGGGCTGGACCGGCTCCGTTGCAAAGGCGCTCGGGCTGGACAACCTCATGTCTAAATTCGAAATTAAAATTCCAAAGGTTTCCGTAGCGTGGGAAGGAACCCCAATCGCCCTCCCGAAGTTTTCAGTGAAATGGAATGCCCACGGCGGCATCCTCTCCGGCGCCCAGTTGTTTGGCATGGCTGGAAACACCATGCTCGGCGGCGGTGAGGCCGGTCTCGAGGCCGTTCTCCCCCTTGAGCAGAATACCAGATGGATGGATCTGATTTTCAACCGCTGGCAGGAGATTCAGTCACAGTCGGCAACCACCGCCACTGCGCCCACAGAAAACCAGCGTCCCATCATCGTTAATATTACCACAACGCTGGACGGGCAGGTCGTTGCACGAAACACTGTCAATTATGTTAGGAACGAAACACGGGCAACCGGGGTCAGTCCGCTGAGGGGGGCGATTTAATGGCAACGTTCACACAGATGGAGCTGGACGGCGTTCAACTCCCAACGCCCGCCCATGAGGGCGTAAAAATCACCATGAACCCCGTACACAGCGAGAATACCGGACGTTCTGCGTCCGGTAAAGCGCAGGGTACGGTGAAAGCGTGGAAGGCAACAATTGAGGTTAAATGGCCACCGCTGTCTCCGTCCAAGTGCGACCTGATTGATTCTGCCATCTGCAAAACAAAGTTTAAACGGCAGCTGAAATACACGGATAACGGCGGGAACACCCACACGAAAACCGTCTACGTTGCCGCCACACCCGGAACTCAATATAGCTGGGTAAAGGGGATGCAGTACATCACAGGTAAAACCGCAGAGTTTATCGAATGTTAGGAAGTGTATACGATGTACCATATACCAAAATCAAACGAGCCCAACATTGATGAGCCGCATGTCATTGGGGTTTTTGTCGGTGGCAGTGCAACTCCGACAATGACGTCGCAGGACGACGTTGCGTCCTGCGTCTACAACGCCTATTTTTGCGGTGCCGGTCTGACTGTCGGAGCGCTGTGCTCTGCCAACGTCAAGATATCCGCCTACGGTCGGCATGAGCTGTCCGGTCAGGATGTCGTCGTGAAGCTGGGGTTTGGAGCACCGCTTGAGTGGATTCAGCTGGGCGTGTTCCGGGTCTGCGAATGTCAAGTCGGCGATGATACGAGCAACATCACCGCCTATGACGCCGCATATTGGGCCACAGGTGGCGATTACATTCCAACGGTCCAGACACCCACCAGCGTCAGGGCCGTTCTGGAAGACGTGTGTGAACAGTGCAATATCACATTGGGAGCCCTGCCGTCAGCCGCCGACAGGGTGATTGACGGACGCCTGACGGGCTACACCGCCCGACAGATCATCATGCACATGGCGACGGTCTGCGGCTGTAATGCCATCATAGACCGTTCTGGCGCATTGCGTCTGAAATGGCTCTCCGACAACGGGCAAGCAATTGGGCCGGATGATTATTACGCTGATGAGCTGGCAAACACCGCTACCATCAACATTGTCGGCGTCCAAATGAAAACGAAAATCATCACGCCGTCCACAGACCCGGATTCAGGAATCACGGTTGAACGTGAGGAGGAAAAGACCTATTCCAGTGCGTCCGGCACCGGGCGAGTTCTGGCCGTTGATTGCCCATACGCAAATCAGGATCTTGTGGACGCCATCGCTGACGCCGTTGTTCCGCTTTCATATTCCGTCGGAAGCGTTTCGTTTATCGGCGGATATGATGTGGAGCCTGGCGACATACTGACAGTTACACCCCTCAGTGGAGCTGTGCACAGCGTCCCTGTTTTGGGCCTGACGCTGTCTCTCGACGGCGGATGTCGGGCAACCGTAAAAGCAGAAGGATATAGCGACACAGACACCAGAGCTAACTTCGACACCGAATATCAGCAGGCGCTTTCCCGCATTGAAGCTGATATAATCGCCGTCAAAAACCTGACAGCGGAGAACTTCGAGGCGCAGACGGCCTACATCCAGAACCTGACCGCAGACAAGGCAACTGTCCACGAGTTGAGTGTCGTTGCTGATGACATGGCGTCCCTCCATATGGGCGTAGACGGTCTTGCCACCCGTGTCTCCGCCGCTCAGCTCACAGCCAACAACAAACGGAGGGTATTCGTCTCCACTCCGGTTCCACCTTATGACGTGGGCGACCTGTGGACAAATGGCACTGACCTGCTGACCTGCGTCGGGGCAAGGGCGGCGGGTACACCTTATCTGGCGGCGGATTGGGTGAAAAAGGTGTCCTATACGGATGATACAGCGGCAAATGAGGCGAAAAAATCTGTATCCGAGCTGAAAGTGGAGGTGAGCGGTATTGCCACCCGGGTACAGAGCGCAGAGGGCGCTGTTTCTGCCCTACAGCAGACCGCAAACAGCCTGACAACCCGTGTTTCCACAACTGAAAGTGTAGCCAACAGCGCCAGGGATAAGCTTGACAATCTGAGCATTGGCGGAAGAAACCTCCTGTTAAATTCTTCGTTTGCAAATAATTTCAGCAAATGGAGCAACTGGGGAAGCCCGGAAATAAGGGAGGTTATCCCCGGTCAGGATGCGAGAATGTGGGCACACATTAAAACCTCTGGGGTTGCGTTTCAGGGAGTTCAACAGAATTCAAACGTAAACGGCGCCCTTGTCAATCCTGATGACTACTATACGATTTCCTTTACCGCATATGCTCCAGAGGCTGGCACCACGATGGCTGTCGGCGTACATTGGAACGATATCGACAACGCGATAATCGCACAAAGCTGGCAGGTATTTGTATTATCAGCCAAACCACGGCGTTATTCCTATACGATCTCTCCGCGTAATCGCCCGGAAATCACTAAAATCAATTTTATGATTGGTGATAATACAACGGATTTGAAGGAATTTTTCTTTGGTGATGTTCAGCTCGAACAGGGCAGCATTGCGACTGACTGGACACCTTCCCCTGAGGACATAGAATCCCGCATGGACGCCGCTGAATCCAGCATCAGCCAGACGGCAAAGGAAATTGCCCTGACCGTCAAAAAGGATGGTGTGATCTCCTCCATCAACCAGACAGCGGAGAAAATCTTGATCGACGCTCAAAAAGTGGCATTCACTGGGAAGGTCGAGGGCGTAGACATGGAGCTTTCCGGCACGCTGAAAGGCGTGAATCTTAACGGAACCACCGGAAACTTTAAAGAAGCGGTTGAGGTTTGGGCGGCAGACGGGTATCACATGGGCAAGTTACGCCTCGACTTGGAAGGGCCTGATTCTCTGTCCGGTGGTTATTGGGCTGAAAATGTTGCTGATGAGCAACCGGTCAAGGGTTCGTGGTTCACCTATTCGCCACACATGGAAAAAACGCCGCGTATATCCACTGGTGCGGCAAGCTTTGACTTTATTGTAGCCCCCAAATTTTACGGGGCGGCGCTTTATGAAAGCCCTCACGTGGACGCTGGATTTATCAGCGGTGACGATGTGTGTGCCCAAAACCTGTATGCCCATGATTTTAAGGCGTATTCGGGCGAGTTTAATGGCAACCTGATCGTGAACGGTAACATCAACGGTCACAGTGACTCTGACTATCTGCGGTCAAGGGACAGCCAGACCGGATCAGGAGGAGCGTCCCATTACGACACCTTGTGGAATCAAATTGGCATACAGCAGTATAACAACGCCCTGCCCGATGGATTGGCGGATTCCGAAACCTATACCTATGGAGCAGCGGTATCCCTCCCCGGCACACAAGCCCGTCTTGACCTGTGGTATAACCATAGGACCAGCATCAACGGCGAGGGATTGCGATACCGAACCGGATGGAGAGACGACAAAAAAAGCTGGGCTACGATTTTAGATACTCTCAGTGTAAGAAATTACATTCAGCGCGGCTCCGTCTCTGTCAGCCCGGTGGGGGCGAACGTTGTCACAGCCGTGGATATAGCGTTCTCAAAAGCGTTTGCTGCAAAACCCGTTGTGTTTGTGTCGCCCATATCCTCCGCGCCCGGGAGCGTTTTCGCTGTCGTGAACAACGTATCAGAAACGGGATTTACCCTGCATTTTAAGCGAGCGGATGCAACAAAAACATGGGTTGACTGGTTTGCGGTGAGCCTATAAACGAAAGAAAGGATAATACCTATGGCAACAATGAAAACCTATCACGTTACCAACGAGGCGGGAGCTAATCTGCGTGACCTGCCCAGCTCCACCAATGGAAAGGTTGTGGCTCACCTTCCCAAGGGTGCCCTTGTTCAGGTCTGCGAGGACTGGACAGCAGAAAACACCGTAGGAAGCACCACCAAGTACATGGCCGTGAAACACGGCGGGAAGTGGCTGTGGTGTGTGGACAAGCTCCTCCGGGAACATATCAACTACCGTCAGCGCATGGTGACGGCTGGAAAAACCGTGTACAGCGCCATTTATGACGGCGGATTTTCCCACGGGGGCAAGTGGGCAACGCTTACCGAAATCAAGAAGCACAAAGAAACCGACTGCATTGGCGCTACCGCCGCCGCAGGAGATATCGCCGGAATCGTCAAGCACGGCACCCGGGTTGGCCACCGGAAGAGTGACGGCAAAGGCGGAGCGACAAAGGGGACGATTGCTCAGGCTGTTTCTGGCCTTGAAAACCTGATTCCCGGCACCTGTGATGTGGTGTGGGTCAACAAAAGCTTTTCTGATATGCCGGAAAAGTGCAAGAAGCCCGGCACCATCCTGATTTATGACAGCGATAACGCCCTTGTTGCTGAAAACGGAATCTATTCCTGCCATATGACGGGCAAGAAGTACGGCAAAGGCGGCTGTGCTGTCCTGTGGAAGGGCGGCGGATACCCCAACAAGGCCAAAGTTCTGGTTGCTATCTGCCCCAAGGAATAACACAAAAGCCCCGGGAAACCGGGGCGGAAAGGATAAAAAACTATGCAGTACATTATCACCTGTATTATGATCGCTATGGACTATCTTACCGGTCTGGCTCAGGCAATCTACAATCACAATTTCCAGTCCTGTGTTATGCGTGAAGGAATTTTTCACAAGCTCGCCATCATAGGTGTTCTACTCCTCGTGGCAGTCGTCGAATGGTCTATGGGATACATTGACCTCGGTGTCCTCGGCTCTTTTCCGACTTCCGGCATGGTGTGCTCCGGCTTCGTAATTATGGAGATTGGTTCCACGTTGGAGAACCTTCACAAGATCAACAAGGATATCCCCAGCGGCTATAACGGCCTGTTTTCCATCGGAAAGAAGAAGAAGGAGGAAGTGTAATGGCAACCCCTATTATTGCAGATATCAGTCGTTTTAACGGCACTGTCGATTTCGCCAAAATGAAGACTGCCGGTGTCGCTGGTGTTGTCATCAAGGTCGGATATCGTGGCTATGGCAAGTCGGGCACCATGAACACCGAGAACACCTATAAGCGCAACATGGACGCCGCTGTGAAGGTTGGTCTGCCTGTCGGCGTGTACTGGATTTCTCAGGCTATCAGCTCCGTCGAGGCGGAGGCAGAGGCGGACTATGTCGCCGCCGCCGTGAAGGGCTATCGCCTGTTCTGTCCCGTGTGGCTTGATTTGGAGTACAGCACTGCCCCGAACCGCACCGGACGTGCGGACAAGCTGTCCGCCAAGAATCGCACCACATACGCCATTGCATTCCTGCGCCGTCTGGAGAAGCACGGTCTCAATGGCGGTGTGTATTGTGATGTCGACTTTATCCGTGACGAGCTGATCCGCTCCAAGCTTGGGGACTATCCGCTGTGGCTGGCCTCCTACAGCGCAAAGTCCGCCCCCGATGGTTGTGCCATGTGGCAGTATACCAAGTCCGGCGACGGCAAGATCTTCGGTTCTGGCGGCAATGGCGGTATCAAGACCATCGACCTGAGCTATCTCTACCGTACCGACTGGCTCCGTCCTGTCATCGGACTGCCCATGCTTCGCCGTGGTGACACTGGTCCTGCGGTCAAAGTGCTTCAGCACCGGCTGAATGATATCATTGACGCCGCACTTGACGTGGACGGTGACTTCGGTCCCGCCACGGAGCAGGCTGTTGTGGATGCTCAAGAGTGCAAGGGGCTGGATGTGGACAAAGTCGTCGGTCCGCTGACGTGGGGCGCTCTAGTCTAACGAAATGAGGTGAAC
>JAZLHW010000108.1:0-2371 GCA_045617105.1 Selenomonadaceae bacterium | reverse complement strand
AAAATCCTCCCTGACTGATGAGGACTGGAACCAGATCAACCGTTTTAAGGAGATCAAGAAGCTCATCAAGTCCGGCATCCCATCCGAGCAGGTAACGCAACTTCTCAACAGCTTTAAATCTACTTTTGAAGGTAAAGACTTCTTCGAGGACGACTATAGCGAGCTTTCCAGACTCGCCAACTACTACGCCTAAGATGGAAAAAAGCTGTGCTAACGGCTATACGGGCAAAGGAAAAAGGTTGTTTTCAGTCCCCATTGCTAGATGGAGGCTGAACAGAATCTTTTTTGAAAGGAAGTTTCCCCATGAACAGCACGACAGAATATAAGTTGTGGGAGGTACAGCACAGAATCAGCAGGAAGTCAGACCTCCGAACCGCTGAAAGAGCGGTTGATCCCCTGGTTTGGTACATCAGCACAGGAAGAGTACCTGCAAGCGTCGAACTTGCTTTTAACCGTGCCACCTCTCGACAGCTTTCCACCATTGCGAACCGACTTGCAAAGGCTGAGGAGGCAGGAAAGACGATTGAAGAGTCTGTTTCCTCCATTCGTCCGTATCTCTTCAAGATGGCCGGAATTAGCGATTGAGTAACCTTTGAACCCTGTTCGCCTCTCCCAGATGGGCAGGTTTGAGGGGTTACACCTCAGAAAATAACCCCTCAAACGAGGGAAAGGAGAATATACAATGAGTATTATTATCAACCGCAACGAGGAAAAGAAAGGTATTGAAATTTCTTTCCCCGTGAAGCCCACCGCCGAAGTGCTGGAAGGTCTCAAGACCAACGGCTTCCGCTGGCACCGTGTCAAGAAGGTTTGGTATGCAAAGGAAACTTCCGAGCGTCTGACCTTCGCCCAGTCCCTCAACGGTGACAAGATGGAATTTTCCGCTGTGGCGCCTGCTACTCCCTCTATCGTTGACCTGTGGGAACTGACCCGAACCGACAAGATGGAAAACGGTGGAAAGAATATCAGAAACATGGATATGAAGTCCGTTTCCGCTGAAATCCGTTCTCATTTGCGTGACCGCTTTAAGCCCTTCGGCATCAAGTGGAGCGTTTCTATGGGAAAAGGTAATTCTCTCTATATGCGGATTATTTCCTCCCCCTTTGATAAGGAGTCCGAGGAACTGAAAGCCGTTATTCACTATGCTGAGTCTTACAGTTTTCTTTACAACTTTGACGAGTCCGATGCTATGACTGATTATTTCTATCGTGGCTTCCATGACAGCGCATATGTTTCATGGCAGTATGAGCAGACCGAAGAAACCGAGGAAAGCAAGATGGTTTCTTCTCTCTTCTACCTGAAAAAGGAAGAAGCAGAACAGGCAGAGCGTGAGCGTCAGGAAGCCGAGTATGAGCGCATGAAGAAAGAGCGTGAAGAAGCAGAAAAGCGTTACGCAGAACAGAGAGAACGTGAACGGCTTGAGGCTGAGCAGATCGAAGCATCCGCAGTCGTTGAAGATGTTACCCCCTTCTGGGTGCGCTTCGCAAAGAATCCCAGATGGAGCAAGTTGTGTTCTGTGGATGAATACGCAAAGCGTGAGGATGAAGATGGTGAGATCGTCCGCAATAACTGCCTTGTTTCCCGCACCGTCAAGATGGATGATGAGACCTACGAGATGTTTTCTCATCTCCTCATGCAGGACTTTTCTTTCCTGTCCAAGATGGGCGGTTCCGCAACGAATGACAAGCGTGTCAACTCCATGACCGACTTTTACAAGATGAACGGTCAGGAGCAGAAAACCGTTGAATGGTATTGCTGTGACTGCGTTGCAATCTACCGTGACAATGAACTGATGTTTGTTGTAGACCCTCAAGGCTACGACTACGCACGTTATGTGTATTTCCTTGACGATGCTTCCAAGATCGAGCCATACGAGGAAGAAGCAACAGAGGAAAACGAGTTTTCCGCACTTGCCGAAGAACTCACCGATGTTTCCACCAGCATCATTGAAGAGAATGATCTTCGTTCTAGCTGGCAGACTTCCAGCGTTTACCGTTCCAAGATGCTGGAATGGATTGTTGAACACAACTTCCCATTCACCGTTGACGTTATTCGTGCCGTTGAGATCGAGGATTTGAAAATCTCCCTCTATCGCATCCTTGACACCTTCCAGAGCGTCAAATTCCAGTTTGACAAGGCTTCCTTCGTAGATGGTCAGAAAATCACCCTCATCCGGATTAGTGACTTTGGCGGTATCTCCACTAACCGCATGAAATACCGTTCCCACTCCACCGGAGATTATGCACAGTACAAGGACGCTGTGAAGCTGGTAGGCAGACCGGAGAGAAAGAGGAACGACTATTACATCTGGCTTTACCGTGACTGCCTGATCTATGACGGCTGGCACGAAATCCCCGAAAGCGTGTTGTTT
>JAZLHW010000107.1:0-2355 GCA_045617105.1 Selenomonadaceae bacterium | reverse complement strand
GTGTCTTTACGGACACAAAAGCCGTGGTGGACACGGCAATTCAAAATGGCTAGACCGATCTCTACAAACAGCAGATCATCACTCTGACCGAGTTTGAAAAAATGATGGGTAAGAAGCGGTGTGCGGAATTACTCGGAGAGTATGTAGCCAAACCACCCGGGAAGCTGGCGTTGGTTCCGGAATCAGATCCGAGACCGCCGGTTGACCTTACAGACACACCGGATCAGGAGTTCGCAGTCCTGCCTGATTACGATGAAGACTAAATCGGACTGCAAGATTACTATACGCCACGAGCCAGAGAGCCGGGCGTGATTTTTTTGGAGGAAAATATTATGGCAAACAACAACAATCAGTCCCCGACCAAAGTGGTCATTCCCTGTCGTATCAGCTTCGCAAACATCTGGGAAGCGAAGAGCATCAACGGCAGCGAGGAAAAATATTCTGTCTCCTGTATCATTCCGAAGTCCGATAAGAAGACGCTCACCAAGATCCATAACGCGATTGAGGCTGCAAAGGAACTCGGAAAGAGTAAGAAGTGGGGCGGAAAGGTTCCTGCAAACCTGAAAATGCCGCTCCGTGATGGAGATGTCGACCGTGCGGATGACGAGGCATATGCGGACAGCATGTATCTCAATGCCAACAGCAAGGACGCACCGCAGATCGTTGACCGTAAAGTTCAGCCGATTCTCGATCCCATGGATTGCGGCAGCGGCGACTATTGCAATGTTTCCGTGAACTTTTACGCATTCAACGCAAACGGTAACCGTGGCGTAGCAGCCGGTCTCGGCAACATCCAGAAGATTAAGGATGTTGAACGTCTCGCGGGCAAAGCTTCTGCTGCGGCTGACTTCATTGAGGTGGACGATGAGGTTGATCCGGAGGAAATCTTCGGCGGTGAAGACGGAATCCCGGATTATCTGAAGTAAGTTCCAACGACTGATCCTGTCAAAAGGGGATGCCGACATGGGGGAGAGCTTAAGGAGCAATTCTTAGGTTCTCCCCCTTTTTTTTGTTTCTGTTTTTTACGAGAATCCCTAGAGATTGATTCTTTGGAGATTCTCTTAAGTAACAGATACTTATTTTACTACCCTAAAGAAAGGAAGGTGGCGGCTATGAATAAGCCTAAAATCCTTGGAATCGATCTTGAAACGTATTCTGATGTAGACCTCGGAAACTGCGGGGTTTATCGGTATGTTGAAGGCGACTTCCATATTCTTTTGTTCGCTTATGCGTTTGATGATGAGCCGGTTCAAATCGTGGACATGGCTTGCGGAGAGGAGCTTCCTCAGGAGGTGGTGGATGCCGTATTCGATGAAGATATTATCAAGGCGGCATGGAATGCCCAGTTTGAGCGCACCTGCCTCAGCCGGTATTTTGGAACACAGCTTTCGCCGGATTCATGGCGGTGTTCTATGGTACACGCAGCATCACTTTCTCTTCCGCTGAAACTGAAGACAGCGGCAGAAGCATTGAAAACCGGGGAGCAGAAAGACAGAGCGGGTGAAGACCTGATCAAGTATTTTTCTGTTCCTTGCAGACCGACAAAAGCCAATGGCGGACGTACAAGAAATCTTCCGGAGCATGAGCCGGAGAAGTGGCAAATGTTCAAAGAATACTGCCTGCAGGATGTCAGGACGGAGCGAGATATTAGAAAACGGCTTGAATCCTTACCACTGCCGGAACATGAATGGGATTACTATCACATGGATCAGCGAATCAATGACCGTGGGGTTTTAATCGATAAGGAATTAGTGGAACAGGCGATTACCTGTGACCTGACGCTGTCGGAAGATATGACGAAAAAAGCTTATGAACTGACAGGACTTGAAAATCCGAACAGCGTCAGTCAGTTAAAAGGCTGGCTGACAGAGCGTGGTATTTCGGTTGAAAGTCTCGGAAAGAAGGATGTAGCGGAATTAATCAAGGATCTGGATAAGCACAGCGCAGACGGCGAGGCACTGGAAATGATGAAGCTCAGGCTTCAGATGGCGAAAAGCAGCGTCAAAAAATACCAGGCGGCAGACCGTTATACCTGCAATGACGGCAGGGCACGAGGACTGTTCCAATTTTCCGGGGCTCAAAGGACGCAGCGATGGTCAGGCAGAGGAATTCAACTCCAGAATCTGCCTCAGAACCATATCAACACATTAGACGAAGCAAGGGATCTTGTCAAGATGGGATGCTTTGACATGGTGGAATCCATCTACGGAAACACGCCGGACACATTGTCGCAGCTGATCCGCACGATGCTTATTCCTAAACCGGGATGTCAGTTCATTGTAGCGGATTTCAGTGCAGTTGAAGCCCGTGTCCTTGCGTGGCTTGCGGATGAAAAGTGGCGAATGGAAGCATTCA
>JAZLHW010000106.1:0-8535 GCA_045617105.1 Selenomonadaceae bacterium | reverse complement strand
ACAACATCCTTCTTGTCGCTTCCCATCTTGCCATAGCGAAGTTTTACGTCCAACGCCTTCTCAATCATTTCAGTAAGGTGCTTGCGATAGCGGAACTTCTCGCTATCCTCGCTTGCCTTGCCAGACATGATGTTTTTGATTTTGTGGAATAAGCCTTCGTTGCTATTGTCGGATGCAGAATAGGAATACTTAGTGCGCCCATTAGAAAAAGCACCCTTTTCAGAGTGCTTTTTGGTATCTGTATTCAAATTTGCGCTTGTTCGCATGGGATTTCTAAGATGTTCTCGGATTTTCTCTACAAGCTCTGCCGCACCATCTACGAAACCATCGAAGGCCGCTCCTGTTGGCGTGGCGTGGCTTGTGCCAATCTGCGATACTCTCTTTCGATAATCTCGCTCCAAACCGCGTCTGCTTCCTCTTGCGTTTTGGAAGCTGCTATTTTCTTCAACTCTGCGGAAGATACTAGTTCCTGCATTGAACTGCCTCCTTCCTTCATCAAGCATTGCCACCTGATAGCCAATGACATTAAGAATACTTTGCTTCCTGTCTGAATCGCTCTGCTGTTGATATAGCTTATATTCCTTATTGATAGAGGTTTTAAGCTGAACAAGCATCGTTTCCAGTACATCGTTCATGGTTGCATTTTGTGGCAAATAATCAAACAGACTGTTTCTATCTAGGAGCATACCATAATAATCTTCTGCCTTTTGGCTTAGGTTATCACCTGTCGGAATGTTCTTTATAAGCTGATTATCTCCCACTTTCCCATTCTTGTCAATGTCGTTTTTCGCAGACAATTTAATACCTTCGGTCACAAGCTGGCCACTTGTCAGGCGAATCTCTTTGCCATCCTTGTAGACTTTGAACAGTGGTCTGCCGTTTCCATCCTTCATATCCCGTGCCAGTCTGCCAAACGCCTTTACAAAGGAATCCCTCTGTGAAGTTGTCAGCTTACCTTCCGGATTATGGAAGAACTCGGCGAACTTATCCATGATGCGCTTCACCCATGCCACGAATTTACGGGCAAGGCTTGGCTGCTCTGCGCCCATTTCCTTGAAAATCTTTACCCTGTCTTTGACTTCCTCGAAGTAGTCAGCAAGCATTTCTTCAACCGTCAGCTCATCAGAAATATCAGGACGGCCTATCCTATTTCGGTATGATTCAAGCTGTTTCTTAGAAAATGCGCTATTCCCCTTGAAATAGCCCAGAAGCTCATTATAAAGTGCTTCATTATTGCCAACTACCCAATGGAAAGCCTCATGCCAGAAGGTCTTGGACAAATCCATGTTGCTGCTGGCATTAAGCACGGTGGTTCCGTTAGGTGCATGATAGCCATGCAGTTTCGGGTCTGTGCTAATCCACAAGATAGGCGTACCCATCTGCTTGCCAAACTCTGACATTTTTCGCTGTTGCGGGGTCAAGTCGGCATTATCCACAACTTTAGCGTTGCGTACTGCTCTGGCAATCTCCCCTTCAGCAGAAGCTTTGCCTTCACTTGCGCTAAGCAATGCCTCAATCTCACGGACAAAATCATCCCTGCCCTGCTCGGTCTTAAAGAGAATACGCTTTCAAACGGGCTCCATTTACCGCCATGGTTCTTGGCAATAGATGTTGCCTGCTTGCGGAAGTCTTTTCCTACATGGGCTTTGAGGCTTGCGGCAGGTATCATCTCCCCTGTTTTTGTATGCTCGAATTCGTCTACGTTGACATTGGCTGTGTTCTTGTCAGCAGGAGAATTTTCCTTGATTTCCTGCTCAGTTGTCGATGTTTCATTGACTTCCGGCTTTTCTTCCTTTGTCGGTTCTTTAACCTCCGTTTCCGGTTCGCTGTCAATGGTGGTATCTGTAGCCTGTGCTGTCTTTTTATTGCCATTGTCAACAAGTGTTGCTTCGATTTCACGATTGATCTGGTTCAGTCTTTTGCTAAGGCTCTTTACCTTTTCGGCGTATGGGTTTTCCTGCTGTACAATTTCCTGTGCCTGCGCAACCTGTTCTTTGTACTCTTTCAAATCCTTTTGGCGATATTCAATGGATTTCTCAGGGCTGTTACGCAATGTGTTCTCGATACCTGCAACGGAATTCGTCTGCACTGCGTATGCACGATTGTTCACCACCTGCAACAAGACGTTCCCATCCGAAGGCTTATATAAAGCGGTCAGCCTAAAGCCACCAATCTGCCCTATATCCATAGTCTTTTGCTGCTTGTAGTTTTTCAAGATGTTTTCCAGTGCTTCATCTGCCTTGGTGCGGTCTTTGTACACCTTGCCGTTAATCAGCATGGAGAATTTATCGCCCTTGGTATCTTTTCAATTAACGAAAAATGGGCTATGATATAAGTTACATAGATAGTATAAAAGGAGGGTTTCTTGTGCTAAGGATTCCTGTAAGAAAACTCAAGGAGGGCATGATTGTTTCCCAAAGCATCTTCAACAAGCGCGGAGGAAGCTATTTGGTCAAGGGACAGCCGCTCTCTTCTCAATACATTGAACAACTGGAGCGACTTGGCATACCAACCGTTACTGTCACATCTGCCGATCCCTCCCTAAAAATCGCCCCACCGGATGATGTCGTGGAAGAAGTCACCCGCTTGGTTGCTATCGAGCGCATGTTTGACACCTTCCAAAGTGTCGAAAACACAGGAGAGTTTGATGTCCAGACCGTGCAGGACGTTTCCGACACAATCATCTTTGACATCATCCAGAAAAAAAATAATCTCGTGCAGCTGACGGATATTCGCCTGCATGATACCTATACGTTCGCCCACAGCGTAAACGTAGCTATTCTTTCCGCAATGCTTGGGCTTCTCTGCCACTATTCCAAGCAGGATCTGTCCCTGCTGACACTCGGCGCACTGCTCCACGATCTAGGCAAGGTCAACATTGATACAGATATTCTGACCAAGCCAAAGCGTCTCACAAAAACGGAATTTGATATCATCAAGAACCACCCGCTGGCAGGTTCTGCAAAAATTCATGAAATGGGACCTAGGTTGCCATCTCCAAGCATCTTGGCGGCCATCGCATCCCAGCACCATGAGCATATCGACGGCACTGGCTATCCGCGGGGAATCACTGGCGACAAGATCCACAAGTTCGCAAAAATCGTTGCCATCGCAGACGTGTACGACGCATTGACCAGCGAACGTCCCTACAAAAAGGCATATACGCCCTCCATTGCCTTCAACATCATGACGAATGTCAACAAAGGGCAATTCGATCCAGAACTCTTGCGGCTTTTCTTTGACAACGTAGCTCTCTATCCAGTAGGCACAGTCATAAAAACCGTTTATGGTTTCGGTGTCGTCACGGAATGTGAATTTGGACATACACGAACGCCGAAGGTCTGCATCTTTGCCGACAAGGAAGGCAGAATTCTGGAAGAACCCATACGGCTCGACTTGACCTCTGACGGAAGCCGTGCTGTCGAAGGCGTTGTCTCCGGCATTGAACTTCTCCACTTCATTCACGAGATCCACATTGATCCATCTGTATATCTTGCAGAATAATCCTCGGCCTGCCCAAAGAGAAAGAGCGGTATCGGACAGCTTGCCCGATGCTGCTCTTTGCCATTTCTCCCCAACAAAAACACGGTAATCTTCCCTGCCATTCGAGGTAATCGCCATGAACATCGTTGACCAAATAGAAGCCACGCAGGACATCAGCCTTTCCCAGCTAAAACAGCTTTTGCAGGGAAAAGAAGCTTCCTATCTCAAGGAACGCGCCCTTGCTGTAAAAAAGAAAATTTACGGCAAAGATATCTACATTCGCGGGCTGATCGAATTTACCAGCTACTGCAAAAACGACTGCCTTTACTGCGGGCTTCGCAGGAGCAACCAAAAAGCCAGCCGTTATCGATTGTCTGAGGAAGAGATCCTTGCCTGCTGTGCAGAAGGATATGCTCTAGGCTTTCGCACCTTTGTCCTGCAGGGAGGAGAGGATAACTGCTTTACAGACGAAAAAATCTGCCAACTGGTCAGCAACATAAAAAAACAGCACCCAAGCTGTGCTGTCACACTTTCCATTGGAGAAAAGGAGCCTTCCTCATACGAAGCCTACCGTCAGGCAGGTGCCGACCGTTACCTCCTGCGTCATGAAACGGCAAGCATGAATCACTACCAAAGCCTCCACCCGCCAGAAATGTCGCTCCGCCGCCGCATGGAATGTCTGTACCGACTAAAGGATATTGGCTTTCAGACAGGTGCCGGCTTCATCGTAGGAACGAAAGGACAAACAACAGAAACCATTTTTGAGGATCTCCAATTCCTCCGCAGCCTCCAGCCCCATATGATAGGGATCGGTCCCTTCATCCCCCAGCATGACACCCCTCTTGCCAAAGAGCCTGCCGGTTCCTGCGAGCAGACCTTGATCCTCCTCTCTATCCTGCGCCTCCTTTTCCCCTCTGTCCTCCTTCCTGCTACCACGGCACTTGCCACCTTGATGCAGGATGGGCAGGCAGCAGGTATCCTTGCCGGTGCAAACGTGATCATGCCAAACCTATCCCCGCCAAGCGTGCGTGCAAAATATGCCATATACGACAAAAAACGCCACACAGGAACAGAGAGCGCCCAGTCCCTGCATATCCTAAAGAAAAAGATGGAATCCATTGACTGCACCATTGCCGTGGATATTGGAGATTTCAAACCATATCCCAACCTGAAGGAAGCAGCCTTCCCCGTATCATCAAACACTATATCATCAGATAAGAGGTAATTGCTATGTATAATGCAAGCTCCATGAAAGCCGAAGAATTCATTTCCGATGAGGAGATCCTTGCCACACTGGACTATGCCGACAAAAACAAGGACAACCGCGCACTCATCGACCAGATCATCGCCAAGGCGAGACGGCGAAAAGGTCTGTCGCATCGAGAAGCCTCCGTCTTGCTTGCCTGTGAAAAAGAAGAAATACTGGATGAGATCTATGCATTGGCAACACAGATCAAGCAGGACTACTACGGCAACCGAATCGTCCTGTTCGCTCCGCTGTACCTATCCAATTACTGCATCAACAGCTGCGTCTACTGTCCATATCACGCAAAAAACAAACATATCACCCGCAAAAAACTGACACAGGACGAGATTCGTGCCGAAGTCATCGCCTTGCAGGACATGGGACACAAACGCCTTGCTATCGAAGCAGGAGAAGATCCCGTCAATAACCCCATCGAATACATTTTGGAAAGTATTCGGACGATTTACAGCGTAAAACACAAAAACGGCTCCATTCGCCGCGTCAACGTCAATATCGCCGCAACGACAGTAGAGAATTACAGAAAACTGAAGGAAGCTGAAATCGGAACATATATCCTCTTTCAAGAAACCTACCACAAGGCTTCCTATGAGACACTTCACCCAAAAGGGCCAAAGCATGACTATGCTTACCACACCGAAGCAATGGATCGCGCGATGGAAGGCGGCATCGACGATGTGGGAATCGGCGTTCTCTTCGGGCTGGAAAAATACCGCTATGAATTCGCAGGGCTTCTCATGCATGCAGAACATCTCGAAGCCGTACACGGCGTTGGCCCCCATACCATCAGCGTTCCCAGAGTCAAACGTGCCGATGACATTGATCCCAATGAATTCAGCAACGGCATTTCCGATGATACCTTCGCCAAAATATGTGCTCTCATTCGTATTGCTGTTCCCTATACCGGCCTAATTATCTCTACTCGTGAATCCCAGCTATGCCGCGAAAAAGTCCTTCCTCTCGGTATTTCCCAAATCAGCGGCGGCTCCCGTACCAGTGTAGGCGGCTACATTCGCAAGGAATCCGAGGAGGAAAGCTCCGCCCAATTCGATGTCAGCGACCAGCGTTCCCTCGATGAAGTGGTACAGTGGCTGATGCAGCTTGGCTATATCCCCAGCTTCTGCACGGCATGTTATCGTGCAGGACGTACCGGCGACCGTTTCATGTCACTGTGCAAGAACATGCAGATACTCAACTGCTGCCACCCGAATGCACTTCTCACCCTGAGAGAATACTTGGAGGACTACGCCAGTGAAACCACCAAACAGCTTGGGCTTTCCATGCTGGAGCGTGAGCTTGCCAAGATCCCCAGCGAAAAGGTTCGCAAAACTGCAATAGAGCATTTAGCAGAAATCAGCAAAGGAAGAAGGGACTTTAGATTCTAACATGGCAGAACTAAACACAGCTCCGAATGCCAATCGGCTTCATATCGGCATCTTCGGACGAACAAACAGCGGAAAATCCTCCTTTATCAACCAACTTGCCGGCCACAAGGTTTCCATTGTCTCTGAAACCGCTGGAACTACCACCGATCCTGTTTACAAGGCAATGGAAATTTCTCCGATTGGGGCATGTCTTCTCATAGACACTGCTGGATTGGAAGATTCCAGCCCTTTGGGCAAACTGCGAATGGAAAAAACGGCACTTGCGATGAAAAAAACCGAGCTTGCTGTCCTCCTCCTTCCCCAAGGAAAAGAAGATATCCTAGATTTTGAAGCAGAAAAAAAACTGCTGCAATATTTCCAAAACAAAAAAATTCCTGTCCTGCTTGCCATCAATCTTTTTGCAGGCAAAAAAGAAGCCCTGTCCCTGCCGAATGAATGGGCTTCCCTTCGAAAAAGCGACGCCTGCTCCCATCTCTTTGTAAACTGCAAAACAGGAGAAGGCTTTGACAAGGTTCGTGAAGCACTGGCAAAGCTAATGCCGGAAGACTTTGCCGCAGAAACCATCACGGGGACTCTCGCAAAGGAAAATGACTGCGTTCTCCTCGTCATGCCGCAGGATATCCAAGCACCAAAAAACCGCTTGATACTCCCACAGGTACAGACCATTCGAGAACTCCTTGACAAACAATGCACGGTTATCTGCACCACAGCTGACAAACTGGAACACACGCTCTCCCTGCTCAAGCAGCCTCCTTCACTCATCATCACGGATTCACAGGTCTTTTCTGCCGTCTTCCAAAAAAAACCAAAAGACAGCCTGCTGACCTCCTTTTCCGTACTGTTTGCCGCCTACAAGGGGGATCTTGCCTACTATGCACAAAGTGCAAATGCCATTGCCGCACTCACCCCCCACTCCAAGGTATTGATCGCAGAATGCTGTACCCATGCACCACTGACCGAGGATATCGGTCGAGTAAAAATTCCCCATCTCCTTCGCAAGCGCTGCGGTGAAGAACTGGCTGTCGATATCGTCAGCGGAACGGACTTTCCCGAAAATCTCACAGAGTACGGCCTTATCATTCAGTGCGGTGGCTGCATGTTCAATCGGCGTTATGTCCTATCGAGGATCCAACAAGCAAAAAAACAGCAAGTTCCTATGACAAACTACGGCATAGCGATTGCCTACCTCCTCGGAATCCTGGATAAGCTCTCCATGCCTTCCCTGCAGTCATGAACGCTCTTCAAAAGCATATACCAATCAAATTTTTCTTTCCATTCTCCATAAAAAAGAATGACATTCCTTCGTCCTTTCTGCTATAATATTTCCATTGTATTGCGATGCATTTCATGAAAGGACGGTTTCCATGAAAAGGTTACGTTTTCGCCATCTCGTTGCAGTATGCCTCTCCCTCCTGCTCCTCTCCTCTACGGCACTGGCCTCTCCTACCCTAAAAAGAAACTCACATGGGCATGATGTTCTCCTCCTGCAAGAAAAGCTGAAGGAGCTTGGCTACTCCGTCAAGATACTGGACGGCATTTTCGGTGCGGAAACAGAACGTGCCGTTGCAGAATTCCAAAAAGAAAACAAGCTGAAAGTTACCGGTATCGTGAACAATTCCACTTGGCGTACACTCAAAAAAGCACAGCCCCGCAAATGGGGGATCGACATAGAAAAACCAAAGGAAGAAGACTCCTCCGGCTTGATTGGAAAAGCAAAGTACGTCCCAAACAACCAGCCGATCCTCGATTCTTCCAAGGTAAACTCCGTTATTACCACCGCCAAGAAATACATTGGGACTCCCTACGCCTTCGGCGGAACGACCCCAAAGGCATTTGACTGTTCCGGTTACCTGCAATATGTCTTTGCCAAAAACGGTATCTCGATCCCCCGTACAGCAGACGAGCAGTACAAGCTGGGGCTTCGCACAAAAAGCAGCAAACAGCTCGTCCCCGGTGACCTCGTTTTCTTCACGACCTACGAAGCGGGGGCATCCCATTGCGGAATCTACCTAGGCAACGGCCGTTTTATCCATGCCTCATCCAGCAAAGGCGTCCGCATTGACGAACTTTCCAACAGCTACTGGAGCCCTCGCTACTACGGTGGAAAACATATTGTGAAATAGCAAGAAATACAAATACGATCAAATATTTCCATGCAGTCTTGACATACAAACAAAACTGCTGTACACCAAATAAAAAAGACTCCCTGCACCTCTCAACGATGTGTCCAAGGGAGTCTTTTTTATAACGATTATAACGCCATTGTTCAAGAAAATGCCATAAGCATTTTCCCTCCAATTTGCGTTTCAACGAAGCGGGAGATATGCTCACCGCTTGTTAAAATTTGGCTTCCTCCACTTACAGCAAGCTGTTGAAGAGGGGGACATCTTAGCTTCGTTATAC
>JAZLHW010000105.1:0-7684 GCA_045617105.1 Selenomonadaceae bacterium | reverse complement strand
TGCCGAAACGCCGGAGTACAAGTACAACGTATTCGCCAACTTCACTGACCTTTCCGGCTATATGGAGAAGATTGCGGGCGGCACGGCTGGTGCGCTGGTGAAGCAGGATGCCAACGGTCAGGTGGTTGACACGGGCATTGCCGCCGCCGACATCGTGACCAAGGTGACGGGCGGTACGACTGGGAATGTCGCGGTTTTGGATGCCAACGGGAAGATTGCGGATGGCGGCAATGCACCGAGCGATTTTGCCCTGCGTGACACTAGTGCAACGGAGGACAACATCGCCAAGTTCGACAGCAATGGCGATCCCGTGGATGCGGGCATTGCTGCTGACGATATCGTGACCAAGGTGACGGGCGGCACGACCGGGAATGTTGCGGCTCTGGATGCCAACGGCAAGATTGTCGATGGCGGCGTAGCTGCGAACAAGATTCTGACCGAGGATGACATCGAGGATTACACCGTGGCAGAGATTCGCGCTCTCCTGGCACGTAACAGCGACGAGTAATCCGAGGCATGACAGGAGGCAAGCCAAATGGCACACAGGACATTACCTGAAGAGGGGCTTGCCGTCCTATGCTCGGCCATCAAGACAAATGAGCAGACGGCAGAACAAGCGGGTTCTGCCGTCACTCAATTGTCACAGGCGATGAGGCAAGGATTTCAGGAAATCGAGGATGCGCTCAATGATTTTCCGACAGCGACACCGTTTTCCATCCCTGCTGATGCATCGTTATGGGTACTGGATAGCAACGAGGAATCTGACTACAAATGGCACTATGATGTAACGGTGACTGACGTGAGCGTAGTAGACGTGGCCATTGTGACGATTTCTCGAAGCGGAATGGAATCGGCGCGGAGATGCGGTCTTTGCCCGCAGAACGAAACGCTGTCGGGGAAAATCCGGCTTCGAGCCATATCCGTACCGCCATCGAGCATAGAGGCGGAATACTATGTTTGCCCTGGCAAAGAAGATGAGCAGGAGGGATCTACATGAGAGTTTACATGGCGATGGGGCCGGTAAATATTGCGGCCAGCAACACCAATGCAGGATTTTTCGAGATTGACACAAACGGTGGGCTTATGCCGTCGGAGAATCCTGTCCGTAGTGACAATTTTGAGCTGGATACGAACGGCGCAATCATGCCGAAAGAGTAGAGGAGGAAGCAGAACATGGCAACGAGAGACTTTGTTCCTCGCGCCGATGGCGAGGGCAATATCGGAACTGCGGCAAAGAACTGGCAGCGGGGCTATTTCAAGGGACTTACCCTGTCGGATGACGGAAAGAAAGAATTTTTGAATGAGCTGGTCGGAGCGTTTTTTGGTCACAGCGCAGGAAGCCACAATGCCCTTTTCCGGGGCAAGGACTTGACAAGCTACTACGACAGCGGGGAAATGAGCGAGGCGATTGCCGCCGGGACTTTCGATGACATCTTCCCCGGTGACTTTATCAAGAAGAGCATCACCGTGGATGGCACGACCTATCCGAACATCGAATGGGTCATTGGTGATTTGAATTATCATCTCCATCGGGGCGATACGGAAACCACCAGGCATCACGTTCTCATTTTCCCGCGCACCTATTTGGGCAAGGCGAGAATGAACGCCGAAAATAAAACCGACGGCGGCTACAAGGGGAGCGAAATGTGGACAGCCACCATTCCGAAATATGCCGCCGGAATTCAGGCGGCTTTCGGTGCGTCGCATATCCTTTCCCATCGCGAACTGCTCACCAAGACCACATCGCCCACGGGTGCATCGGCGGCAGGAGCGGGATGGGTAGGCACGGCAACGAATTGGGAATGGACGGATGTCATTGCAAACCTGTTCAATGAGACGATGGTCTATGGCAACCATCCCAATTCCAGCTCACTTTACGACATTGGGGACTGCAATACGCAAGTGGCTGCCATGCGCCACGACAAGAGCCTTTCCTTCACGAGGGCGGCGTGGTGCTGGCTTCGTGCGGTCGCTTCGGCGTCGTATTTCGCGCGTGCCCGCCACGACGGCCTTGCCGGCCACTACAGCGCATCGAGTGCCGATGGCGGCGTTCGCCCGTATTCCCTGCTGACCTGATACCCTCACGCCGCCGCTTTATGCGGCGGCTACGGTTTCCAATATCCAAAAGGAGTTGATTGCTATGTCGGTTTTGGCACGAAAACGCAAGCCATCGCCGATGGAGTTTTATGCCAACGCCAAGAAAATGCGAAAGGCGATTGTGTTCCTGTTGCTTCGTGATTTGGGAGTGAAGGACAAGGTGAGAAAACTTGCCATGACCACCAAAGGCATGGAGGAAGAAGATGCCAAAAATTTTACCCAAATCGTGCAGAAATACGGCATGGCCAGCTTCGTATCGGAGTACCCGGAATGGATCATCGACAAACTGAGGACTTCCATTTGGGACATCCTGCGAGACATGAACATCCAAATCACAAGAGCTTATACCATTTGGGCAACGAATCTTTCCGAAGCATACGAGCGAAGGCTGTGCATGGACAGAGCGATTGCCGACTGCGAGAGCCTTTTGCAGGAGCTTCAGCTTGCCATTGATGTACTGCCCATCGATGCCGAGAAGTATATGAGGTACGTGGATGCCATTGAGCGGGAGATAGCTCTGCTGAAAGGATGGAGGAAATCAGACAACAAGCGGATTCGGGAGCTTCAGGAAAAACAAGATGCGGGTATAGGCTAAAAGATATGCGGTCGCTTCGGCGTCGAATTTCGCGAATGCCAACAACAACGGCAATGCCAACAACAACAGCGCATCGAATGCCGATGGCGGCGTTCGCCCGCTTCTCGTAGGCGGCAGTATGGCTAAAATGCCGAGCCGCCATAGCAGGGAATGAGCCTATATCCATCCGCTGCCAAAGCGGTGAATAAGGTACAGGAAAAGCCTGTGCTGGTGCATGGTTACCTCCGAACCATGTGCCAGACCTGACGCGCCTATCTACGGATATTGGAGCTATCAGCTGGGCCAATCACTAAATGGAGAAAATTATGGACTACATGGGGAACATGACCAATGCGAACGGCATCATCCGCGCTTCAAGGCGGGCAGATACCGCATCCGGCTGGAAAGAGCCAACGCAACGGTTCGTGCTGAACATCCTGAAAGAGACGAGGAAATTGCAGAAAGAAATCCGGGGATGGAGTTACCAGCAGGGCGCAGGGTCAACTTTCCCGCTTTGCGAGAACGGTCATTTGCGGCTGATTAAGGCACTTGCCACACGGGACTTGATTTTGCAGCATTCCTTGTGCGATGAGGTGCTTTTCCCTGCCTTGCGCCGCTACCTCATCCACGACAACGGCGCATCCTTGAAAGGAAAGGGCATTTCCTTCACACGGCGGCGATTCGATGAGCATTTGCGGAGGTTTTACCGTGAGCATGGCACGAATGGCTATATCCTGCTGATTGATTTCAGGAAGTTCTTCGACAACATCAAGCACGGGGAGCTTGCCGATTCCTTCCATGCGAAATTGCGCGATGCCGCGCTGGATGCGTTTATCCGTTTGGCTTTGAAGTCTTATGAGGTGGACGTGTCATATTCGGAGGATGAGGGAATAGAGGATAAAGTCTTTGATTCGCTGGCCTATGCGAAGATCGACAAGTCACTATTGACTGGCAAGCGGTTCATGGCGAAATCCTTGGGGATAGGATCGCCGCTATCGCAGATTGCTGGGATTTTCTTTCCGTCAAAGATTGACACCTACTGCAAGACCGTGAAGCGGTGCAAGTATTACGGCGTGTATATGGATGACCGTTATGTTATCCACGAGAGCAAATTCTTCCTGCATCAGCTCCTTGATGAAATCGAGGAGATAGCCAGCGGGATGGGGCTTTTCGTCAATCGCCGCAAGACACAAATTATCAAACTATCCCACGGTTTCACCTTCCTCAAAACCAAGTACATCCTCACAGAAACAGGCCGCATCGTGAAGAAAATTCCCCGCGATGTCGTAGTCAGGGAGCGGCGCAAGCTGAAGAAACTTGCCGCCCTCGTTGAGCGTGGGGAAATGAGCATCGAGAGTTTTCAAGAGCAGTACCAGTCATGGCGCGGGGATAAGAAATGCTATGACGCGCAAAAGACACTTGAGAATTTGGATGCGCTTTATAAGGATTTATGCCGGAGGCTTTTCATTGCCGAGCGGCAAAAGCTCAAGGAATTAGCCAAAGCCGCAGCGAAAGAGCCGGACGGTATAGAACGTTTTCGGGAGGAATACCAAAAGTGGCGGGGCGAAAAGAAACGCCGCCAAGAGAGCCGAAAACTCAAAGACATGGAAAAATTTTATGGGAGGTTACTCAAATGGCTAAACAGGACAAGCAGGACATCATCAGGGAAAAAGAAGCGGAATTGAACGACTGGATTTCCAAACTCACCAGCCCGTATTCTTCCATTGGTGATTGGAAACTCAACAAGCAGGAGGAAGCAAAACTTTTAGAAGAAGAGCTTCCTTACACAGATGCTGAAATGCAGGAATATGGGGACGCTCGAAAAGCGACCAGGGTTCGCATCAACGAACTTCAGAAGGAAATCGAGGAGCTGAGCAAGTAAGTTTGGCAGGAATTTGAGATGGGCGGCGCGTAATGCGCCGCTTTTTCTATATCAAGGGGGAGCGGTGCATGAGCGACTTAGAACAAATGGCAAGGCTGGAAGAGCGGCTTCGGAAGGTGGCGGAGGAGCATCCGATTTGCCGTCAGCAGCTTCAGGATGTCACACAAGAAATCAAGGAAATCAGGGAGCGGCTTGTCTGCGTCGAGCAAAGTCATGGAGCACTTGAAAGGGCAGTGTTCGACATGAAAAAAGACCTAAAAGAACAGATTTCCGATTTAAAGAAATTTGTATTTTGGGCAATCGGGATGGGAATATCAATAAGCGGCATTGTTGCCAGCATATTGCCCTACCTCATGGGGAGGTGACGGGATGCTTAGAAACTGGAACACAGACAAAATCATCGGCGCAGGACTTATCATCGTTGCACTTTCGGCGGTCGTAGGGTCGGTAATCGTCACTCTATTCACGGGAACGGAATCCGCGCTCGAAACCTGCGCCAAGGAAATCGCCATTGGCCTTGCTGGTTACATGGGCAGGGGAGGCGTGGAAAAGTTTATGGGCAACGGCAAAGAGGATGCGCCAGGGAAGGAGAAGAACGATGGAAAGAGCTGACATCAAAGAAACCAATCTCGACTTCGATATGAGCCGGATTGCCGAACGAGAGGAAACCAATCGGATTGTCATCCACCACACGGGAAGTGGCGAGGATACCGATTCATCGGCAGCGCAGATTCATGGATGGCACAGGGATCATAACGGATGGGCGGGCATCGGTTACCACTTTGTCATCCGCAAAGATGGAACGATTGAACGGGGCCGCCCTATATGGGCGATGGGCGCACACGCCGAGGGAGCGAATTATGATTCCATTGGCATCCACCTTTCTGGGGATTTCACTTATGCCGAGCCAACAGAAGACCAAATCGAGAGAACGGCAATACTCATTGCAAATCTATGCGAGGACTACGACATCCCGACCGACCGCAATCACATTCTGGGGCATAGGGAAGTGGGGAATTCTTCCTGCCCTGGGGAAAGGCTCTACGCCAAGCTCGACCTGATATCGGGCAAGGCAAACTTCTATCGCTACGGATCGCCGGAGGAAGTAGCCGCAAGGGAATCGGCGTGGAGGGATGACCTGAAGAAAATTCGCCAGGAACTTTCAGACGAGGAACAGATATGGAAGTTCCTGAAGGACAAAGGGCTGAACGATTTCGCCGCCGCCGGGGTTATGGGCAACCTGTACGCCGAGAGCGGCCTTTCGTCAACCAACCTCGAAAACTACTATGAATCCAGTCTTGGCATGACGGACGAAGAGTATACCGCCGCCGTGGATGATGGGAGCTATGGCAATTTCGTGCATGACAAGGCAGGGTATGGCCTTGCACAATGGACGTACTACAGCCGCAAGCAGAACCTGCTGGACTATGCTCGCAAGACCGGGGCATCCATCGGGAATCTTGCCATGCAGCTTGAATTCCTTTTAGGGGAGATGCAGGGATATGGCTCTATGATGGGGACGCTTGCAGGAGCGTCATCCGTGCTGGAGGCGTCCAATGCTATGCTCTTGGATTTCGAGCGTCCGGCTGACCAAAGCGAAGCCGTCCAAAGGAAACGCGCCGGATTCGGTCAGGACTTCTTCGATCGTTATGCGGGAAGGGACATTGAAGAAAGCAGGACGGAGGAAAAGGAGGGAATCATGTTGCGCTACAACAAACTTGCCGATATGCCCGAATGGGCGAAGCCGACCATCCAGAAAATGATCGACAAAGGACTTCTTGGCGGAGGCGGGGCCAAAGATGCCGATGGCAATCCTGTTGACCTTGACCTTTCCATTGACATGATCCGTGCGCTCGTTGTCAATGACCGGGCAAAGCTGTATGGATAAGAAAATCACGAGCCTTGAATGGATTGTCTTGTACGAAGCATTTGAACGATTTGAAGCAGAGGCGAAAGCGCACGGGCTTTACGTCGATGAACTACAGCGCATCGGAGACGATCTGTTTGCCCGTTGTCCGATACCACAGCCACAGCCTATGAGAGTATAAGCACCAGCCCACGGCAGGAGGAATCCCTCTTGTCGTGGGCTTTTTCTTTTTGCCCAAAATCATCCCGCCTGTGTCCGAATTGGACACATTGAAGTAAGTTAAATAGTACCGCAAAATAATAAAACAATACTTGTATAGAATAAAATATCATGGTAATATACAATAAATAAAGGAGGCGGTCGGGATGAAGATGCCGAGCAGGGAAGAGATTGAGACATTGCGCCGGAGGTATCCGGCAGGGGTCACGGTGGAGCTGATTGCGATGGATGATGTGCAAGCACCACCACCGGGGACGCTGGGGAAAATTGACGGCGTGGACAGCATCGGCTCTGTCATGGTGAGCTGGAAGAATGGCTCATCCTTAAGCCTGATTCCCGGCGTGGATTCGTTTCGATTGGTGAAGGAGGCGTAAGCATGAAGGGGAGCAGCATGATCCCAGAGGATGAAATTCTCGAAATAAAGAACTACATCAAAGGCCAGCTTGCAGCGGCAGGAGGCAATATCAAAGTGGCGGTTGATAGAATGAACGCAACCTACGAGGACAGAAAGGACTATTATCCGACCACCACCAAGCAAGTCAACGAGGGGACGCTCCCATACTGGAAAGCCGTCAGGATGGCAAAGGTCATGGGGTACGACATCCGCTGGGTCAAGCATAAAGAAACCGAATAAAAAAGAACCGTCCAAGGCACAATGCCCTGGGCGGTTTTTATGTAGTAAATGCTGTTTATCTGAAGCTAAGATGTCCCCTTCTTCAACAGCTTGCTGTAAGTGTGGGAGACAAATTTTAACAAGCGGTGAGCATATCTCCCGCTTCGTTGAAACGCAAATTGGAGGGAAAATGCTTATGGCATTTTCTTGAACAATGGCGTTATAATGCTGTAGTCCTTTTTGTATTAAAATATATTAAGAGGACGTGAAGGACTTCGTGGATACTGTGCAGGCTGGCACAAATAGGGGAAATCGTGTATAATGCAGGAAAGAGGGTGACAGGATGGGGCTGACGGAGGAGCAGCAAGCAGAGCGAAGAAAGCGTATTTTGGAAAAGGTGCAAATGCTTCGCCTGATCGATGACAATTTCAT
>JAZLHW010000104.1:0-32587 GCA_045617105.1 Selenomonadaceae bacterium | reverse complement strand
TACAATCCGTGGTCGATCATCAACTTTTTGGATAAGGGGAAGCTCAGGGCATATTGGGCAAATACAAGTGCCAATTCCCTTGTGGGGCTGCTCATCCAGCAGGGAACGCATGAGATCAAGATTCCTTTTGAGGATCTAATCGCAGGAAAGCCAATTCGTGCATGGCTGGATGATCAGATCGTTTTTCATCAGTTGGACGGGAAGATCTCCGCTGTCTGGTCGCTTCTTTATGCAAGCGGTTATTTGAAGGTGACGCCGCTCACGGGAGGAGATGGGGATATCCCAGAAAGAGAGTACGAGCTTGCCATTACGAACAGGGAAACTCGTCAGATGTTTGTCGGGATGTTCCAAGGCTGGTTCCGTGACACGAAGGCAGGGACTTATTACAACAACTTTGTGCAGGCATTGCTGTCAGATGATGCAGAAGCGATGGAGGAGTACATAAACAAGGTATCTCTTGCGGTCTTTAGTTACTTTGATACGGGAGATCATCCGTCCGAGGAGTCAGAGCCGGAGAGGTTCTATCACGGCTTTGTACTGGGGGTGATGGCAGACCTCAGGGACAGGTACGTTTTGACCTCGAATCGGGAGAGCGGCTTTGGCAGGTATGATGTGATGCTGGAGCCAAAGAATAACAGGGACAATGCTGTTATCATCGAGTTCAAGGTGCATAAGCCAAGAAAGGAAAAAAGTCTGGAAGAGACTGTACAGGCGGCACTCAGGCAGATTGAGGAGAAGAAGTATCGGGAGGCATTGATGGAGAAAGGATTTGCAAAAGAGAGAATTCGTGCCTATGGGTTTGCATTCCAAGGAAAGACGGTGCTGATCGGCAGGGGCGAGTGAGAATTAAAAAAGGAGAGAACCATTACGCATTGTGCGTGATGATTCTCTCCTTTTTTGTCAATATTTGTTTTTTGAATTAAAGGGCTTGCAGCTGAGACAGGCTTTCTTTCATTCTTTGCAAGGATTCTTCTTTTCCAAGGAGGTAGAGAAGTTCCGTTGCACCTCCCGGCGTTACTGTCTGACCTGCAATGGAAATGCGGATCGGCCACATAGCAAGACCTTTCTTTAGCCCTGCATTTTCGATGTGTGCATTGAGCTTTTCGTAGAGGCTGTCGTTGTTCCATTCATCTTCGGGAACCTTTTCCAAAAGCTCGATGACAGGAGGCAGGATCTCTATGGATTTTTCCGGTGTGACCTTGTTGCGTTTGTTGGTGTAGAGTGCTGCATCAAAGGCGGGCATGCGGATAAGGAACGCAATCTGTTCCGGAATTTCGTCCAAGCGGGAAAGGCGCGTCTTGAGAAGTGCAGAAAGGCAGTCCCATTTATCGGCAAGGCTGTCAGGCAATTCTCCTGCAAATGGTCTGGAAAGATTTGCAAAATCCTTGTCCTCCATTGCCTTGAAATACTCGCCGTTCATCCAGCCAAGCTTGTCGTAGTCAAAGACGGCCGGCGACTTGGAGAGTCCTTCGATAGAGAAGTGCTGAATGAGCTCTTCCATGGAAAAGATCTCTTGATTGGTATTTTTGGGATTCCAGCCAAGCAGTGCAACATAGTTCGTGATGGCTTCCGGAAGGTAGCCCATCTTGACGAGATCATCAAAGCTGGTCGCTCCGTGGCGCTTGGAAAGCTTGGAGGTAGAACCATCCTCGTTTTTGCCCATGACGGGTGCCAAATGAATGAAGGTTGGCAGTTCCCAGCCGAAGGACTGGTAGAGAAGGACATGCTTTGGCGTGGAGGTGATGAATTCAACGCCTCGGATAATGTGGGTGACAGCCATTAGGTGGTCGTCAATGACGTTTGCGAAGTTGTAGGTCGGCATGCCGTCCCTTTTCAAGAGGACTTGATCCTCCAGTTCGCTGTTTGGAATCGTGATGTTGCCATGCAGTACATCGAAGTAGGTGGTTTCTCCGTCAAGCGGCATTTTTTGGCGAATGACATAGGGATCGCCGTTGGCAAGGCGCTGCTGGACTTCTTCTGGGGAAAGGTCACGGCAGGTGCGGCTGTAGCCGCCAAAGGTTCCTGCTGCATGAGCTTCTTCAGGATCGCAGAAGCAACGGTATGCAAAGCCTTTTTCCACAAGTTCCTCGGCATATTTCTTGTACAGCTCCATGCGCTCGCTCTGGACGTACGGCCCAAAGTCACCGCCGGCATCAGGGCCTTCATCGGGAATGATGTTTGCCATTTTGAGGGTGCGGTTGATAAAGTCTACAGCATCTGCGACATAACGCGTGCGATCGGTATCTTCAATGCGGAGAATAAAGGTTCCCTGGCTTGCCTTGGAAAAGAGATAGGCATACAGTGCCGTGCGCAGGTTGCCGATGTGCATGTAGCCCGTAGGACTTGGTGCAAAGCGAGTACGAACTTTTGTAGTCAAGATAAATTCCTCCATTTTATGTGTACGGATCTTGCTCCATCTTTTTTGTTTTCCTATTTCCATCAACGGTAAAAAGATGTACCGGAAAATCTGCGTCGATATGGATCCATACATCAGTGTTTCCTTAAAAGTATACTACAGAAAGAAGGGAGATACAAACAAAAAGGAGTCGTGAAGATTAAAACGATGAGCAAGACATCTATCATGCCCATGTCAGAATCTCAAATAAAGCAGCTACGGTTGTAAAGTTATTGTTCATAAATTTATGGTAATAAGAAGTGAGAATATATGGTAATAGATATTTGAAATATGCATACTTATTATTGCTGAATTTGCTGTTGTGTAGTAAAATAAGTTGTGCAGAAGTCAGTTTTCAAGGGAGTATAAAGGCAATTGTCGAAGACGATGTGCACAAAATAGATGATACACCCCGTAATCGCAAAAAGATTATGCTGTTGCTTCGTTCCTTCTCAAGATAAGCAATCAGATAGCGGCAGAGGAAGGCGGTAAGCCTCCTAAAGTCTTGTGTGTGATATGCGGGCTTTCTAATGCAGCTTATCAAAGGGAAGATGGTGTGTTCGTGGTGCCTATCAGTGCATTGCGAAATTAAGCAAAATTTTAAGGGGCTGTGGATAAAATGAGTCATCATTTTATCCACAGCCCCTGCATGTTCCTGCTACTTGCGAAGGAAGGTGTAAAAGGCACGATACATGATCATGGAAGAAACGGCACCGGGATCCTCATAGCCGATACTGCGTTCTCCCACATAGCTGGCACGTCCTTTGCGTGCGGCAATCGTCTTGGTGTAGTCAACGCCGTCCTTTGCGGCAAAGGAGGCAGCCTCCATACACTCAAAGAGTGTCATGTCCTTTGCATTTTCCGGCAAAAAGCATTCGTGGATCGGAATCAGCGTATCGAGCATCGTCTTGTCGCCCTTTTCTGCCTTGCCCCGCATCTGGATCGCCTTGATAGCGGCAGCAAGGAGCTTCTCTATGCTGGCAATATTGAGACGAGTATCTTCATCGCAAGCTTCTCCCGCCTTTTGGAAACCGATGCCGTACAGTGGGCCGGCAGCACCTCCGACGGTATCTCGGAGTGCTTTTCCAATGGCTTGGAGGACAGGACCTGGTTTTGATGTGTCGCTCATGTCCTCGACCGCTTTTTGTGCGGCGGAAAATCCTCTCGCCATGTTGTGGCCGTGGTCACCGTCTCCAATTTTTGCATCTAATGAAGTGAGATAATCTTTTTGTGCAATAATAGCGGCTGCAACTGCGTCAACCGCATCTTTGATTCGTGTCATGTTTTAAGCTCCTCGTGTACATGGTACAGGAAAAATCCTGAGAATGTTCGTAAAATTTTTCATCGGGTATATTATATCATTTTGCCGGAAATCTACAAGTGTGAATTGTCGAAAATATTTGAAGCTTTTGATGGGGTGTTAATAAAATGCTATATATCAGCCAGCAAGAAAGGATTTCTTCAAATTTTCCACAAAACATAGGAAGAGGGGGATTTTAAGGAAGAAATTTGCTGACGGCATTTTCTTGAACAATGGCGTTATAACTTTTTTGTGAAATCATTTGCGTTGTAATTGCGGAAAAAGTATAATAGCAATCGGAAGGGCATAGTTTCCATGTAATTCTGTAATAGATAGCGAAAGCTATGGAGCGATGACTATGGAAAGAAGGATTAGGTTTTTTGATGGAAATTAAGGATATGCGGGCGTTTTATGCCATTGTAGAGGAAGGAAATATCAGTCATGCGGCACAGCGGCTGGATATGGCGCAGCCTGCGCTTTCCAGACAGATGAAACGGTTGGAAACGGAGCTTGGCGTACAGCTTTTTGAACGTGGAAGCCGACGGATCCGATTGACGGAGGCAGGTCGGGTGCTGCATCACCGTGTGGAGCATATTTTGGGCATTGTTGATGGGACAATGCGGGAGATCACCGAGATCGGATCGGGTGTTGCAGGCTCGATCCGGCTGGGCACGATTACGACCTCCGGTGCGATGCTGCTTCCGGAGCTGATCACGGAGTTTCATCGGCATTATCCGCAGGTGACGTTTCAGATCTGGGAGGCAGATGGTGCCAGAGTATTGGAACTTTTGGATAATCGAGTCATTGAGATAGGGATCACACGCACGCAGGTGGATTCCAAGGTATATGATTCCATCGTGCTGCCCAATGAACCGCTTGTGATGATCGCCAATAAGGAGCATGATTGCGGAACGGAGGAAGATGTGGTTCGTTTGTCGGAGCTTCGGGACAAGCCCATTATCCTTCCTCTTCGCTGGCAGTCTATGTTTGTTGCCAACTGCCGCAAGCAGGGTTTTGAGCCGAATGTGGTCTGCGTAAGTGACAGCATCGTGCAGGATCTGCTTTTGGCAAAAATGAGCATGGGAATCGCTGTCATGCCGGTTTCCTCTAAAAGCTTGCTTACCGATGGCAATCTTATCTATAAGAAGCTGATTGAGCCGGAAATGGCAACGCATACGGTTATTGCATGGCTTAAAAACCGCACTTTGTCAACGAGCAGTCAGCATCTCTTGCGAATGTTTCGAGAAATTTTTTATGATAAAATCGTATCTGGAAAGTGACTTGCAGGCTTGTGTTATAGGAAAGCGCAGATGACAGCTTCACGGTAAGGAAGGGGAGCGATGGGAATGGAAGATGCAACGCATGTTTTTATTGTAGAGGATGAACGGCGCATTGCCAGATTTCTTCAAATCGAGCTGGAGCATGAGGGGTTTCGTACTTCAACGGAGACAAATGGACGGAAGGCGTTTGAGCGTATTGCGCAGGAGGATTTTGATATCGTCCTTTTGGATGTCATGCTGCCGGATATGGATGGCATGGAGATCTGCCGAAGGGTACGGGAATTTTCGGAGATTCCCATTATTATGCTGACGGCACGGGACGAGATCGAGGACAAGGTAGCAGGACTGGATTTTGGGGCAGATGACTACATGACGAAGCCGTTTGCCGTTCAGGAGCTTTTGGCAAGGATCCGTGCGGCGCTTCGGAAACATGCTGCAGTGTCGGAAGTCTCGGACGACTTTGAGGAAAAGATGGTAGTTCGGGATATCGTGCTTTACCCGTCCCGCTATGAGGTCAAAGTCAAGGGAGAGATGGTGGAGCTGACGAAGAGAGAGTATGCACTGTTGGAGTATTTGATGAAGAACAAGCAGCATGTGCTGAGCAGGGATCAAATTCTTCAAGAGGTTTGGGGATACGATTATATTGGCGATACCAATGTCGTGGATGTTTATATCAGGTACTTGCGTTCCAAGATCGATGACAGGTTCCAAGAAAAATATATTCATACCGTGCGCGGCGTAGGCTATGTGATGAAGGAGTAGCTATGCGGAGCTGGAAATTGACTTGGGGACGTTTGGTGCGCAGGCTTCGTTACCCCAGTGCCTCGACAAAGATCGCAATGACCTATGCGGCTGTTCTTGCTGTCGTGATCTTGATCATCAGTGTACTCACTGGTGTCGGCATTTATTATACCCTCTACCATCAGGCGGAAGTGGAAATGGAGATCAGTATCCGCAACACGATGGAACGGATCGAGGCAGGTGAGACCTTGGATGAGGATTTTTGGAAGGGAGATCCCATTTTGCCGGGGGTGGTGCTTCGTGTAACAGATGTGACGGGGCAGGTCATATTGGAAAATGATGCACATTATCCTTCTATTGAGCGTGTAGAGCGGCATCTCCAGAAGGATCCATCCTTTTTGTTCCAACCCACGATGGGGATCGCTGATTTCAGGAATGCACGGATCTGCTATGAGAAACGTCAGATCATGTACGATGGGGAACTGTATGAGCTGCATTTTTTCAAAACGGTCACTGCGGAAAAGCGGATGCTGCAGGCATTTCTTTGGGTGCTGTTTTGTATCAATATGGTTGGTTTCTTGATTGCGATATTGTCGGGCTTTTTTATGAGCCGAAGGGTTTTGCAGCCGATTCGTGCCTTGATACGGATGACAAAGCAGATTGAGGTAGAAAACATGAACGCCCGTATTCCTGTGGCTTCAAGGCATGGCGATGAGCTGGCGGAGCTTGCAGGCACGTTTAACCGCATGTTGGACCGCTTGCAGGCGGGATTTGCGCAGCAGCAGAGATTTGTTTCCGATGCCTCGCATGAGCTTCGTACACCAGTGACGGTGATTCTTGGATATTCGGATCTTCTGAGCCGTTGGGGCAGGGAGGATTCAGAAATTTTGGACGAGGGAATCGCTTCGATCCGCTCGGAAGCTGAGGGGATGCAAAAGCTGATAGAGAAGCTGCTGTTTCTCGCACGGGCAGACCAGAAACGGCAAGTCCTGCACAAGGAGCGGATCGAGCTTTCGGAGCTTGTGGCAGACGTGATGAAAAAGACGAAGCTGATTGCAGAGGAGCATGAGGTGGAGCTGAAGGAGAATGACCAAGGCATTGTCTTTGGTGATCCTGTAGTCCTGCGTCAGATGATGCGGATCTTTTTGGAGAACAGCCGGAAATATACCCCAAAGGGCGGGAAGATCTGGGCATCGTCCAAGTGCAAAGATGGGGCGATGGTTTTGATGCTGGCAGATACTGGCGTGGGAATTTCTGAGGAACATCAGAGCAAGGTGTTTGAGCGGTTCTATCGAGTGGACAGTTCGCGAACAAAGGCAGAAGGCGGTGCAGGAGGTTCCGGACTGGGGCTTTCTATTGCCAGCTGGATCGCAGAGCAGCATGGTATTGAGATCTCCATGAAAAGCGAGTTAGGCAAGGGAACCCAGATATACTTGACGATCCCATTGGCAGAAGAGGAAGAAAATGCATAATATCTAATGTAACAGAAAGAAGGAACGTCCATGAGTTTTTCATGGACGTTCCTTCTTTCTGTTATAACGCCATTGTTCAAGAAAATGCCATAAGCATTTTCTTGAACAATTTGCGTTGAAATTTGACTTCCCCCACTTACAGCAAGCTGTTGAAGAAGGGGACATCTTAGCTTCGTTATAGGATCTTCCTTATTTTGCCGCAGCAATATTTTCGATATTGATGATGCGCGGTGTGCAAAGGTAAGAAGGTACGGTGAGCACTCCGTTGTTGTAGGTCGTGATATCATTGATATCAGGCTCAGTTCCTTCTACGACAGATTTGATCATGCGTACACACTTTGCAGAGAGTGTAGCAGGCGGCTTGCTGATGGTCATTGCCTGCTTGCCTTCCTGAATCATTTTGATAGCATTTGGATCGCAATCCTGTCCCGTGATGAGAGGCCAGTTTCCGGAATACCCTTTGTTGTTGAGTGCGGCAATGATACCGCCTGCAACTCCATCATTTGGAGCAAGAATAGCATCCAGCTGAAGTCCGGCGTCAGGCCCATCGAGCAGTTTTTCCATACGGGCGGTTGCGTTTTCAGGCTTCCAATCCTTCGTATTGACTTTTTCAAAAGTAGTTTCTCCAGACGGGCAGACAAGCTGCTTGCTGTCCAAATACGGCTGGAGTACCTTTATAGCACCGCTGAAGAAAAGATGTGCATTGTTGTCGGCAGGGTCGCCGCCGAAGAACTCAATGTTGAATGGACCAGCACCTGTTTTGAGGTTCAAGGCAGCCTCGAGATATTCACCCATAGCAGCACCAACAGCTTCATTGTCGAAGGTTACATAATAGCTGATCGCATCACTCTGCATGATGAGTCGGTCATAGGCGATGATAGGAATTTTTTCTTCCTTTGCCTTTTTCAGTACATCGGCAAGTTTTATGGAATCTACGGCACCGATAACGATGCACTTTGGCTTGTTCTCAATCATTTTCTTGATATGATCGTTTTGCTGTTCTGCGGTATCGGCAAATTCGAGCATTACAACGAATCCTTCACGTTCCAATGCCTGCTTGATGGCTTCGCCGTTTCGCTTCCAGCTGTCAGAGGAGTTCGGCATGGCAAGAGCAACCGTTTTTGCTCCCGTGTCGTCTGAGCTCCCGCAGCCTCCAACGAAAATGGCACTGACAGCAAGAAATGCCAGACAAAGGAGATAATATATTTTTTTCATGGAAATGCCTCCTAAATCTTGAATTTTGCGGTAGAGTCGGTAAGGACGGAAGCAAGGTCAGCAAGCTTTTTGCTGGCAGTTGCAACTTCGTCCATCGAAGCGGATTGCTGTTCAGTAGCGGCAGATACGGATTCTGCCTCTGAAGCAACGTCATAGCTTGACTGGTTGATGTTCTTCATGACATCGACCAACTGTGTTGCATTTGCGGAAGAGGAACGAGCCTCTGACAAGATGTTATTGGAATGCTGGGTGAGATTCGTGATGGCAGTTGCAATCGTGTCAAACGATTTTCCTGCGTTGGTAACGACCTCTTGACCGCTCTGTACATCGTTGGTTCCCTTTTCCATGCGGGCAACGGCCTGTGCCGTATCCTCCTGAATGGTCTTGATGAGGGAGGCGATCTTCTGTGCAGCTGTAGCGGATTCCTCTGCCAGCTTGCGAACCTCCTCTGCAACAACAGAGAAGCCGCGCCCTGCTTCGCCGGCACGAGCCGCCTCGATGGCTGCATTCAAGGAGAGCAGGTTCGTTTGTTCGGCAATGCCGGAAATGGTATCGCTGATTTGGCCAATCTCAGTAGAGCGTTCAGCGAGCTTCTTGATAACATTGGCGGAATCCGTAACGGAATCTGCGATTTCAGCCATTTGCTTGACGGCTCCGGCGATGGAAGCCTTTCCGTCAGCAGCGATCCGTTCTACATTCTTGGCAGCATCCGCAGAAGCCGATGCCTTTTCCTCAAAACCGTGCAGGCTTTGGGACATGTCTTGGATATCCGTCAAGGAACGTCCTACGGAATCGACCTGCTGGTGCGAGCTTGCTGCAACATTGGTGATAGAGCCTGCCACCTGCTGTGTTGCCTGTGCAGATTGTTCCGCATTTTCCATGAGCTGTGCAGCGAAGGAGGAAACCTCATTTGCTGTATCCTGAATATGCCGGATCAAGGTGCGCAGGTTGCTGACGGTCTTGCCATAAGCCTCCGTAAGCTGTCCAAACTCGTCTTTGGTCTGGGCAACAGCCTCCACGGAAAGGTTTCCATCAGCAAGCTCATTGGAAATATGCATGAGCTGACGAATGGATTTCATCATGTTGCTGCTGAGGTAGAATGCAATAAATACGGAAATCAAGATAACGGCAAAGATACAAACGATGAGCGTCCACTTTGTCTGCTCATACTTTGCAGAAGCATTGTTGCTCTCTGCATGAATGAAATCCTTTTCGCTGTCAACCACGAGGTTGAGGTTTGAGGAGATCAGGTCATACTGGAGCTGTGCTGCCTCGATTTCTTTGATGGCTTCCGTAGGCTGCCCGCTCTTTGCGAACGTAGTTACCTTAGCCAATATCTTTTTGTAGCTTTCCCAGTTTGTGCAAAGCTCCTGAAAGACATCAGCATCTTTCTTGCTGATGTTCGGTGCCATGGTCTTGAGTGCGATATCGATCTGGTCACCGAGTTTCCTAGTTTCCTGCACGGCGTAGATGCGGCTGGATAAGCCTGTGCTCATGACGATGGCATATTCACCTCGCTGGTATTCTGCCAAGGTCTGCATGGTTTTTGTTCCTGCAGTTACATTTGGCATGAGCTTGGTGACGATGCGCATAGCACCATCGTTGATGCTGTTCATGCTGTAGCAAGTGAAAAGTCCATTTGCTGCAAAGATGACAATGAGTATGCCAAACACAAAGAACAGCTTTTGTCTAATATTGAGTGAGTTCAAGATAATGCCCCCCTTTGATTTATCTATGATATAATATATTATACAAAAAAACAGAAAATCCTTTTCATGGAAAAAAATACTTTGCCAAATAAGAAGATATTTATCTTTTTTGATGAAATAACAAAATAAAAATGGGAGGAAACGAATGGACATGAAGGTTTTAGTTACAGGCATTGGGGGACAGCTTGGCTTTGACGTGATGCGGGAATTGGAAGCACGGGGCATAGAGGCAAGAGGCGTTGGGAGGCAGGAGTTTTCCCTGACGGATCATGAGGAAATGCGCAGGTTCTTGGAGGAGTATCGTCCCCATGTGGTGATCCACTGTGCGGCTTATACGGCTGTGGACAAGGCAGAGGACGAGCCGGAGCTTGCTGAGGCTGTCAATGCGGAGGCAGTAGGAAACCTTGCGGAAGTTTGCAGGGAGTTGGATGCAAAACTTATCTATATCAGCACGGATTATGTATTTCCGGGGGATGGGGAAGCCTTTTATGAGCCAAGTGATACCAAGAAACCACAAAATGCATACGGGCTTTCCAAGCTTCATGGGGAACTTGCGGTGCAGGAGATCCTGCAGAAGTATTTCATCGTCCGTATCTCGTGGGTGTTTGGCATCAATGGAAAGAATTTTATCCGAACGATGCTGAAGCTGAGTGAAACGCACGATACCCTGACGGTCGTGGACGACCAGATCGGGTCACCTACCTATACACGCGACCTCTCTCGGCTGCTGGTGGATATGGCAGAGTCGGAACGGTACGGGGTCTATCATGCAACCAATGAGGGAACCTGTTCTTGGGCAGAGCTTGCCGCAGAGGTGTTTCGGCAGGCAGGGCGCAGGGTACAGGTGGTGCCGGTGCCGTCTGAGGCATATCCGACAAAGGCAGTCCGTCCGAAAAATTCCCGTATGAGCAAGAAATGCTTGGACGAGGCAGGTTTTCCGCGGCTTCCGGATTGGAAGGATGCTGTGGGAAGGTATCTTGACGAGCTTTTAGCAGGGGAGAACAATACTAAATGAAGCAAAAGGACGAAGCCCTATGAGCCTCGTCCTTTTGCTTTCCTTATTTGCGAAGAATCAATGCCATGAACACAAGGTCTTCTTGCCCAATGTTCTCGATACCGTGCTTTTCCCCGTCTGGGCAGAAGGTGGTAGTACCGACACCGATTTCTGATTCGCTGCCGTTATCGTTGTAGAGTGCCTTGCCTTGGAGGATATGGTAGGTTTCCGTGTTGCCGTGATGCTCATGCACGCCGATGGAGCATCCGGGAGGAATCGTGACCTTGGCGAACATGTCAGCCTTCCCGTCCAGTTCAGTCGGCGAGAGAACCTTTGCGATCGTGATCTCTCCTTTTCCGTTTGCTTTGTTTTTTGCATGGATAACCTCTTGCTCGATGAATGCCATGTGAAACAGCCCCTTTCTCTTGTGGAAATATGGGAAGAAAATGCTTGACAGCAATTTTCTCTCATGCTTTAATAGCTATACTTTCCTTAGTATAATATTTGATATTTGGAATGTCCAGTATATGATGGCGATGTCCTGCATTTGGGAAACAAGAAGGGATGCTTGAATGGTCTATCTTTTGAAGTTTGGGGCAAGCTGGGTGCTGCCGCCCGGAATTTTTATCGTGATCTTTTTTGCCATTGCTTGGTATCTATGGAAAAAGAGGGGCGAAAAGCGGGCAGCAGGTGTTTTGGCTGGTGTGACGTTCATTTTTTATTTGCTTTGCACGGGGTTTGCGGCGGAAAAGGTTTTAGGCTCTTTGGAGGCTGCCTATGCCCCCCCAGAGGACGTGCATGGGGATGTGATCGTCATGCTGGACGGCGGTGCCTTGCAGGATACTTGGGATGTAGACGGGGAGGGGACACTTTGCGCAAGCTCTGCCAACCGTTTGCTGGCGGCAGTCCGCTTGCAGAGGCTTCTTCATGTTCCGCTCCTTATTTCCGGGGGGCAGACGGATGCTGACAGCATTGCGGCTGCCAAGGTCGCCAAACGGGTGGTGATGAGCCTTGGCGTGGAGGAAAAGGATATTTTGGTGGAAACGCAGAGTGCCAATACGAACCAAAATGCCCGTTATTCTGCAAAAATTCTGCGGGAGCATGGATTCACGGAGCCAATTCTCGTGACATCGGCTTTTCACATGAGGCGGTCGGTGCTGAATTTTGAGAAGGCAGGTATTTCTGTGACACCGTTTCCGACGGATTACCAAGTGGGACGGTTCCCCGTGTTCCGCTATACGAAGCTTCGGCCGCAGACGGAGGCTCTTTTGTGCAATGTGACGGTTTTGCAGGAATGTTTGCGGACATGGGTAACGGAGTTGACAGGGAGGTAATTATGACAAAGAATTTGACGGAGGGGGATCCAGCGAGGCTGATCTTCTTTTTTACGCTTCCGTTGATTGCTGGAAATATTTTTCAGCAGATGTATGCGTTCGTGGATACGTTGATCGTTGGGCGTATTCTCGGAGTAGAGGCATTGGCAGCCGTGGGCTGTACGGGCTGTCTGATGTTTTTGATGCTGGGATTCGTGATAGGAACGACATCAGGCTTTTCTATCTGTACGGGACAGCGTTTTGGGGCGAAAGATGAGGTGGGTGTGCGGCGAAGTGCGGCAGCCTGCGCAGTATTGAGCATTCTGCTCTCCGCTGCACTCACTTTGATCGGAACGACATTCTGCTACCCGCTGCTGATCTTCCTTCAGACACCCCCTGAAATTTTGGAGGATGCCTATTCCTTCATTCGCATTGTCTTTCTCGGCGTGTCGATGTTCGTCTTTCTTCAGATGCAGACGAATATCCTCAGGGCATTGGGAGACAGCCGTATGCCGACCGTTATTTTGGCAACTGCGCTTTTTATCAATATTCTCCTGGAGCCGGTTGCGATCATCCTGCTGGATGGCGGAATTCCGGGAGCGGCATGGGCAACCATTGTTTCGCAGCTCATCGGAAATGTCCTATGTTTTTTCTATATAGCAAAGAAGGTCCCCGTTCTCCATATCAGGAGAGAGGACTGGCACTTGACGAAAAAGGATCTGCTGGATCATGGGAAAATAGGTCTGCCGATGGGGGCGCAGGCTTCCATCATTGCTGTCGGTGCCATTATCCTGCAAATGGCGCTCAATGGGCTTGGCCCTACAGCAGTTGCGGCTTATTCCGCAGCGCAGAAGGTGGACATGATCGCAATGATGCCAATGATATCCTTTGGCACGGCAATGGCGGCGTATACGGCGCAGAACTACGGCGCACGGAAGTTTTCCCGTATTGGGGAAGGCGTGAAAAAATGTGTCATGATGTCCGTGTCGTTCAGCATTGTGGCAGGTGCAGTGATCGTGTTCTTCAGCGGCGATTTCATGTACCTTTTCGTTGGGCAGGAACAGGCGGAGGTCGTTGATTGCGGGAAGCTGTATCTTTTCGTCAATGGAGTGACCTACTGGCTCTTGTCGCTTCTCTTTATTTTTCGGTTCACCCTGCAGGGGCTGGGGAAGAGTGCAGTCCCGACGTTTGCAGGTATCATGGAGCTTGTCATGCGTGCATTGGCAGGTGTTTTCTTCGTGGAATGGTGGGGCTTTTTTGGAGCATGCATTGCCAATCCTTTGGCATGGCTCTCCTCCTGTGTTCCGCTCATAATCGCTTATGTTTTTGTGATTCGCTCCATGCAAAAGCATTACCCGGCAGAATTTGGGCAGGAGGCGGAAGGATAGAATACTTCTGCGGAGAACATTCTGGCATGGAGAGCATACCTTGGAAGGAAAACGCCTTGCGTTTTCCTTCCTTTTTGCGTTATAATACAGACGTATGTGAGTATCGTTTTCGTATGTTATGCATGCGGATGAATAAAACTAAAAGGAGCGTGTAAATGATGAGTTTGAAGTTGCAGTCTGGTTTTGATTTTGATTATGAGAATCTCTACGGCGAAGGAAAGGTGACGGAGGCTGAACTGAAGTCCATTGAGGCTGACTTGAAAAAGGCACATGAGGCAATGAAGGTCATGCGGGAGACGGGCTTTATCAAGGCACATCTTTCTAAAGATGGCAATCCGGAAAAGGTTCTGTTTTCCCAGCTTCCTTACATCAAGGAAGGGAATTTGAATTCACCTGCTTCTATGGCACATCTCAAGGAACTTACGGATCGTGTCCAAAACAAGGTGGATGCTGTTGTGTCCCTCGGTATTGGCGGCTCGTATCTTGGCAACAAGGTTATTTTTGATATTCATTGCGGTGAGTTCTGGAATGCAAAGTCCAAGGAGGCACGCAATGGATTCCCGAAGATTTATTTCAGCGGAAATAACATTGATTCCCGCCGCACGGGCGACCTGATCCAGCATCTCGAAAGTATGGCTGACTGCACGAAGGCTCATGAGAACCGCAACTCGAAGGTTCTTTTGCTCGTCATCTCCAAATCTGGCGGAACGCTCGATACGATGTCCAACTTTATGGTCATTTATGATGCACTCCAAAAATATGAGAACATTGATGTTGATGTTGTGGCTGTTACCGATCCGAACGAGGCAAAGCCAACGCTCCTCAAGAAGCTTGCTGCAGATAAGGGCTGGCCTACCTACAGCGTTCCGGATGGCGTAGGCGGACGCTTCTCCATTTTCTGCGAGGTCGGTCTTACGCTGGCCGCATGTGTCGGCTTTGACATTCAGGCATTTTTGGATGGTGCAAAGGCTATGGACGAGGCTTGCCAGAATGATGATGTTTGGCAGAATCCTGCAATGCTCAATGCAGCACTCAAGTTCCTGGCTTCTGAAAAGCATGGCCGCAACATTGAGGTCATGATGGTTTACGGCGATTACCTGAAGTCTGTTTCCGAATGGTATATCCAGCTTCTTGCAGAATCCCTTGGAAAGCAGCAGGACAAGGACGGCAAGGAAGTGTGCTTCGGACGTACTCCTTTGGTGGCTGTCGGTACGACGGATATGCACTCCCAGACGCAGCAGCATCAGGAAGGTGCGCTGGATAAGGTAGTTCAGTTCATCAAGGTCGGCAAGTGGGCAAATGACCTCACGATCCCGAACGTATTCCCAGATGTGCAGAAGCTTGCAGATATCTCCGGCGTAACGCTTGGCGAGGCATTGGAGGTTGCACGCCAGTCCAATGCAGATGCACTCTCCTCCAACCAGCGTTACAATGCATGCTTTACGATTCCTGAGATGAACGCATATCATCTGGGAGAGCTCCTGTACATGCTTGCAATGTCCGTTGCATACGAAGGTGAGCTTGCAAACGTAGATGCTTTCAATCAGCCGGGCGTTGAGGCATATAAGCGTATCATGGGACCAATGCTTCAGAAGGTCAAGGCAAGTAAATAAGATTTTACCATTTTGGGTGATTGGCTCCGTTAGCAATGCTGACGGAGCTTTTTGCCTGTTCCTTTTGCAGAAGGGGGGAGCAGTGTGCATGAAAATGATGGACTTTTCGGAAAAGCAGAAAATTATGGCAGGTGCAGGAGCTGTGCTGCTGACGGCTTTTTTGATATTCTTTCCAGAGGGAGATGTGCCGCAATCGGAAGCGGGTGAAAAGAAGGCTGTAGCCGAAAGGGATACGGCGGTATCCGCACCCAAGGGCCGATGGAAGATCTTGGGGGACGAAAAGGCGGAAGCGGCAAAGGAAATACGCAACCCATTCCATCTGCTGCATGAAAGCAGGGAGGAGGATATTCCAAGGAAGGAGAGTCTGGAAAACCTGCCCAATAAGATCCAGCCAGCGATTCCTGATGGGAAGAATGATGCAGGAATGAAGCCTGTTCCTGTGCAGGTATCGGAGAAAACGGCTTGGCAGCTGAAAGGGATCGTATCAGGGCAGAATGGCAGTCTTGCCATTCTGAGCAATGGGAAGGAAACGAAAACCTTGGGGATCGGGCAGGATTTTGATGGCTGGGTCCTTCAGGAGATCTCTGGGAATCGAGTCGTGCTTTCAGCAGATGGACGGGAAGAGTGTTTGTATTTGAAAGGAATCTGAGAGGGAGGGATGAGTATGGGTTTTGGGCAAGCTGTGAAACGGTGGCGTTTCATGGTGCTGGCAGTTTGCATGTGGATTGCTGTGGATGGCTTTTCACATGCACTTGCGGCACCAATTTCTATGCAGGTCGCAGAGGCAGATGTGCGTTCTGTCTTGATGTCAGCGGCACGGATGGGCGGCTTTAATGTGGTGCTGGACGATTCCGTGCAGGGAACGATCACCTTGAATCTTCAAGACGTGGAGCCGGAGGACGTGCTTCGCTTTGTTGCAAGTGCAAGAAATTTTTCCTTGCAGGAGCTGGGCGGGGCTTACGTCCTGACTGCTGCGGATAAGCAGGGCGGTCTTAGGAGTATGCATACGTTTGCTGTGCGCTATGGCAATCCTGAGGAATTGAAGAATGCCCTCAGCCTGTCGATGGAATCTGCGGCAGGCGGGAATCCCGAGGAAGCAAAGGAAGAGCCGCAGGGAAGCCGATGGATGGTAGATACTGCTACCAATACGATCCTGCTTTATGGGACGTATTCGGAGGCGAGCGCAGCACGTCAGCTATTGCGGGAATTGGATGTTCCCGCCAAGCAGGTATCTTTGGAGGCAAAGGTCGTTTCCATAGAGAAGGAGGCTTCCAAGAAGCTGGGTGTTGAATGGAAATGGTCGGGTGCACCTCAGTATCCGGATCGAACAACGGTCTATGAGCAGCAATATCGGGCAGTGACAGGAGCGGATGGCAACACCGTGACTGTGCGGGAAAGTATTCCAAGGACGGAGACGAAACGAAGCTGGCAGGGCGGAAATTCCATTCCGGGAATCATACAGTTTGGTCGAGGTCCTGAGGGATATCCCTATGAGTTTTATTACGAGGCAACCATCAACGCATTGGTAACGGACGGCAAGGCAAAGATCTTGGCACGTCCGAACGTGACAACGATTCAGGGAAGGGAGGCCGTCATCAACATTGGCGGTGAAATACCTGTGCCCAAGGTGTCTACGACAAATTCCACAGTAACGAATTCCATCGAGTACAAGGAAACAGGCATTATTCTGCGCTATACGCCTCGGGTAAATGAAAATGGCTATATCACGGCAGATGTGCATACGGAGGTAAGCTCTCCCTTGTATGTGGAGGAAATGAAGGCATACCGTTTTCAAAAGCGTTCTGCGGATACGACGGTTCGGCTGAAGGATGGGGAAACTATGGTTATTGGAGGCTTGATCGGCAGTGAGGAATCCCGAAGCCTGAGCAAGGTACCCTTTCTTGGGGACTTGCCGATTCTTGGCGCATTTTTCCGCAGTGTGAGGACAAGCAAGTCCGATTCGGAAATTATGATTTTTCTGACAGCTCACGTTTTAGATTGACAAGAGAGGATAGAATATTCTAAAATAACTGTTGTGAAGCTTGAAGCAAAAGGAATTTTGCATTTGTGATGGGAAAGAGGAGACCGAAATTGGCAATCAAAGTATTAGTTGCAGACGACCATGCGCTCCTACGACAAGGCATTAAGCGCGTACTAAATTTTGAAGATGACTTGGAAGTTGTCGGCGAAGCTGAGGATGGGCAGGAAGCATTGGCTCGTACTTTGGTGCTTTGCCCGGATATATTGCTTTTGGATATCAATATGCCGGGACTGAGCGGTATAGAGGTCGCCAAGCAGCTGCAGGCGGCGAGGTGCAAGACGAGGATCATCGCATTGACGATCCATGACAGCGACAATTATGTGCTGGAGCTTTTGAAAAACGGTGCGCTTGGCTACCTTTTGAAGGATGTGGAGCCATCTGTGCTGATCCGTGCGATCCATGTGGTGAATGAAGGAAATGCCTTTGTTTACCCGAAGCTTGCTGAGCGGCTGTTCGGAGGAATTCATGAGACGGACGATGTTAATGAAAAGGCAAGAGAAATGTGGAAGGAGAGCCGTTCGGAGCGGCTGACATCCCGTGAGATGGATGTGCTTGCCTGCATTGCCAAGGGGCACAGCAATCAGGATATTGCAAATGCTCTTTGTGTCAGTGAGAAAACGGTTAAAAATCACCTGACGAACATTTTCCGCAAGCTGAATGTCAATGACAGGACGCAGGCATTGGTCTACGTTTTGAAGAACAAGATCATATCTTTGGAATGACAGTTTCACCGCTTTCCGCTGAATGGTACGGAAGGCGGTTTTTTCGTGCAGATCTTGAGCCGGCAAGGAAAGCTGTTCTTGTCAAATCAGACAAAAAAACGTAAAATATACGTGGAGCATTATCGGAGGAACAAATTGTGTTTGGGAGGTGACGGTTTGAGCAGATTGTCTGTGGAGCTGGTTCCCAGAGAGGAACAGTCATTTAGGAACGAGCTGGAATTTTTAAAGGGTTACAGTTCCAGAATTGATGTTATCAATGTGCCGGATCTTTTGCGGTTGGATATTCGCAGCTGGGAAGGCGCAGGCATGGCGAGGGAATGTTTTCCTGCGGCTATGCCGCATATCCGTGCGATCGATGTGGACTTGGAAAAGCCTCTTGCGATGAAGGAATACCTTCGTGCGCATGATATTCGGGAGGTGCTGGTTATTGAAGGAGATCCCCCGCAGGATATGGTGCATGAGACCTTTCCGACCGTGAGTACAGACGTGATTCGGAAGTTTCGCAGTGAGATGCCTGAGGTGAAGGTCTATGCGGGAATTGACCAGTATCGGGGTTCGATGCGGCATGAGTTGGTGCGTGTGCAGCGCAAGAAGCTGGCGGGAGCGGCTGGTTTTTTCACGCAGCCGTTTTTTGACATGCGCTACCTTGAGATCTATCAGGATATGCTGGAGGGGTTCGAGGTCTACTGGGGCGTATCTCCTGTGATGTCCCTGCGCTCGCAAAGCTATTGGGAACGTAAGAACAATGTAGTATTTTCCAAAGGGTTTGAGCCTACGTTGGAATGGAGCATTGATTTTTCCAGAAAAGTGATGGAGTTTGCGGAAAAAACAGGAAGCAATCTTTACCTTATGCCGATTCGGACGGATCTGGAGAAGTATATCGCAGGTGTTTTCCAGTGAGTTTCACTTGATTAGGAAATATTGAAATGGGAGCGTGAAGTATGTTTAAGATTCTTAGAAAAGAGGAGCTTTCGCCGAATGTCTTTGCTATGGACATCGAGGCTCCGCGCGTTGCAAAAAAAGCACAGGCAGGTCAGTTCATCGTTCTTCGTGTGGATGAGAAGGGGGAGCGTATCCCTCTTACGATAGCGGACTTTGATCGGGAAAAAGGTACGATCCTCATCGTGTTTCAGGTGATTGGTGCGTCTACGACACAGCTGGCTGGGATGAATGAGGGAGATTCCCTGCTGGATTTTGTTGGACCATTGGGCAAGCCGTCCGAAATTGAGAAGATGGACGGAACGGTGGTCGTTGTTGGCGGCGGTATCGGTGTTGCACCGATCCATCCAATCGCTCGTGCCATGAAGGAGGCCGGCAACAAGGTTATTGCGGTCATAGGGGCAAAAAGCAAGGATATCCTCATTATGGAGGAAGAAATGTCCAAGGTGACAGATGAAGTCTTGGTTACGACCGATGACGGCTCGAAGGGTATCAAGGGATTTGTTACCTATGCCGTGCAGGAGCTTGTAGACAGAGGGGAGAAAATTGCACAGGTTACGGCGATAGGCCCTGTTATCATGATGAAGAGTGTTGCAGACGCTACCAGAGAGCTGGGGATCCCTACGGTCGTCAGCCTGAATCCTATTATGGTGGATGGTACCGGCATGTGCGGCGGCTGTCGTGTGCAGGTAGGGGATGAAACGAAGTTTGCTTGTGTGGATGGACCTGAGTTCGATGGCCATCTCGTAGATTTCAAGGCACTCATGTCCCGTCAGCGTATGTATCGGGATATGGAAGCTGAAGCAAAGGAACATATCTGCCGTATTGGACTTGGGAGGAAATAACGATGGCTCTTTCTTTGGAAAAACATAAAATGCCCGTGCAGGACCCGAAGGTTCGTGCGCATAATTTTGATGAGGTAGCACTTGGCTATGACGAGGAGACAGCAGTTGCTGAAGCAAACCGCTGTCTTGGGTGCAAGATTCCGCAGTGCCGCAAGGGCTGTCCTGTTTCTGTTGATATTCCTGCCTTCATTGCGAAGATCAAAGAACGGGATTTCGATGGTGCGATTGAAAAAATCAAGGAGGCAAATGGTCTGCCTGCGGTTTGCGGACGTGTATGCCCACAGGAAAATCAGTGCGAGAAGTATTGCGTTCTTGCCAAGAAGGGCGAGGCAGTAGGCATTGGGCGTTTGGAGCGTTTTGCCGCTGACACCTACATGGCAAAGAATGAGGAGGTCACACCCATTGAGTATGCACCGGATGCGCAAAAGGTAGCTGTCATTGGTGCAGGCCCTGCAGGACTTAGCTGTGCAGGCGACCTTGCCAAGAAGGGCTACAAGGTTACGGTCTTTGAGGCATTGCACAAGGCAGGCGGAGTCCTTTCCTATGGAATTCCGGAGTTCCGTCTGCCGAAGGATAAGGTCGTGCAGAAGGAGATCGACAATATTGCAAAGCTTGGTGTAAAGTTCGAGCTGGATTCCGTGATCGGCCGCTTGTACACGGTAGACGAGCTGATGGAGGAAGAAGGCTTTGATGCGGTATTCCTTGGAACAGGTGCAGGACTTCCGCGTTTTCAAGGGATTCCGGGCGAGAGCCTGAACGGGGTATACTCTGCCAACGAGTTCCTGACACGCTGCAACCTAATGAAGGCATATCAGTTCCCGGAGTATGCGACACCGATTCGTGTAGGAAAGAGTGCAGCTATCATTGGCGGCGGCAACGTGGCAATGGATGCGGCACGCACGGCACTTCGTCTTGGTGCAGAGCATGTGTATATCGTTTATCGCCGCAGCGAGGCAGAGCTTCCGGCACGAAGGGAAGAGGTCGAGCATGCAAAGGAGGAAGGCATTGACTTCAAGCTGCTCAACAATCCGGTAGAGATTCTTGGCGATGAAAACGGCTGGGTAAAGGGAATGCGCTGCATTAAGATGGAGCTTGGAGAGCCAGATGAGTCTGGCCGCCGCCGTCCTGTTCCCGTAGAAGGTTCGGAGTTTGAGCTTGCTGTAGATACGGTGATCGTTTCTATCGGGACTGGGCCGAATCCTATCATTGCCCATACGACTCCGGGGTTGGATACGACCAAGAGAGGCAACATCACAGCGGACGAGGAGACCTGTGCTACCTCCAAGGAAGGCGTGTTTGCCGGCGGTGATATCGTAACCGGTGCGGCCACTGTAATTTTGGCGATGGGAGCAGGCCGCAAGGCAGCTGCGTCCATTGATGAATACTTAACGAAGAAGCGGGGCTAGATCTGTAGCGTTTGTTTGCCTATCGTTAAAAAGCGGCTGTGGAAAAATGAGCAATCATTTTCCACAGCCGCTTTTGTGTTTTCTTTTCTCAATTCATCACGAAGTCTTGCAAGGCATAGTTGGTTCATGTTCTGCTCAGACTTGCGATTTCCTCACTGCTCAGCTGCCCCGATGCAATCACCTGCTCCAATGTCAAAAGCCCAACAGCTATCATATTCCGATAAGATTCCAGCTTTCCTCGTGCTTCGCCTACAGCCAGTCCTTCCAGCTTCCCTCGTGCTTCGCCTGCAGCCAGTCCTTCCTCATAGCTTTCTTTCTCATGGCTTCTCAGTTCCATTTCCCGCGTCATGTACTCTCGCCTCCATTCCTCGCAGCTTTTTTTTCTGTACTGTTCCCTTGCAGAGGCTTTTGTTCCGCATTGTTTTTTGGAAGATAAAATTATCCTGTATCGTCAGCTCGTCAAACGTCTTGATCCTTCGCACGAAATCCTCGCCCCCTGCACCTTTTCTTGCTTTCGTTCTATCGTATCCAAGCATCTATGACAAGAAAAACAAGAATGAGGGGGATGACAAGATGTTTTGTGCTTTATCCCACCTAAAGAAATTCAAAAAATTTACAGTGAAAGAAAAATAAAAAGAGGAAAATCGCAAGATTTGGAGTATTTAATACCAACAGGGTATTTTCTGGCAGGATATTTCGTTGTGCGTGTGAGGTATTTGACTTTGGGGCTGTCGGATTCGAGGTCTGGACGGAGGGTATTTTTATGGGATTAAAGCAAAAAACAATATTGGGATTTAGCTTGGTGTTGATCGTGGTTTGCGTTTGTCTGGGATTTCTTGGGTATCGGACAGCCAATGTTGGCTTTGGTGAGATCCTTGAGAGCAAGGCTGCCGCTGACCTGTCGCAAATGCAGGCACTTTTGGATTTTAAATATCCGGGTGACTGGAGTGTAAAGGACGGAAAGCTCTACAAGGGCACCCAGCTGATGAACGATAACGAGAAGGCAGTGGACTGGGTGGCAGGCTTGTCGAAGAACAATGTCACGTTGTTTGCAGGCGATCTGCGTGTGTCTACGACTTACCAGAGCAATGGGAAGCGTGCTGTGGGAACCAAGGCGTCCGAGGAAGTCATAGCGCAGGTCGTGAAGGGCGGCAATCCTTACTATGGTGAGGCAGAGGTGCTGGGACAGAAATATTTCAGTGCTTATGCACCGCTCAAGAACCAAAGCGGGGAAACGATAGGTATGGCGTATGTGGGGATTCCTGCGGAAAAGGTCGTAGCGCTGCGTGACACTTATCTCAGTTCCATGATCGGTCTCACGCTGTTGGTATTGATCATTGCCGGTGCTGCAGTAACCTATTTGGTTTCAATCAAGTTGAAAGCACTGGAGAAGCTGAACAGCATGCTGAATGAGCTTGCAGACGGCAACTTTACCGTGCAGGATCTTCCTGTGTCTGGTTCCGATGAGCTGGCAGAGCTTTCCCATAATGCGAACCTTATGAAGAACCGCATGAGGGAAGTGAATAAGAAGATCGCCGGCTCTGTAGGAAAATCTGCAACCAGCATGACAAACAGCAGTGAAGTCTTGCGTTCCAGCATTTCGTCCAATACGGCGAGCGTTTCCAATCTGAAAAGGATATCAAGCGAGCTTTTGGAAGGCTCCTACAAGCAGATGGAGGATATCCTGAATGCTGCTGAGAATGCAAGGGTTCTGCGTGAGTGCGTGGAAAAGCTGAATGACAATTCTTTGGGCATGCAGAATGCAGTGGATTCGGGGCTGGATGGCACAAAGAGCGGAAATGTGGTCGTGGTTCATGCGATTGATGCTACGAAGCAGATGGCAGAGGAAATGGGTGCTGCCAATGCTTTGATGGAACGTTTGGGTGAACGCTCCAAGGCAATCGGTGATATTGTAAACACGATATCGGGCATAGCGGATCAGACGAATCTCTTGGCACTCAACGCAGCTATTGAGGCGGCACGCGCAGGGGAATCGGGACGTGGATTCTCCGTAGTCGCTGAGGAGGTCCGCAAGCTGGCGGAGAGCTCGGCAAATGCGACCAAGGATATTGCGGCATTGATTCAGGAAGTCCAGTCGGATACCTCTGAAGCAGTCAAGGTGATGATGCAGGAAAATACTCATGCACAAGGCAACAGAGAGAAGATGCAGGAGGTTCAGGCTGCCTTTGCCAAGATCGAGCATGAGATACGGAACCTCCAGAAGAGCATGGAGCTTTCGTCGGACAGCCTCAAATTGGTTGATGATAACAGTACCTCCCTGCTTTCGGCTATGGAGTCCATTGCTATGGTCAATCAGGACAGCATTACGTTTGCACAAGATGTGGATAATGCTGTATCCGAGCAGGAGGCTTCTATGCAGGAGCTGTCTGCTTCCAGCGATGCACTTTCCAGTCTGGCAACGGAATTGCAGGAGAATGTCAGAGACGTGAAGCTGTAAGAGAAAAGATCTATAGATTTGTGGATCATTTGGCAGCTGGGTCTTTCGGGGAATTTTTGGGACTCCGAAGGATCTGGCTGCTTTTTGTTTGCAGAGGGGAAACCTCAAAATGTGGCAGAGATGCCGCAACCATGCTATACTATAGGAATATATTGGTTTTTGATAGGTGATGAGACAGATGTTGTATCCAATCAATATGGAGCTTGCTGGCCGTTCCTGCGTGGTGCTGGGCGGAGGCCCTGTTGCTCTGCGCAAGGTGTGCGGTCTTTTGGAGGCAGAGGCAAAGGTGACGGTGATATCCCCTGCACTTCGTCCGGAGCTGGCCGAGTTAGTGGATGGGGTTCATTTGCGCTGGGTGCAGAGAACCTATCGGCAGGAGGATCTGGACGGGTGTTTCCTCGTGGTATGCGCAACGGACAGGGAGCAGGTCAACCGTGAGGCGGCACTCTATGCAAAGGCGCATGGGATCTTGGTAAATGCACCTGCGCAGCCGCCGCTTTCAGACTTTATCGTTCCGGCAATTGTGAGACGGGGGAAGCTTTTGCTGTCTGTGTCCACAGGAAATATCTCTCCGGCATTTTCAAGGCTGGTACGGAAACGCTTGGAACAGGATTTTCCGCAGGCATTCGGCACATGGATGGAACGGCTGCAGGATATTCGGCAGGAGGTCAAGGGAAAGCTGCGTGATGCCCGTGCAAGGGAGAGCTTTTGGCGCACTGCCATGGATGCACATATTTTTGATTTGGTGAAAGCGGGACAGCTGGACCAAGCGGAGGATGAGCTGCGAAATGCAATTGATAGCAATTGGGTTAAACCATAGTACGGCACCGGTCGATATCAGGGAACGGTTTTCTTTTTCCAAAGAGAGGATCTGCAGTGCCTTGCAGGAAGCGCAGTCATGGGACGGGATCCGTGAAGCTGTGCTTCTTTCTACCTGCAACCGCACGGAGCTGTATGCGGTGGCAAGGGACGAGGACACTGTGAAGGAGCTTCTTCTTTGCTTGGCTGGCTGCGAGGAGGAAGCAGGGCAGCATTTCCTTTTTTATGTGGGAGAGGCATGTATGCGGCATCTTCTGCGTGTGGCATCGAGCTTGGAGTCCTTGGTCTTGGGGGAAGGGCAGATCTTGTCGCAGGTCAAGGAAGCCTATGCATTGGCACGGGAATGCGGTGCAACGGGCACACAGCTGAACCTGCTGTTCCATCGGGCATTGACAGCAGGAAAACGGGTGCGGTCGGAAACGTATATTGCATACCATTCGGTATCCATCAGCTATGCGGCAGTAGAGCTGGCAAAGGAGAGCATGGGAGGCATTGAGGGATGCCGTGCGCTCTTGATCGGTGCAGGAAGAATGGCGAGGCTGACGGCACAGCACTTGATGTCTGCCAGTATAAAGAAGCTTTATGTTGCCAACCGTCACTTGGAACATGCCAAAGAACTGGCTGACAGTATTGGTGCAGAGGCAGTTCCGCTCTCCGACGTGCTTTCTAAGTATGCCGATGTGGATATCATTGTAACTTCTACTTCGGCACCGCATTATATCGTCAAGCAGGAGCAAATGCGGAAGGCTATGGAGCTGCGGGAGGGACGGCCTGTTTTTGTGATAGATATTGCTGTGCCTCGTGACGTGGAGCCAGAGACAGGTCTGCTTGACGGTGTGACACTCTACAATATTGATGATCTGAAATCTGTAGTGGACAAGCATTTGCAGGAACGGCAGAGGGAGGCTGTGCAGGCGGAGCGTATCGTGGAGGAGGAAGTCACCGTGCTTTGCGAGAAGCTGAAATACCTCTCCGTGCGCCCTGTTATGGAACGCTTGTCCAAGAGAGCAGAGGAGATCCGGCTTCGGGAAATGAAGCGGGAGGGGAGCAAGCTTTCGGGGCTTAGCGAAAACGAGTGGCGGCATGTGAACCGCATGACGCAGAGAATCGTGAGAAAGCTTCTCCGTATGCCGATGATGGAGCTTCGGATCTCCGCAGGAACAGAAGAAGAACTGTCCTATATGCAGGCACTGCAAGAGCTGTTTGACTTGAATTGGATGGGAAGTGCGCAGGATGAAAAAGAATGGAATCGTGATAGGGACGAGAAGCAGCAAACTGGCGCTTTGGCAGGCAGACTATGTGGCAGAATGTCTCAGGAAAAGATATCCGCAGCTTTCGGTAGAAAAAAAGCTGATGACTACGAAGGGGGACAAGATCCTTGATGTTCCTCTGGCTAAAATTGGAGGGAAAGGGCTTTTTACGAAGGAACTGGAGCTGGAAATGCTGGAGGGAGGCATTGACCTTGCTGTGCACAGTCTCAAGGATATGCCGGCAGAGATCCCTGAGGGGCTCAAGATCTCAGCGATTACCAAGCGATCGGATTCTGGGGATGCGATGGTGAGCCTTCGTTATCCTTCCTTTGCGGAACTGCCTTTGGGGGCGAAGGTAGGAACCTCCTCCCTTCGGCGCAGGGCACAGCTTCTTGCTGTTCGTCCGGACTTGGAAATTTGCTCCCTGCGCGGGAATGTGAATACGAGGCTTCGGAAGCTGGAAGAGGAAGGACTCGATGCTGTTATTTTGGCTGTGGCAGGCTTGAAACGCTTGGGCTTTGGTTCGAGAATTACGGAAGTTTTGCCGCAGGAGATCATGCTCCCTGCCGTGGGACAAGGCGCACTTGCCATTGAGACCCGTGCAGATGATGATGAGATCAATGCGTTGACGGCATTTTTGAATGATGCGGAAACCGTGGACTGCATGAGAGCGGAGCGGGCTTTTTTGTCAGCGGTGGACGGAGGCTGCCAAGTGCCTGTTGGTGTCTATGCCGAAGGGAAGGGAACAGAGCTTTGCGTGGAGGCAGTTATCGCTTCCTTGGACGGAAGCAGGGTATTCCGTGAAAAAATCACGGGCGGACGAAATGAGGCAGAGCAGCTCGGACGGGCATTGGCAGGGAAACTGTTAGATCAAGGTGCGCTTGCCATTTTGCAGGAAATGGGTTTGCTTTTATTGGGGGATAAATAAATGTTGGGTATGGTAGCTTTGGTCGGGGCAGGCCCCGGCGAACATCGCTTGATCAGTGTCAAGGCATGTGACTGCCTGAAAAGGGCGGAGGTCGTGGTCTATGACCGATTGGCAGACGCAAGGATCCTTTCCTATGCGCCAAGTTCTGCGGAATATATTTATGTGGGGAAGGCCTCAAATCGGCATACGATGAAGCAGGAGGAGATCAATCAGCTCCTTGTGGACAAGGCGAAGGAAGGAAAGTATGTGGTTCGCTTAAAGGGGGGCGACCCGTTTGTTTTCGGACGCGGCGGCGAGGAAGCACTGCTCCTTCAAAAAAATGGGATTCCCTTTGAGGTCGTGCCGGGCATTACATCGGCAATTTCCGTGCCTGCCTATGCTGGGATACCCGTAACACATCGGGGGATAGCGACTTCCTTTGCCGTGATTACAGGACATGAGGATCCGACAAAGGAAGCTTCCTCCCTGCGTTGGGACAAGCTTGCTACGGGGACAGATACCTTGGTGTTCTTGATGGGGATCGCCAATCTTCCGAGCATTACGCAGAAGCTGATGGCGAACGGAAGATCAGCGGAAACACCGGCTGCCGTGATTCGTTGGGGGACGAAGCCAGAACAGCGTGTGCTGGTGACAACGGTAGGGACAGCAGCCTCGGACGTGGAGAGGCTGCAGATCAAACCGCCTGCTATCTTTATCGTGGGGGAGGTCGTGACACTTCGGGAGCAGCTGCAATGGTTCGATTCTCTCTCCCAGCGGCCATTTTTTGGCAAGACAGTTCTCGTGACGAGGGCAAGGGAACAGGCCTCTGCCTTGACATTTGCCTTGGAGGAGCTGGGGGCAAGGTGCTTGGAAGTGCCTGCTATCCGCATTGCTCCGCCGGAAGATGGGTATAGGTCTGCAGATGCGGAGATAGCAGAGCTTGCTTCCTGTGACTGGCTCGTGTTCACCAGTGTGCATGGAGTACGGAAATTCTTTGCAAGACTTTTCCATGCAGGCAAGGACGCAAGGGCATTGGGAAGGGCAAAACTTGCAGCTATTGGTACGGCAACGGCAGAGGCATTGAAGGAATACGGATTATGTGCAGATCTTGTCCCCAAGGAATTTCGGGCGGAGGCATTGGCAGAAGCCTTGCGGGGGCAGGTGGAAGGAAAGAAGGTTCTCCTTCCGAGAGCGCAGACAGCAAGGGAGATCCTGCCAGAAGAACTTCGTTCTATGGGGGCGGAGGTTATAGTCGTGCCTGTCTACCAAACCGTGACGGAGGAACTCCGCGAGGAAGAACGGAAGAAGCTTGCGGAAGAAGCCGTAGATTTTGTGACATTTACCAGCTCCTCGACGGTGACAAATTTCTTGAAGCTTCCTGAGAGCAGGGAAGTGCTGAAAAGAGCAAAGGCTGCCTGCATTGGTCCCATTACGGCGGAAACCTGCCGAAGAAACGGAATTGAGCCGAGCCTTGTGGCAAAGGAATATACGATTGCAGGTCTTGTAAAGGCTCTGCAGGAGGATCTGATGGAGGGATAATTTATGTATATACAGAAGCTTCGTCCGCGCCGTATGCGTATCAGCGGGGAAATGAGAGCCATGGTGAGGGAAACGAGCCTTTCCCCAAAGGATTTCGTATATCCTATTTTTGTCGTGCCGGGAGAGAATAAAAAAGAAGAGATTCCAAGTATGCCGGATTGCTGGCATTTGTCCGTGGATCGTGCTGTCGAGCTGGCAAGAGAGATCTATTCCTTGGGAATTCCGGCTGTTGAAGTATTTGGCTTGCCGTCCTATAAGGACGAGATCGGTTCGTCTGCGTGGGATATGGACAGTCCTGTGCAGAGAGCGATCGCCGCTATCAAGGAAGCCGTACCGGAGCTTATCATCGTAGGAGATGTTTGCCTTTGCCAGTATACGTCGCATGGGCATTGCGGGAAACTGTGCGGGCAGTATGTGGACAATGATGCTACGTTGGAGCTTTTGCAAAGGGTAGCCGTCAGCCAAGCAAAGGCAGGTGCCGATATCATTGCACCGTCAGATATGATGGACGGCCGTGTGGCAGCCATTCGGGAGGCACTGGATGCGGAAGGCTTTTCCAATGCGTCCATCATGTCTTATGCAGTAAAGTATGCGTCCGGCTACTATGGGCCATTTCGTGATGCGGCAGACAGCGCACCTCAGTTTGGGGATCGCCGCCAGTACCAAATGGATCCAGCGAACGCAGAGGAAGCATTGAAGGAAGTGGAGCTTGACCTGTCCGAAGGTGCGGATATCATCATGGTCAAGCCGGCGTTAGCATATCTCGATGTGGTACGCCGTGTGAGAGAATATATCCATCATCCGCTGGCAGTCTACAATGTAAGCGGGGAGTACGCAATGGTAAAGGCTGCGGCAAGGAATGGCTGGATCGATGAAAAACGTATTGTTTTGGAAACGCTCATGGGCATGAAGCGGGCGGGGGCAAATATAATCATCACCTATCATGCAATAGATGCGGCAAGATGGCTGAGGGAGGAGCAATGACATGCGAAATCAGGAGAGATCCAAGGCGGCCTTTGAGGAAGCAAAAAATCTGATGCCGGGGGGCGTGAACAGCCCTGTGCGTTCCTATGCCAGCGTGGATTGCGATCCGCCGTTTATTGCCCGTGCAAAAGGCTCGAAAATCTACGATATTGACGGCAATGAGTATATTGATTATGTTGGCTCATGGGGGCCAATGGCAGTGGGACATGCGCATCCGCAGGTAGTCAAGGCTTTGCAGGAGGCGGCAGAGCGGGGTACCAGCTACGGTGCGCCGACCTGCGTGGAATCAGAGCTGGCGAAGCTCGTTATGGAGGTCTATCCTTCCATTGAGATGATACGCATGGTGAATTCCGGTACAGAGGCAACGATGAGTGCCTTGCGCCTCGCCCGCGGCTTTACGGGACGGGAAAAGATAGTGAAATTTATTGGCTGTTATCATGGGCACAGTGACAGCCTTTTGGTGAGTGCAGGCTCCGGCATGGCTACATTTGGAGTCCCAAGCTCTCCGGGTGTGACACGGGGGACGGCTGCAGATACGATCGCTATTCCGTACAATGACGAGGAAGCCTTTGCAAAGGTCATGGAATCCTGCGGAGAAGAAATTGCGGCAGTGATCGTTGAGCCTGTGGCTGGAAATATGGGATTGGTTCTCCCCAAGCAGGGATATTTGCGCAAGCTGCGTGACCTTACGGCAAAGTATGGTGCGCTCTTGATCTTTGATGAAGTGATGTGCGGTTTTCGGGCATCGCTTGGAGGAGCGCAGGCGGCGTATGGTATCGTTCCCGACATAACCTGCCTTGGCAAAATTATTGGCGGAGGCCTTCCCGTGGCGGCCTATGGCGGAAGGCGGGAGATCATGCAGCAAGTCTCACCCGTAGGGTCTGTTTACCAGGCAGGGACGCTTTCGGGGAATCCGCTTGCGATGACGGCAGGACTGGCGACCTTGCGGATCCTTACGGCAGAGCCGGAGATGGGAGAGCCGGACTATAGCCGCAAGCTGACGATCTTGACGAAGAAGCTGGTTCTCGGCTGGCAGGAAAAAGCACGGGAAGCAGGTGTTTCCATTCAAGCACATCAGGCAGGTTCCATGTTTGGTATCTTCTTCAACGAGAAGGAGGTATGGAATTATGAGGATTCTGCTGCGTCCGATCAAGAGGCTTTCAAGGTATGGTTTTCTTCCATGCTGGAGCAGGGAATCTACCTTGCACCATCACAGTTTGAAACACTGTTCCTGTCAGGTGCGCATACAGAGGAGGACATAGAACGCACGATTCAGGCGGCAGCCATTGCGTTTCAGCGAGTGGCGGAGGCACTGAAATAAAGGACGAGCTTTTTTGCAGCAAGAAAAAGACGGCTGATAATAAGCCGTCAAAATAAATCAGAATGTGTTCCTGTGCGTGAAGCTGTCAAAATCAGCTGGCTTTTATTTATGGCATAGATAAGAAGCCAATCAGGTTCAATATGACATTCACGAAAACCTATGTAATCTCCGGTCAAAGCATGGTCACGATATTTTTCGTTTAACGGTTCCTCTCTTTGCAATGTTTGCAGTACATCATTTAATAGGAATTAGGATAGGAGGCGTTGAATATGGAAAAAGCCTATAAATACAATCCCACGGATTATGAGGAGATTCTTTCTTCTAATATGTTGGCATTTTATAAAGCATATGAAGAACGAAATTTCCCCGTCATGATTTCAGAGATGAATCATCTATTTTCCGAAACGAAATATGCAATGAAAGAAGGATATATTTCGGCAAGTACCCGAGAAGAAATCTTAGAATATTTTGGGGGCTTGATGTACGATGATTGACTTAAGTCATGCGAAATGGTTACCAAACCGTTTTGGTGGTTCTGAAAGTAAGTAGGCTATGGAGTACGAAGGGAAACTCTATACGGTGAAGTTTCCCGATCCGAATCGTACGCTGAAAAAGACGGCAATGAGCTATATTAACAATCACTTTTCAGAATATATCGGCTGTCATATTTTTGAGATACTAGGGATTCCGGTACAAAACACTTTTTTAGGAATTACAACTCCGCCTAACAGCAAAAGGGAAAAAATTGCCGTTGCTTGCGAGGTGTTTTGTCAGGAAAATAGTGGGCACTTGATTGAGTTCAGCAAATTTTTCCTGCATGAAACGGACAGTCAAAAAAGAAATAAGACAACCATTGAAGATGTGATGCATGTGATAGAAGATGATGTGATGATTCAAAACAAGGAGCAACTGAAAACTTTCTTTTGGGATATGTTCGTAGTAGACGCTTTTATTGGAAATGGTGACCGTCATTTAGATAATTGGGGAGTGATTGAGACTATGGATGGAAGTCTATCCCCTGCACCCGTATATGATTGTGGTTCTTCGCTTTCCCCACTAGCTTCTGATGCAGAGAAAGAGGTACTTCTAGATAGTGCTGGAGCATTTAAGAGTACGGAATACAATTTGTGTTCGGTCTATCGCTACAATGGGCAACGCATTTTCTATCATGAGATTTTCAAAAATCCGCCTGAAGATCTGAAACGGGCTATCCGGCGCATTGTACCGCGTATCGTGGCTGAAAGAGTAACCATCAACGATTTTATCGCTTGCACAGAGGGACTTTCGGATATTGCAAAATTATATATGACAAAATCTCTTACTCTCAGACGGGAATCCATTCTTATTCCGGCACTGAATCGGTGTAGGGAGCAGGATAGTACAAGGGAACAGGGGTTCAGCCGATAAAACAATAGGACATTATCGAAATGGTTCATAAAATTTTTATTGAAAAAAGATTTTGTGTTGCTTTTTTCTTCTTTTCTTGTTAAACTAGGAAAGTAAGTTTTGTGGAATGTTGTGCAGGATTTACAACGGGACGTAGCTCAGTTTGGTAGAGCGCTTTCTTGGGGTGGAAGAGGTCGTGGGTTCAAATCCCGTCGTTCCGACCAGTTTTTGCTTATTGTTTTAGAGAGTATCCGGTTCGTGATGGATACTCTCTTTTTTGTTTTTTAGGTTTGCGTATCATTGTTTTTCATATATGAAGCTGCATTAAATTTATGTGATTTCAGATTGAAAAATTTTATCAGAGATGTTATTTTATAACGAAGCTAAGATGTCCCCTTCTTCAACAGCTTGCTGTAAGTGGGGGAGACAAATTTTAACAAGCGGTGAGCATATCTCCCGCTTCGTTGAAACGCAAATTGGAGGGAAAATGCTTACGGCATTTTCATGAACAATGGCGTTATAACGAAGCTAAGATGTCCCCTTCTTCAAC